>NZ_VKJP01000230.1 GCF_007280575.1 Streptomyces benahoarensis
GCTCTACCCGCCCGGCAAGGCCCTGCCCGCCACGGCCACCGCCGCCCGCGACCCGCACCGCGCCGAACTCCGCCTGATCACCCGCCGCCCCACCGCCCCGACCGTGGTCGTCTCGGCCTTCCTGAGCGGGTACGACACCGGGGGCGCCGCGCACTGAACCGGCCGGACGTGGCCCGGACCTGGGCATACGACGAAGGCCCCCACCGGAGTGGGGGCCTTTCGCCTGTCTGTGCGCCGCCAGGGACTCGAACCCCGGACCCGCTGATTAAGAGTCAGCTGCTCTAACCAACTGAGCTAGCGGCGCCCGCTGACCTGAAGAACTTTACACGACCTTCCCGGGTTCCCCCGGCCACTCCGGACCACCCCGGGCCTTTTCATGCCTCCAAGGGCGGTGAGGTGCATCACACGGCCGTGGGGCTCGGGCGGCGACGGGCCCGGCCGGGCGAAAGTCCCGTGATCTTGGGACCTTCGGCAGGTGGGGCGTCCGCCACGGTCTGTGAGGATCGAAGCCACGGTATTGCGCCATTGGCCGGACCGCCGACGTGCGGCCCGGGGCGCCCCTTGCGAGGCTGGGACGGGAGCGGGGCGAGGCGCGAACGGACGGAGGTGGCAGCGATGACGGGATATCAACGCACGGTACGAACAGGTCAGATGGGGTCACCGGCGCCCGCGCCCTGCCCGCTGCCGGGCCCGGCCGTCGTAGCGGGCCGGTGCCCCCGGGCCGCCCGCCGAAGCGACTGTCACCGGCCGTCCGGCGCGATGGTCTCCGTCACTCGTTACCTGCCTTTTGCAACCCCGTCAGGCCCCCTCACGTCTGCTAAGACGCGCACCCCGCCCGGGTCCGCCGGGACCGTCCCTCCCTCGGAAAGGTTGATCGTCATGGTGTCGACAGCCAAGCGCACCCTCGACATGTCCCTGCTGCTCGGCCCGGACGACGAGGTGCCGGTGGCGGGCCGGTTCAGCTACCGCAGCGACCGCCCGTACGAGGTCGAGGTCGCCTTCATCAGCCGTGGAGTGACGGCCGCCACCTGGGTGTTCGCCCGGGAACTGCTGCTGGGCGGGGTGCGCGGCGAGGAGGGCGAGGGCGACGTACGGGTGTGGCCGCAGGTCGCGGCGGACGGGCGGCGCCGGGTGCACATCGAGCTGTTCAGCGACGACAGCGTCTGCGAACTGTCGGTGCGGGCCACGGAACTGACCGCCTGGCTGGAGCAGACGGCGGCGATCGTGCCGCCCGGCGAAGAGGACCGGTACCTGGAGCTGGACACCCACCTGGCCCGGCTGCTGGCGGGGAAGTGCTGAGACGGCGATGACGGTGACGACGGTGAGGACGACGATGACGACCGGGACCACGACCGCCGAAGCCCCGGAGACGGCCGCCCCCGCGCGGCGCCGCCCGACGGTGCCACCCGCGCAGCGCACCGGCCGGTCCGCGACCGTCCCCCGGCAGGGCTCCGGCCCCGAGCCCCGGACGGCCGCGGGCGCCGTGCCCGGCGACGCCGACGCCCGTACCGCGGGCGCGGGCACCCACGACCCGCGGGCGCACGGCTTCCTGCCGGAGCGGCCGCCGGTGCGCAGCATGATCGGAACCTGGACCCTGCTGGACGCCCTGGCGCGGACCGCTGCCCTCGCGCCGGGCGCCGCGGACGCCGTCGCCGCGGTCGAACGGTCCGGCCGGGCCGGTGAGCTGACCGCGCTGCGGCAGCGGGTGTCGCGGCTCTCCCCGCGCAACG
The DNA here is from genome assembly GCF_007280575.1 of Streptomyces benahoarensis. Lineage (GTDB taxonomy): Bacteria > Actinomycetota > Actinomycetes > Streptomycetales > Streptomycetaceae > Streptomyces > Streptomyces benahoarensis. Next base: position 1,731 of record NZ_VKJP01000230.1, read on the forward strand.
CGGAGGCCGCCGCGATGCGGATCGCCGTGATCGCGGTGGCCTGCGGCTGGTCCGGGCTCGACCCGCAGGCCCCGGCCGCCAGACGGCGCGCCGACACCGGCTTCCTCGACCTGTGGTCCGCCATCGCGCACCGCATCGACCACGACCAGTTCGTGGCGCTGCCCGCGCTGTCGCTGCACAACTGGGCGCCGGAGCGCAAACCCCGCCGCCATCTGCCGATCGATCAACTCGCCCGCACCGAACAGCTCGTACCGATCGTGCGCTGGGCCCCGGAGAGCGAGCCGCTCTGCCGCCTCGACCGGCTGATGCTCGCCGTGACCCGCCTGGAGGCGCACGGCATCTGGCTCTTCCGCCTCGCCGAAACCCTCGCCGGACGCGCCCCCGACGACTCCTCCACCCGCACGGCACTGCGCCGCCTGGTCCGCATCCAGCACGCGCTCCGCGCCCAACTCCACGAAGAGGCCGCCGAGCTGGCGGACGCCCCGGCGACCGCCCGGCAGTCCGAGGTGATCGGGACGCTCGCCGGGCAGGGCGCCCTGGAGCCGCCCGTGCTCCAGGCGGCGGACGCGGTCCTCGGCATCGGCGGCCGCCGCATGGGGGAGGGCGGCCGTCAACTGCTCCGCCGGCATCTCCCGGCCCATCACCGTGCCTGGCTCAGTGCCATGGACCGGCACTGTGCCCCGGTCCGCACCCTCGCCCACCGCGGCGGCCCCGACGCCGCCGTCTACCGCGAGGCCCAGGAGTCCCTGATCGCCCTGCGCCGCACCTACACCGCACTGATCCAGTCCGCCGCCGCCCCGGCCTCCGCCCCCCTCAGCGCCGCGGCCTGACCGTCCCCGGCACACCGCCGCGCCGTACGACGCCCCCACGGGGGTACGGAGGGACCGCCCGGCCGCTCGCCCCGTTCCCGTACGGGATCCCGTAGGGGCGGCGGCCCTCCCGGCCGACCGCCGGCATCGGCCGCACGCTCGGCCGCCTCGTTCCCGGACCCCGGAATCCCGGTTTGTTATTGGTCTGGACATGTCGAGCATCCGCTCGTAGCCTCGCATTGGTCTAGACCGCACCGCACATTCCCCCTGTCGTTGGAACTCCCCACGTCCTCCAGGAGCGAACTATGCGCAAGAGGTTCAGTGCCGCCGTGATCGGGCTCGGCGTCGTCGGTGTCTCCCTGTTGTCCACCAGCAGCGCCTCCAGCCACGGCTACAGCGACGCACCGGTCAGCCGTCAGGCACTCTGCGCCCAGGGCGCCGTCAAGAACTGCGGCGCCATCCAGTACGAACCGCAGAGCGTCGAGGGCCCCAAGGGCTTCCCGGGGGCCGGTCCCGCCGACGGCAAGATCTGCTCCGGTGGCAACGAGGGCTTCGCCGAGCTGGACGACCCGCGCGGCGGCGACTGGCCCGCCACCAAGCTCTCCGGCGGCCAGGGCTACACCTTCACCTGGCGGCTGACCGCCCGTCATGCCACCACGGACTTCGCATACTTCATCACCAAGGACGGCTACGACCCGAGCAAGCCGCTCACCCGCGCCGACCTGGAGCCCGAGCCGTTCATGAAGGTCCCGATGGGCGGCAAGCAGCCGGATGCCACGTGGCAGCAGCAGGGCACCGTGCCCACCGGCAAGAAGGGGCACCACGTCATCCTGGGCGTCTGGAACATCGCCGACACCGGCAACGCCTTCTACGCCTGCTCGGACGTCGACCTCTCCTGACCCGGTGACCGCCGTACGGCGGGCCCGTCGACGCGGCGTCCCCACCGGCGGGTGCCCGGGTGCCGTCCACCCCGGCCGTCCGTCCGCCGCCGCGTCCGGGCCCGCCGTCCGGCCCCCGCCGCCACGGCTTCCCCGATCGCCCGGCCTCCGGAGCCCGACCGTCCCGCGCGTCCCCGATCCGTACGGGATCCCCGTACGGGTGGCGGGCCGGGTGCCCCCACCGGAGGCCGGGTGTCCGCGCGGGATGCCCCCGGTCACGCTCCTCGTACGCCCCCTGTACGCCGGGCCGGAAATGGCCACCGCGCACGTGCGGGGGGCATGCGTAAGTGCCGGAACGCCGAAGTGGGCGCCTCCGGAAAACCGGAGGCGCCCACTTCGCAGGTGCGCCGCCAGGGACTCGAACCCCGGACCCGCTGATTAAGAGTCAGCTGCTCTAACCAACTGAGCTAGCGGCGCGCGCTGACAAAAGAAATACTACCTGCTTCCGCGGGGTGCTCCCGACCACCCCGCCCGCCGGGCCCCGAGGAGCCCCGCCCCAGGTCAGATCGCCAGCGACAGCAGGACCGGCGCGGCCCGCCGGTTCAGCGCGTCGGCCGCCTGCCGCAGCCGGTGGGCGTTCTCCAGCGGCATCGACAGCGCCAGGCAGCCCACCGCCGCACCCGCCGTGATCGGCACCGCGGCGCAGACCGTGCCCACGGCGTACTCCTGGAGATCGAGGACCGGGACCGTCGGCGGCTGACTGTCGAGCTTGTGCAGCAGGATCTTCTCGTTGGTGATCGTCCGCGAGGTGAGCCGGGCGGTCTTGTGCCGGGCCAGATGGTCCTTGCGTCCGTCGTGGTCCAGCTGCGCCAGCAGGCACTTGCCGACCGCGCTGGCGTGCGCGGTGCGACGGAACTCGGCCCACTCGTTGACCTTGGGGGCGAGCGGCCCGTCCGCGTAGTGCAGGATCTTGACCTCGCCGTCGATGTACCGGCTGATGTAGACCGCCGCGCCCACCGAATCCCGCAGGTCGTCGAGGGTGATCTGGAGCTTGTCGCGGAGCGCCTGATCGCGGTCGCCGCCGGTGCCGAGCAGCAGCAGCGATTCGCCGACGACGTACGAGCCGTCCGGCACCTGCTCGATGTACCCCTCGCGCCGCAGCATCGTCAGCATCTGCGCGAGATGGGTGGCGGGCAGATGGGTGTGGCGCGCGATCTCGACATCGGTCACGCCGCCGCTGTGCCGGGAGACCGCTTCGAGCACGCGCAGGGCGTGCTGCACCGAAGCGAACGGCGCGGTCGGATCGGGCTTCAGCGCCACGGTGGCCCCCTAGCAGGTCGGTACCGCTTGCGTCGTATCCGCCGACGTCGGGCGCGAGCGGCGCGGGCCGCCGGCGGTTCCCGGGCGGCGGGACTCCTATCACGATAGCGGCCAACGACCCCCGATGGAGAGGGTCTTGACCGAAAACCGCGCTCCGCACGCGGCCCGCGCGGAGCCTCGCGCGACGGCATATGCCATGGTCACGGGCGTGCGGCGGGCGCCGGACGCGCCGGAGCCCGGCCTCCGGAACGGGGCCGGGCTCCTCTGAGCGGCAGGATCGGCGTCACAGCACCGCGCCGAGGAACTCCCGGGTCCGCTCGTGCTCGGGGTCGGTGAAGATCTTCTCCGGCGCACCGGACTCGATGACCCGGCCCGCATCGAACATCAGCACGTCATCGGAGATGTCCCGTGCGAAGGACATCTCATGGGTCACACAGAGCATCGTGATGTCCGTGGTGCGGGCGATGTCCCGGAGGACGTCGAGCACCCCGGCCACCAGTTCCGGGTCGAGCGCGGACGTCACCTCGTCCAGCAGCAGCACCTGCGGCCGCATCGCCAGCGCGCGGGCGATGGCCACCCGCTGCTGCTGGCCGCCGGAGAGCTGCGTCGGGTACTTGTCGAGATGCGCGGTCAGCCCCACCAGGTCGAGCAGCCCGCGGGCCCGCTCCTCCGCCTCGTCCTTGCCCAGACCCAGCACGTGCACCGGCGCCTCGGTGATGTTGCGCAGCACCTTCATGTTGGGGAACAGGTTGAACTGCTGGAACACCATGCCGATGTTCTTGCGGACCTCGCGGATGTGCTTCTCACCTGCGGGTATCAGCCGCCCGTCCTTCTCCTCGTGGGTGAGAAAGGCGTCGCCGACCTTGATGGTGCCCTCGTCCGGCGTCAGCAGCGTCATCAGCAGCCGCAGGATCGTCGTCTTGCCGGAGCCGGACGGGCCGATCAGCGTGACGTGCTTGCCCGCCGAGACCGTGAAGTCCAGTGCGTCCAGCACGGTGTGGGACCCGAACCGCTTGGTGACGCGGTCGAAGCGGATCAGCTCGGTGCCGCCGGCGGGCCGGGCGGCGTCCTTCGGAAGGTGCGTGTCAGCGGACAAGGCGGCGCTCCAGGGCTCGCAGGAGGAGAGAGGTCGGGTACGAGATCACGATGAACAGGACGCCGACGACGGTGATCGGCTCCATGTAGTCGAAGGTGGTCGCGCCGATGGTGTTCGCCTGGAAGAGCATGTCGCCCACGGTGATGGCGGCCAGCATCGGCGTGTCCTTGAACATCGCGATGACGTAGTTGCCGAGCGCGGGGACCACCCGGCGCAGCGCCTGCGGCAGGATCACCGCCGTCCAGGTGCGCCGCCGCGGCAGGTTCAGCGCGACGGCCGCCTCCCACTGCCCGGCGGGCACCCCGTCGATCCCGGCGCGGTAGACCTCGGCGGTGTACGTCGAGTAGTGCAGCCCGAGGCCGATGACGCCGGTGACCAGCGGGGAGAAGGTGAGACCCCAGCTCGGCAGCACGAAGAAGAGGAAGAAGAGCTGCACCAGCAGCGGGGTGTTGCGGACGAATTCGACGACCGCGCCGACCGGCCAGGCCACCCAGCGGCTCGGCGACCGCAGCGCCAGCGCCCAGACCAGACCCAGCGCGAACGACACCAGCGACCCCAGCAGCGTCGCCTCGACGGTGACGCCGAGCCCCTTCAGCAGGTCGGGCAGGATGTCGCCGACGTACCCCCATGACCAGGTGTTCACGGCTTGCCACCTCCGGCGGCCGGTGCGGCGGTGCCCGTGACGGCCGGTGTGCGGGAGAACAGGCCGCCGGAGATCTCCGGGGCCCGCCCGACGGACGCCTTGGCCCGCCGCTCCGCCAGCCGCATGATCCGGGTCACCACGAACGCGATGACGAAGTAGAGGACCAGGATGATCCCGTAGACCTGGGCGCTCTCACCCGTGGAGAGCCGGGCGAGCTTCGCCTCGAACGTCAGCTCGCCGATGGAGAGCAGCGACGCCAGCGCGGTGCACTTGAGCAGTTCGATCAGCAGGTTGGTGAACGGCGGCATCATCTCGGGGAGCGCCTGCGACAGGAAGACCTTCCGCATCCGCTGCCAGGGCGTGAAGCTCAGCGCGATGGCCGCCTCCCGCTGCGCGGGCGCCACCGCCCCCAGCGCGCCGCGCACCACCTCGGAGCCGTACGCGCCGTACGACAGGCCGAGGGCGAGGGTGCCGGCCCACACTCCGGCCAGCTGCCAGCCCAGCAGCGGCAGGGCGAAGAACAGCCAGAACATCAGGACCAGCGCCGAGGTGCCGCGGAAGATCTCCACGTACGCACCCGACAGGAAGCGCACCACGCGCAGGCGGGAGGTGCGGGCGATGCCGACGCCGAACGCGACGGCGGCGGCCAGCGCGGCGCTGTAGACCGTCAACTGGACGGTGATCCACACGCCTTTGAAGAAGAGTTCCCACAGTGCTCCGGTCACCGTTTGCACAGCTCCTTCGTCGTGAGATCGGTCATGAACTCCTCGGTGAATCCGAACGGCCGCACCAGGCGCAGGAGTTCACCGCTCCGCTTCATCGCGTGCAGCTCGCGGTTGAACGCGTCGCGCAGCTTCGTCTCGCCGATCCGGAAGCCGTAGCCGCCGCCGTCGCGCTGCGGGGTGCCGTCCACCTCCGGGGTGAACGGCTCGGTCATTTCCACCCGCGGGTGGCGGCCGGTCTTCAGCGCCTCGATCATCGCGAGCGCGGTGCCCGCGAAGCAGTCGATGCGTCCCGCCTCCAGCGCCTCCATCCCGGCGATCGTGTCGCCGTACGTCTGGACGGTGCTCTTGTGCACGCCGTTGCCGACCGCGTAGTCCAGCTCCGCGTAGCCGACACCGGTGCCCATCCGGAACCCGCCGCGAGCGATGTCCCGATAGGAGTGAATTTTCTTCGGATTCCCCTTCGGGACGAGAAATCCGTCCTTCGACTCGTAATCCGGATCGGAGAAGAGGACCGCCTGGCAGCGGGCCTTGTTGATGAACATTCCGGCGACGATCACGTCGAACTGGAAGGAATGCAGACCCGGGACCAGGGCGCCGAATTCGACCGGTACGGGCTCGAAATTCCGGACACCCAGTTTCTTGAAGATGGTGCGGGCGACGGCGGGTGCCTCGCCCGTCAGCTCGCCGTTCCTGTCGATGTACGCATAGGGCGCCTCACCGGCGATCCCCATCCGAACCGTGGAGCGCTCCCGCAGATCATCGAGCAGATGTCCCCCGTCCGTGGCGCCGGTGACATCGACCCGGGCGCACCCGGTGGCCGCCGTCAACGCGCCTGCCGCACCGAAAGCCGCCGCTCCTGTCAACAGCGAGCGGCGGTTTATCTCTCTGACACTGATGCCTGAATCTTTCCCCTGTGGTGGAGCCATGGGCGCGCGACTACCCGCGCCGTTCGAACATATGCCGATTGTTTCCGGCCCTTGATGGAACTGCCGCCCGGGCGTGGTGTGAATCCGTTATCGCCGTCTACGGTGAGAGTGCCGGATACGCCGCATCGGGAACTGTCCGGGCGATTGGCTGCCATGTGCGGCGGTGTGGCTGGGTACGTCGCCGCCGCCGGCGGCCCGTCATTCCCGCGGGCCGCGCGGAATTCACCGATTCGCCCGGCGCCGCCCTCCCGGATTCCGGGCGGTCCGGCGGATAGGCAGGCACCGGGCGGGTCCCGCGGAGCCCGCCCGGTCCGCGGCGCGGCGTCGCGGACCGCCCCGGGGCGCGCCGCCCGGCAGCGCACGCCCCGGCATCCCACGGACCGAAGGAGGCCCCATGGCCGACCGTTTCCTCGACGTCTCGCTGGACAAGCGCGGCGTCCACTGCACCGCCCGGCTGCTCGACGACCGCGCGCCGCTCACCTGCGCCGCCGTCTGGGACGCGCTGCCCTTGGGCGGCGACGTCTACCACGCCAAGTACGCGCGCAACGAGATCTATACCCTCATCGCGCCGTTCGCCGCGCAGGAGCCCCCGCTGGAGAACCCCACGATCACCCCGATCCCCGGTGACCTGTGCTACTTCACCTTCAGCGGCACCGAGTTGGGCACCTCCTCCTACGGCTACGCCGCCGGGTCCGAGGCCCACGGCCGGTCCACCGTCGTCGACCTCGCGCTCTTCTACGAACGCAACAACCTGCTCATCAACGGCGATGCGGGCTGGGTCCCCGGCATCGTCTGGGGCACCGTCGTCGAGGGCCTGGACCGGATGGCCGACGCCTGCCAGGACCTGTGGCGGGCCGGCGCGGTGGGCGAGAGCCTCAGCTTCCGCCGGGCCTAGAGGTGGGACGGCGCGGGGGCGTGCGGGTGCGGTCCGCGCGCCCCGGGTCTGGCCCGCGCGCCGCCTGGGCCGGGGCCGCGCGCCGCCCGGGGGCGCGTCCCGGGCCGCGCCGCTCAAGCCCGCCCGCCGCCCAC
>NZ_VKJP01000231.1 GCF_007280575.1 Streptomyces benahoarensis
CGCCGGAGCCGTCCCCCTCCCCCCGCTCATCGCGCGCGAACAGCTGGGTGAGCGTGCTGATCGTGTAGACGTCGGTGGACTCCTCGTCCACCAGATGCATCTCCGCGAGCCGGTCCAGCGCGTCCTGAGTGCGCTCCTGGTCGTACCCGGCGAGGGCCGCCGCCACCGACGAGTTCAGGTGCCCGTCGGCGTTGGTGGCCAGCGCGCTGAGCAGCCGGGCGTCGTCGGCCGACAGCCGGGCCACGGACATCCGCAGCGCGGCCGCGATGCCGGTGTCCTCGGCGGACAGCAGCGCCAGCCGCCGCCGCTCGTCGCGCAGCGCCGCGGCCAGCCGGGCCAGCCGCCACCGCGGCCGGGCCGTCAGCTGCGCGGCGGCGGCCCGCAGCGCCAGCGGCAGCCCGTCGCAGAGCGCGACCAGCTCCTGCGCCGCCGCCGGATCCTCGGCGACCCGCTCGGCGCCGAGCATCGCCCCCAGCAGCGCCGCACCCTCCTCGTAGCCCATCGCCTGCAGGCCGACGGGCCGGGCCCAGTCGGTGGCGACCAGCCCGTCGAGGCGGCTGCGGCTGGTGACGACGGTGGCGCAGTGCGGGCCGCCGGGCAGCAGCGGCCGCACCTGCGCCGAACCGCGCGCGTTGTCGAGGACGACCAGCAGCCGCCGCTCCGCCACCAGCGACCGGAACAGCGCGGACGCGGCCTCGGCGGAGGTCGGCACCCGCTCCGGCGGGGTGCCGAGTGCCAGCAGGAAGTCGCGGAGGATCTCGGCGGGCGCCGCCTCGTCGCCCTCCCCGAAGCCCCGCAGATCGGCGAAGAGCTGACCGTCCGGGAACGCCGAGGCGTGCTGATGCGCCCACTGCACGGCGCACGCCGTCTTGCCGACCCCGGCCGGACCGGCAACCACCGCGAGCGGACTCTCCTGCGGCGTACGGTCCGTCAGGATCGCGGTGAGCGCCGCGAGCTGACGCTCCCGTCCCAGGAAACGGGCCGGAGGCCGGGGCAGCAGCCGCGGCGCCGCGGCGCCCCGCCCGGAACCGTCCGCGCCGCCGGACGCCGGGCCGCCCTGCGAGGGCACCCGGGCGCCGGGTTGTGCACCGGCCGTCCCGGCGCCTGTTTCACGTGAAACAGCGGCCGGTTTCGCGGTCGGCCGGGCCTCCTCCGCCCGCAGGATCTCCTCGTACGCCCCGCGCAGCCGCTCGCCCGGGTCGACGCCCAGCTCCTCGTTGAGCAGCCGACGGGTGCGGTGGAACCACTCCAGCGCGTCGGACTGACGGCCCGTACGGAACAGTGCCCGCATCAGACCGGCGATCAGGCCCTCGCGCAGCGGATGGTTGACGGCCGCGTTGTAGAGCACCGCAGCGGCCTGTTCGTGGGCGCCGAGCGCGCCGTGGGCGCGGCCCAGCGCCTCGACGGCGGTCAGCCGCCGCTCCTCCAGCGCATGCGCGGCGGCGGCGAACGGCGGGCTGGTGACCGTGCCGGTCAGCGCCGGACCGCGCCACAGCCCCAACGCCTCCCGCAGCAGCGGCACCGCGTCGCCCGGTGCCTCCTCGGGCCGGGCCAACGCGACGAGTTCACCGAAGCGATGGGCGTCGATCAGCTCCTCGGGCAGCCGCAGCACGTAGGCCGAGCCATGGGTGGTCAGCTCGATGCCGTACGCGTCGGCGCCGCCCTGGGCGAGCGTCGCGCGCAGCCGCGAGACATGGCCCTGGACGACCGTACGGGCGTGTTCGGGTGGCTCGTCCTCCCAGAGCGAGTCGATCAACTGTTCCAGGGGGACGGTGGTGTTGGGCTGCAACAGCAGCAGCGCCAGCACACTGCGCCGTTTCGCCGGCCCGAGCGACAGCTCCCCGGAGCCGGTGGTGACGGCGATCGGGCCCAGCAGTGAGAAGTCCAACTCAGCCCTCCAGGAAGGCCGTCAGGGCGTTCGCGAGCAGGTACGGGTCCTCGGCGCCGCACAGCTCACGTGCCGAGTGCATGGAGAGGATGGCGACACCGACATCGATGGTGGTGATGCCGTGCCGGGCGGCGGTGATCGGTCCGATCGTGGTGCCGCACGGAATCGCGTTGTTCGAGACGAACGACTGCCAGGGCACCTCGGCGCGCTCACAGGCGGCGGCGAAGACCGCGCGCCCGTCGCCGTCCGTGGCGTACCGCTGGTTGACGTTCACCTTCAGGATCGGCCCGCCGTTGGGCATCGGGTGGTGCCCGGGCTCGTGCCGCTCACCGTAGTTGGGGTGGACGGCGTGGCCGGTGTCGGAGGAGAGGCAGACGGTCCCGGCGAAGGCGCGGGCGCGGTCCTCGTACGCGCCGCCGCGGGCGAAGACCGAGCGCTCCAGGACCGAGCCGAGCAGCGGGCCGTCGGCGCCGGTGTCGGACTGGCTGCCGTTCTCCTCGTGGTCGAAGGCGGCCAGCACCGGGATCGTGGTCAGCTCGCCACTCCCGGCGGCGGTGATCAGGGCGGCGGTGGCGGCGTGCACGGACAGGAGGTTGTCCATCCGCGGCCCGGCGAGCAGTTCGCGGTCGCGGCCCAGGTAGGCGGGCGGCTCGATGCTGTGGACCATCAGGTCCCAGCCGCGGATCTCACCGGCGGGCAGCTGCGCCTCCTGCTCGACGAAGGCGATCAGATCTCCCTCGGAGACCTCGCCCAGGCCCCAGACCGGCGTCATGTGGCGCTGCTTGTCGAGCTTCAGGCCGTCGGTGTTGACCGACCGGTCGAGGTGGATGGCGAGTTGCGGCACCCGCAGCAGCGCGCGGTCGACGTGGACCAGGCGGTGGCTGCCGTCCCGCAGCGTGACCCGGCCGGAGAGCCCGAGGTCCCGGTCGAGCCAGGTGTTGAGCAGCGCGCCGCCGTAGATCTCGACGGCGATCTGCCGCCAGCCGTGCGCGCCGGTGTCCGGCAGCGGCTTGACCCGGAGGTTGGGGGAGTCGGTGTGCGCGCCCAGGATGCGGAACGGGGTGGCGGGCTCGGCGCCCTCGGGCACGTACCAGGCGATGAGCGCTCCGCCCCGCAGGACGTACTTGCCACCGTGCGTACCGTCCCAGGCGTCGGTCTCCGCGACCTGCCGGAAACCCGCCTCGTCCAGCCGCGCCGCCGCGTTCGCCACCGCGTGGTACGGCGACGGACTCGCGGCGAGGAAGGACATCAGGTCGTCGGTGTGGCCGCGGTCGAAGCGGGTGGAGTTGGTCATGGCTCCAGCATAAGGAGGAGGATTCCCGGTGGCCCGCGCCGATGCGGGCGGACCGCGTACCTCTCCGTCCTCTTCCGGCCAGGATGTGGGCGTTCGCCGGGGTTGCGCCGCGGGGCGCGCAGGTGCGGTGTACAGCGGTGCCCGCCGTCCCCGGGGGATGGGGAGGCGGGCACCGCCGGTGGGCGGCGGGTCCGGGTGCGGCCGGACCCGCCGCGGGCTCAGAACGCGGACTCGTCCAGTTCCATCAGGGACTGGTCGATGCCCTCGGCCAGGGAGCGCTGCACGGAGACGGCCGGCAGGACGTTGTGCGCGAAGAACTTCGCCGCGGCGATCTTGCCGGTGTAGAACGGCTTGTCCTTGGTGGAGGCGCCGTCCAGCTTCCCGGCGGCGACGGCCGCGCCCTTGAGCAGCAGGTAGCCGATGACGACGTCACCGGAGGCCAGCAGCAGCCGGGTGGTGTTGAGGCCGACCTTGTAGATGGACTTGACGTCCTTCTCGGTGGCGGCGAGGTCGGTCAGCATCGCGCCGACGATCGCCTCCAGGTCGGCGGCGGCCTTGGCCAGTTCGCCGCGGGCGGCGGCCAGCTCCTCGCCGCCGGTCTCCTGGCCCAGGAACTCCTTGATCTCGTGGGAGAGCACGGTCAGCGCCTGGCCCTGGTCGCGGACGATCTTCCGGAAGAAGAAGTCCTGGCCCTGGATGGCGGTGGTGCCCTCGTAGAGGGTGTCGATCTTGGCGTCCCGGATGTACTGCTCGATCGGGTACTCCTGGAGGTACCCGGAGCCGCCGAAGGTCTGCAGCGACTGCGCCAGCTGCTCGTAGGACTTCTCCGAGCCGTAGCCCTTGACGATCGGCAGGAGCAGGTCGTTGAGGCGGGTGGCGGCGCTCGCGTCCTCGCCCGCGGCCTCCTTGACGAGGATCTCGTCCTGGACGGTCGCGGTGTAGAGCACCAGGGCACGCATGCCCTCGGCGTACGCCTTCTGCGTCATCAGGGAGCGGCGCACGTCGGGGTGGTGGGTGATGGTGACGCGCGGGGCGGCCTTGTCGGTGAAGGCCGCGAGGTCCGGGCCCTGCACGCGCTCCTTGGCGTACTCCAGCGCGTTGAGGTAGCCGGTGGAGAGGGTGGCGATGGCCTTCGTGCCGACCATCATCCGCGCGAACTCGATGATCTTGAACATCTGGCGGATGCCGTCGTGCTTCTCGCCGAGCAGCCAGCCCTTGGCCGGGTGGTTGGCGCCGAACGTCATCTCGCAGGTGTTGGACGCCTTGAGGCCCATCTTGTGCTCGACGTTGGTGGCGTAGGCGCCGTTGCGCTCGCCCAGCTCGCCGGTCTCCCAGTCGAAGTCGTACTTCGGGACGATGAAGAGCGACAGACCCTTGGTGCCCGGACCGGCACCCTCGGGGCGGGCGAGGACGAAGTGCACGATGTTCTCGGACATGTCGTGCTCACCGGAGGTGATGAAGCGCTTCACGCCCTCGATGTGCCAGGTGCCGTCCTCCTGCTGCAGGGCCTTGGTGCGCCCGGCGCCGACGTCCGAACCGGCGTCCGGCTCGGTCAGCACCATGGTGGAGCCCCACTGCTTGTCCACCATCAGCTGCGCGATGCGGTGCTGCTCCTCGGTGCCCTCGTCGTGGAGCACACCCGCGAAGGCGGGGCCGGAGGCGTACATCCAGACCGCCGGGTTGGCGCCCAGGATCGTCTCGGCGAAGGCCCACAGCAGCGAGCGCGGCGCGGTGGTGCCGCCGATCTCCTCCGGGATGCCCAACCGCCACCACTCGGCGTCCATGTACGCCTGGTAGCTCTTCTTGAAGGTGTCCGGGACCGGCGCGGTGTTGGTCTCCGGGTCGAAGACCGGCGGGTTGCGGTCGGCGTCGGCGAAGGAGTCGGCCAGCTCGTTCTCCGAGAGCCGGGCGATCTCCGACAGCACGCTCTTGGCGGTGTCGACATCCATCTCCGCGAACGGACCGGTGCCGTAGACGCTGTCACGGCCGAGCACCTCGAAGAGGTTGAACTCGATGTCGCGGAGATTCGACTTGTAGTGCCCCATGGGTACGGCTCCGTATCAGTTCAGCAAGAGAGTGGCGCGTGGCGCCTCGTCGCGAGGTCTTGTGTGGCGCGAGGGCCCCGTCACGCAATTACCAGCAGGTAGCTCCGATGATGCTACCCATCGGTAATAAGAAGCAACCCCTATCCGGCCATCTGTGACGAGCGTCCCCTCCCGACTCAGTACGCTGTGCCGCATGTACGGCTACGACCAGAACGCGGGTGCGGGGCAGCAGTACGGTGCGCCGCCCCCGCCGCAGCAACCTCCCTCCGGGGGCTACGGCGAGCAGCCGCTGTATCCGGAGCCGTCCCCGCCCTCGCTCGCGGACGCGGTGCGCGCCTTCACCACCGGCTCGATGTCCGCCGAGGACTTCCAGGGGATCTTCTCCACCTCGAAGATCTACTGCCCGCGCGGCGACAACCCTGGCTTCCTGGCGCTGCACAACACCCAGCAGCCGGTGATCCCGATGTTCACCTCGCTCAAGGAGCTGCGGCGGTACGCGGGCAAGGAGTCCAAGTACTTCGTCATCACCGGCGCCGAGGTGCTCGATCTGCTGCCCACCGGGTACGGCTTCGTCCTCGACATGGAGGGCGATCACCGGATGGTCTTCGACGCGAAGGCCGTGGAGCAGATGGTCGACTTCGCGATGCGCCGGATGTACGGCTGACCCGCCTCCCCTGACCGGACCGAAGGGCCGGCCCGCACGCCGCGGGTCGGCCCTTCGGTGTGCCGTGGTGCCGGAAAATCCCGCGCCGGCCTGCGGTGATGCGGTGGGGAATGCCGTGAGCCTTGCGGGTTGTTCAGTATTCAACTAAGTTGACATCCGAACGACCGAGGAGGCCGTCATGCCCGCAGTGACCGTTGAGAATCTGTTGACCCTGCCGCGTGTGGCGGCACCCGCCGAGGCGCGTCCCCGCCCCGTGCTGGCCGTCGCGACCGCGCCGAGCGGCTTCGAGGGCGAGGGCTTCCCGGTGCGCCGGGCGTTCGCCGGGATCGACTACAAGCACCTCGACCCGTTCATCATGATGGATCAGATGGGCGAGGTGGAGTATCAGCCTGGGGAGCCGAAAGGGACCCCGTGGCATCCGCATCGCGGCTTCGAGACCGTCACCTACCTGATCGACGGCACGTTCGTTCACCAGGACTCGCACGGTGGCGGCGGCACCATCACGGATGGCGACACCCAGTGGATGACGGCGGGCTCCGGACTGCTGCACATCGAGGCGCCGCCGGAGTCGCTGGTCATGTCCGGCGGGCTCTTCCACGGCCTCCAGCTCTGGGTGAACCTTCCGCGCAAGGACAAGATGATCGCGCCTAAGTACCAGGACATCCGCGGTGGCAGCGTGAAGCTGCTGACCTCCGAGGACGGTGGCGCCCTCATCCGTCTGATCGCCGGTGACGTCGCGGGCCATGAAGGGCCGGGCTCCACGCACACCCCGATCACGATGATCCACATGTCCGTGAACCCTGGTGCCTCGGTCACGCTCCCGTGGCGGAAGGACTTCAACGCGCTGGCTTACGGTCTCGCCGGCTTCGGCTCGGCAGGCACGGAACGGCGCCCCTTCCGGATGGGCCAGGCGGTCGCCTTCGGTGCGGGTGACTCGCTCACGATCCGGGCCGATGAGGCGCAAGAGTCTCGCAGCGAGAACTTCGAGGTCGTGTTGCTCGGTGGGCTGCCGATCCGGGAGCCGATGATGCACTACGGGCCGTTCGTGATGAACACTCACGCCGAACTGGCCCAGGCGTTTGAGGACTTCCAGGCGGGGCGCCTGGGTACGGTCCCGGCGGCTTGACGGGCTTTCACGGTAGGAGGCCCCTGACCGGAGGGTTCGGTTCGGGGGCCTCCTCTGTTCATCGATGGCCGTTGCGGCCTTCGATGAGACAGGTCACCGGGTGGTGCTGCCGGGTGCCTGTGGGGAACTACCTACCGCACGTCAAGCACGGGCTGATGTGCTGGGCGATGCAGTTGCCGTCGTCGTCGTACACATAGAGGACGGGCTTTTGCCCCGGGCATCCCGGGGTCTCAGTGCAGCCGATGGCTCCGTCTTCCTGATGGCCCATAGCGAAACGCCTCCAGTTGTTCGCTGGTTGGTTTCCACTTGCGCTTGCAGGACCCGCACCACCAGAACCAGTGATCTTCTCCGGTGGCAGTGGTGCTGGTGTCCTTCCACAACACCGCGCCGTTACAGCGGGGGTCGGGGCATGAGGGAGGCTGCCGCACGCCACTACTCCTCGTGATCTGTCGAATACAGACAGGTATCGTTGCGGTTGCAGCCAATGGGTACAACTCGTGCTGACCAAAAGCACCTATAGAAACCGCGTTCCCATAGGTGGGTCCCCTTGCCCGGACTCGAACCGGGGTCTTCCGCGAGGCGCGCCCCTCAGTCACACGCGCTTCACCGGCTGCCCTTCCTGACTGAGCTACAAGGGGCGGGCGTCCTGTAGGGACTGCTTGGATTCTTGCGCCGCCCGGCTTCCGCTGTCCGTGTAGGCAGCCGGGTGCGCACTACGAATTTCCGGCAGGCTCACCTGTCGTTTTGTTGCGGGGCCGCCCCGCCCATGCATGCTGGACGGCCCCGCTCCCGCCGAGATGACCCGGCCCGGCGGGGCCTTTCCGAACCGCCTACCGGGGGGAGTAATTGGCGGGCGGAAAGGGGATTAGCGTGTCTGGCAGTCCGGGCAGTTGACCGCGCGGAGCCATTCATCGACGGGTTCGTCTTTTCCGGCACCGCACTTGGGGCGGAGGTCATTGGTGCCAACGAGTTCGTGAACTCGCATCACATCCGCGCCGACGGTTCCGGCGCGAGCCGTCGTCTCGGTGGCAAGCTGGCTCACGGCTGCCTCCACGGGTCTTCGGCTACGACGTACAGCGGGGCGCGCAGTCCGCCGATGCGGTGCGTTATTGACTCCGGCGGCCCGATGGGGTGTTCATCGGCGGGCTGGCGGACGGGCCAGACGCTGATCGTGTAGGTGGTACGTCCGTCTTGCACGGTGACGATCAGGGGGTGCCCCGCCTTGACATGTCGTTGAGCTGGCCGGTCCGCGGTGGGGTCGTCTGCCCACGCGCGCAGGGCTTGGATTCCGCCATGGCCAAGCGTCGACTCCGGATCGAGCTGGTCTGCGAGGATGCCCGCCCGGTGCAGTGCCCAGCGGGCCGCAAGAAGCGACGACTCCGTTCGGCGCACCGCAAGTACCCACGATTCCGATGAGGTGTGCTCCGATGTCCAGTCGGCGCGTAGTTCACCGTAGTAGCCGGTCACAGCAGTTCACCCCGACTCCGGGCGTTCGCACGGGCGTTGTCGGCGTTCAACCGTTCCATGTATGTGGCGGGCCGGGTATCAGATGGGGCAACGGTCCATGTATCCCCGCCGGCGACCGGACGCAGTTCCCACCGGCCTCCGATCTCTTGGCGGAACAAACCGAAGCGGCCCTGCTTGGTGTCCATGAGGGGGGCGCCGGGGAGCGGTACGGATCCGGTGCCGTTCATCGCCGCGTCGCTTCTACGGCATGCTTCACCCGCGCTACTTGAGACGGGGGCAGCAGGGGTGGGGCCACTCGGGTCGCCCGGACTCCGTCGGCGTGCGTCTCGATCTCGACGCGGGACGGGGAAGCGATTATGCCCACCGACTTCAGCGCCTGGTTGAGTTGTTCCGCCGCTTCCTTGCACGCCTGGTACGGCGTGCGGACAGCACGTTTCATCGGCCGTTCTCCTCGCCTTAGAGCTCGTAACACGATCATGAGCGGGCTTTCTTGAGACGTCTCCAGCAGATGAGGCTGCAGGCGAGGGAGACGAAGGCGTCGTGGAGTTCAGTGCGACGCTCCCATCGGACAGTGAGGCGTTTGAAGTGGTGGAGCAGGGCGAAGGTCTGCTCGACGACGTAGCGGAGCTCGCCCATGCCCTTGATGTTCGGTGA
>NZ_VKJP01000232.1 GCF_007280575.1 Streptomyces benahoarensis
TACTTACCTACCTTGACTGACTCTTGCTTCCACTATTGTTGATTTTGATTCCTGAGCGTCTCGTGGGCTCGGAGATGTGTATCAGAGACAGCGCCCGGCTCACCCCGGAGCCACGCCCCACGGCGCACCCGGACACACCATGGGCCCGGCCATGACGGCCGGGCCCGTGGCGCGTGGAGCCTCCGCCGCGTCAGACGCCCGGCGGCACCCGGGACGGGCGGCCGCGACCGGCGGTGAGGCGGTAGCCGGCGATGCCCATCAGGGCCGCCGCGACGCCGCCCGCCGCCGTCCAGATCCAGCGGTCGGACCACCAGCCGGAGGCCCAGCCGCCGTCCGGTTCGGCCGCCGTGGCCGCGGGGGTGGCCGACGGGCTCGCCGAGGCACCGGCCGCCCCGTCGTCAGCGTCGTCGCCGTCGCGCTCCTCGGAGCCGGTGGCGGCGGTCGCGCCGGGGACGAGCGGCGCGGCCAGCGCCCCGTCCACGGCATGGGCGCCACCCGCGTCCTTGACGTCGGCACTCACCTCGGCCCGCACCGGCAGCCCCAGGTCCTCCTGCGGCTGCTCGGTGGTGGTCAGCCGCAGGTAGTAGCGGCCCGGCAGCGGATCGTCGGCCCACGGTTCCGCCCACGCGCGGACGGTCCGCAGGGTGCAGGCGAGCTCCACCGACGTGGCGTCGGACGCCACCGTCCGCGCCTGCATGCCGTAGCGGCACGCCTGACGGCGCCGCAGCCCGTCGTACACGTCCAGCCGCCAGGTGGCCTCGCCGTGCCGCGCCGTCTCGGGCAGCTTCACCTTCGCCCGTACGGTCGCGTCCTGCCCCTGGTCGAGGGGGACGGCCCAGTACAGGTAGTCGCCCGTGGAGGCGTCGGCGGTGGCGCGCTGGCCGGGCAGCATCAGGGCGGCCGTACGGAACGACGTGCCCGCCTCGGTCGGCGCGGGCACCTCACCGTCGGACCCCGGGCTCGGGGAGCCGCTGGAGGCCGTCGGCGCCGGATCGTCGGCGAGGGCCGGGGCGGCCGCGGTGAGCAGGCCGCCGGTGGCGAGCAGTGCCGCCGTCAAAGTGCGCAGGGTCCGCATCAGTTGGTCCTCCAGACGGAGATGCGCCAGCGGGAGATCCAGCCCCACACGAGGCCGCCCACCAGACCGGCCAGAGCGAGGGTGATCAGCAGCCACCAGCCGCGGCCCAGCCCGAAGGCGGCCGGGTCGGCGGCGGCGCGCTCCGCGTCCACCAGGTCGACGGCCAGCTCGACGGGGAGCCCCGGCTCCCGCTTCACCGACGGCGGTGCGGAGAAGGAGTTGCTGACCTGGAGGCAGACCGTCTCGGCGGGCGGCACCTCGCTGCCGTCCGGTGCGTCCTCGTCCGGCTTCGGGTAGCGCAGCCCGGTGGAGAGGACGTCGGTGCGCCCGTCACCGGCCTCGGAACCGCGGACGATCTCCCGGCCGTGGACGGTCACCGCCCGCAGCAGCACGCCGTAGTCGTTGTCGACGGCCCGGTCGGCGGCGACGCTCACCGAGGCCCGCAGCTCCTGGCCGGGCCGGACCGCGACGCGGTACCAGCGGTGCTCGGCGAAGCGCTCCCGGTCACTGTAGAGACCGGGCTTCAGCTCGGGCGCCTTCGCGCACTGCGCGGCGCCCTCGGTCGCCACCGGCGTCACCACCGGATCGGCCGCCCGGTCCACCAACTGGTGCACCCGCTTGCGGAGCTGATCGGTGTGGTGGACGGAGGTGTACGTGCCGCCGGTGGCCTCCGCGATGCAGCTGAGTTGCTTACGGGTCTTGGCATCCGGCAGCAGACCGAGCGTGTCGACGGTGAGGTGGATGCCCTTGGCGGCGATGTCGCGGGCCACCTCGCAGGGGTCGAGCGGCTGGCAGGTGTCCTCGCCGTCGGTGATGAGGACGATGCGGGCCGAATCGCCGCCCTTGAGGTCGTCGGCGGCGGCGAGCAACGACGGGCCGATCGGCGTCCAGCCCGTGGGGGCCAGCGTGGCGACCGCCGTCTTCGCGTCGTTCCGGTCGAGCGGGCCGACCGGGTAGAGCAGCTTGGTGTCCTTGCAGCCGACCCTGCGGTCCTCGCCCGGATAGTTCGCGCCGAGGGTGCGGATGCCCAGCTCGACATCGCCGGGCACCGCGTCCAGCACCTCGTTGAACGCGGTCTTCGCCGCCGCCATCCGGCTCTGCCCGTCGAGGTCGCGGGCGCGCATGGAGCCGCTGACGTCGAGGACCAGCTCGACCTTCGGGGCGGGTTTCGCGTCCGGCTCACCGGCCGCGGCGGGTGTGGGGAGCAGGCCGACGGCCACCGTGGCGAGCAGGCCGCACACCCCGGCCGCCAGCCGCTTTCTTATGATCATCGACGGATCGTATGGAGGATCCGCCGCCAGAACAAAACGGCCCGTCAGATACCGGACGCGGGCCGCCGGACGCCGCCACGGCCCTCCGGCCGGGGCCCGTCCCCGCTACGGCACCCGCCCCGTCCACTCCTCGTGGGCGAACTTCGTCCGCACCAGCTCCTCGGCGCGCGCCAGCTCCGCGTCGGTGACCGCGCCGCGGGTCAGGCCGTACCGGTCGCGGAACGAGCCGATCATCCGCGCGATGACCTCCTCGCGCGGCAGACCCGTCTGCCGCCGCAGCGGATCGACCCGCTTCTTGGCGCTCTTCGTCCCCTTGTCCGACAGCTTCTCCTTGCCGATGCGCAGCACATCGAGCATCTTCGCCGCGTCGATGTCGTACGACATGGTGACGTGGTGCAGCACGGCGCCGGGCCCGCCGTCCGGGCCGACCATCCGCTTCTGCGCGGCGCCCGCGACCTTGCCGACCTCCGTGGCGATGTCGTTGAGCGGCTGGTACCACGCCCGGATGCCCATGTCGCCGAGGGCGCCGAGGACCCAGTCGTCGAGATAGGCGTAGCTGTCCGCGAACGACAGCCCGGAGACCAGCGCCTCCGGGACGGCCAGCGAGTACGTGATGGTGCTCTGCGGCTCGGCGAACATCGCGCCGCCACCGGAGATCCGGCGTACCACCGTGACGCCGTGCCGGGCGGTGCCCTCGGCATCGACCTCGTTGCGCAGCGACTGGAAGCTGCCGATGATCACGGCGGGCGCGTCCCACTCCCAGACCCGCAGCGTCGGCGCCCGGCGGCCCGCCGCGACCTCCGCCGTGATGACCTCGTCGAGCGCCATGTGCAGGGCGGGCGGCTGCGGTTGGTCGTGGATGAGCTGCCAGTCGTAGTCGCCCCACTCGGTGGCCTGCGCCAGCGCCCGCCGCACGGCGATGGCGACGCCCTCCGCCGTCAGCCCGAACATCACCGTGTCCTTCGGCAGCGCCGCCGTGATCCGGGCGGCGAGCCCCGCCGCGTCGGTGGTGGCGGGGGCGCCCTCCAGCGCGTTGTCGATCGCGCCGATCGCCTCGTCCGGCTCCAGGAAGAAGTCCCCGGCCACCCGGACGTGCCGCAGCACTCCGCCTTCCACGTCCAGATCGACCACGACGAGCTTGCCGCCGGGAACCTTGTACTCGCCGTGCACCGTGCCGCCTCCACGCCGTCGGCCGCACCGGCCGAGATCCGTCCTGTTCATCCCACCGTAACCGAGGCCGGTGACAGCCGGGCCCCGCCCGCGCCCGCGGCCCGGCGGTGCCGTCCGGCACCACGTCACGGGCCCGCCGCGGCAACTCCCGGGCCCGGAGAGGATCTTGGCGGCCCTGGCCAGAGCCGTCCCGATGCTCCTACCATGCAGGGAACGGGGAGGGGGACCGACGTGGTGCAGCGTGTGGGACGGGTGGAGTTCGGCGTCGCCTGGTTGATCAGAAACCTGGACGTGCTCATCGCAGTGGGGCTCGGCCTGACCATCGGGCTGATGGATGTCTTCGGTGACGTCATCGACCCGGATGTGTCGTCCGGCGCGACGCTGCTGGTGCTCGGCACCCTGGCGGTCGGCTCGATGACGGAGCGGCTGCGTCGCAAGTCCGACATCCAGGAGGCGTCCAAGGACACCCGCCGCGCCCTGGAGGACCTCGCCATGGTCCGCTCCCTGTCGGGCGACGAGGTCGGCGACGCCCTGGAACAGGCCCGCGCGCAGACCAACCGCTGGTCCTTCAAGGGCGGCACCGGCACCTATCTGCGGGCCGTCACGCTGCCCCGGTGCGTGGAGGCCGCCACCCGCCAGCGCGCCCAGCTCAGCGTCAAGATCGACATCATCAACCCGGCGGACGAGCGGACCTGCGCCGCCTACGCCCGCTTCCGCCAGACCTTCGCCCGCCGCCGCAACGACGACGCGGCGCACGCCTGGACCGCCGACCGCACCCGCAAGGAGGCGTACGCCACGGTCCTGGCCGCCTGCTGGTTCCGGCAGCGGCTCGACACCCTGGAGATCAGCGTCCACCTCTCCTCGGGCGTCCCCACCCTCCGCTTCGACCTCTCCGAGTCCTGCCTGATCATCACCCAGGACGACCCGAACCGCGTCAACCTCCTCGTCGCCCGCGACCGGCCGCTCTACGACTACTACGTCACCGAGCTGCACCAGAGCCGCGAACAGGCCGTCCGCCTCGACCTGCGCGGCGTCGCCCCGCTCAGCGACGAGCCCACCGTCGACGAGGTCCGCGCGGTCTTCGACGACGTCGCGCTGCCGCTGCCCTCGGTGTTCGGCGACACCGACGTCGCGGAGATCATTGAGAAAGCCCTGCACGCCGAGGACCCCTACCGGAGGTGAGACGCCTCGGGCGCGGCTCATGGACTACGACACGCTCGACCGACTGCTCCGGCCCGGCACGGCGCGGGGCGCGCCCCGCGCCGGGGTCACCGGTGTCCTGGAGGACATCGCCCGCGGCAGAAGGGAGTTGCGCGCGGTCCACCACCCGCTCGGCTTCCTCTGCCTGCCGCTGGTCCGCGACGGCGCCCGCGGTGTCTGCGTCCACCTCTTCGGCACCGGCACCCGCGCCGACCCCACCGCCGCCCCCATGCACGCCCACAGCTGGGAGCTGCGCAGTTACGTCCTCTACGGCCGGGTCGGCAACCTCCCGGTCACGGTGACGGACGCCGCGCACGCCCCCACGCACCGCATCTTCGAGGTCATCAGCGCCCCCTCCGGCGTCGACGAACTGCGCCCCACCTCCCGCCTGGTGCGCTGCGAGCCGGGCCCCGCCGCCTCCAGCGGCAGCGGTGAGACGTACAGCCTGCCGGCCGGTGAGTTCCACGCCACCGTCACGCGCGACGAGCCCGCCGCCACCCTGGTGCTCGGCCGGTCGCTGCCCGGCCACACCGACCTCTCCCTGGGCCCCCTGCACGGCCGCGGCCACCGTACGGTGCGCCGGTTGTGCGGCGCGGAACACACCGAACGGACCGTCCGCACAGCACTCAGGAGGATCCATGCCGAGCAGCGCGAGTGACCGGGACGCCGCACCGTACGCGTACGAGACGCGGGTGGCCGTCGCCGCCGCCGAGGAGGCCGGTGCGCTGCTGCGCGGGCGCTTCGGCGCGGCGCGGGCGGTGGGCGTGAAGGACGCCGAGGGCGATGTCGTCACCGACCTCGACCTGGCCGCCGAGAAAATCATCCTCGCCCGCCTCCGGACCCACTTCCCGCACGACCGGATCCTGTCCGAGGAGGCGGGCCTCCTCGACGCCGTCGGGCGCCGCACCTGGCTGGTGGACCCGCTCGACGGCAGCAACAACGTCGCGATCGGCCTGACCGCGTACGCCGTCGGCATCGGGCTGTGCGTGGACGGCGCGCCGGTCGTCGGGGTGGTGCACGAACCGGTCACCGGCTGCACCTGGCAGGCGGTCCGCGGCCGGGGCGCGACCTGCGGGCCGCACCGGCTGCCGGGACCGTCCGGCGCGGTGCCGCGCAGCGGGCCGGTGGTGGCCTGGACCCAGGGCCATGCGGTGGGCCGGGCCGATCCGGTGGCCGCCGGGCTGCGGGGGCAACTGGAGCGCAGCGCCCGGCGGGTGCTCCAGCTGTGGGCGCCGCTGCTGGGCTGGAGCATGCTGGCGCGCGGCGCGATCGACGGGTTCGTCGGCTACCGCGCGGAGGGCATCGACTTCCCCGCGGGCGCGCTGCTGGCCGCCGAGACGGGCGTGGAGTTCCGCACCCTGGGCGGCGGCCCCTTCACGGTGGGCTCCACGGGCCCGGACACCGACCGCAGCTTCGTCGCCGCCCGCGCGGACACCCTGACGTATCTGCTCGATGTGGTCGCGGAGGCGCGGGCGGCCTGACGGGGCCGACGGGCGGGAGCCGGGCCGACGGGCGGGAGCCGGGGCCTCGGGAGGCCCCGGCCCCGCCGGTCCGTTCCGTGGTCACCGGCCCCGGTGACCGGCCGTTCAGCCCACCGCCAGCGCCGCCGTGGCCGCCAGCGTCGCCGTCACGGCCAGGACGAAGCCCGTCCCCATGAAGCGCCGCAGCGGGATGACGGTGCCCTGGCCGCGGCACCGTTCGAACCACAGCAGCGTCGCCAGCGACGCCCACGGGGTGACCAGCGGGCCGACGTTGGTGCCGATCAGCAGCGCCAGCAACTGGTGATGGTTGCCGACCGGCACCGCCGCCTCGCCCGCCATGTAGACCGGCAGGTTGTTGAGGACGTTGGACAGGCCCGCGCCGACGCCCGCCGAGCGGAGCATGCCGAGGAGGCCGCCGTCCGGCCCGATCGCGGCCGTCAGCAGCGAGTGCAGCCCGTGCGCGTTCACCGTCTCGACGACCAGGAACATCCCCGGCACCAGCACCAGCAGCCGCCACGGCACCAGCGACCAGCGCAGCTCGGCGGGGAGCCGCAGCGCGAACGCCACCACCACGATCAGCATCGTCGTCAGCGACGCCGACCACAGCGGCACGTCCGCGACGAGGATCGCCACCAGGAACCCGGCACACGCCAGCGCGCACACCCGGAACAGCACCGGATCGGCCGGGGCCTGCCGCTCGGGCGGGACGTACGCGTCCGAGCCCCGCCGTCCGCGCCGCCAGTGGAAGCCCCACAGGCACGCCGTCGTCACGGCGATCGCGGCCAGTTGGGGCAGGCCCATCGTCGCGGCCATCTCGGTGGGGGAGAGCCCGACCCGGTCTGACGCCAGCAGATTGGTCAGGTTCGACACCGGCAGCAGCAGGCTCGCGGTGTTCGCCAGCCAGACCGTCGTCATCGCCAGCGGCACCGGCGCGATGCCGACCCGTCCGGCCAGCGCCAGCATCACCGGCGTCAGCAGCACCGCCGTGGTGTCGAGGTTCAGCGCGATGGTGGTGACCGACGCGAAGAGCACACAGAGTCCGAACAGCCGCGGATAGCTGCCCTTCCCGGTCCGCGCCACCCAGGACGCCACCGCGTCGAACACCTCGGCCCGACCGGTCAGTTCGGCCATCACGATGACCGTGGCGAGGAAGGCGAGCAGCGGCCCGATGCGCGCCATCGCCTCCCCGGCCGGTGCGGTCGGCAGCAGCCCCGTGGCCACGCACACCAGGCCGCAGGCGAGCAGCCCGGCGGCGAGCCAGTCCAGGGGATGCAGACGCGTGAGGAATCGCACGCCCGACAGCGTCGCACACATGCCCGGACGGGGCGGGGGAGTGGGGAGGATCAAGGGCCTCGGCGGAAGGCTCCGGCGCCCGCGGCCCGCCCCCGCACGCCGGAGCCCGGCGGCGCCCGGACGTCCCACCGCCCGTGCCCGGCCCCGGCAGCCGACGGCGGCCCGGTCACGCCCGTCCGCGGCGTCCCGCCCGCGCTCACGGGCCCTCCGCCCGCCCGCGTGATCCTTTCAACCACCTGCCCCGTCACCCCTCGACCTCCTACGATGGGGACATGGTGACTGACGGGGAACTGCTCGGCCGGACGCGTGACTTGGACTTCTTCATCAGCTATTCGCCCGCCGACGAGCAATGGGCGTCCTGGATCGCGTGGACCCTGGAGGAGGCCGGGTACCGCACCGTCATCCAGGCGTGGGACTTCGTCGCCGGGACCAACTTCATCGACTTCATGGACCGCGGCGTCAGCGAATCCGTCGCCGTCATCGCCGTCCTCTCCGGCCACTACGGCCGCTCCACCTACGGCCGCATGGAATGGCAGGCCGCGCTCCGCGCCGAACCGGAGCAGCCCGAGCGGAAACTGCTGACCGTCCGCGTCGAGGACATCCCCATCGAGGGACTGCTCGCCACCATCACCTACGTCGACCTCGTCGGCGTCACCGACCCCGCGACCGCCCGGAGCATGCTGCTCACCCGCGTCGGCCAGGCCGTCGAGGGCCACGCCCGCCCCGGCCACAGCCCCGGATACCCCGGCTCCCTCACCGCCACCGGCTCCTTCCAGCTGCCCGCGCCCGCCACCGACGACCGGCAGCGCCCGCTCGGCCGCACCGGCTGGTCCGGCCGCCGCCGCCCCGCCCGCGCCCCGCAGTACCCGCAGGCCCCCGGCCCGGCCCGCGAGCAGGGCGCGCTGACGGTGCTGCACCTCGCCGGTCCGGACTTCGGCCGCGGCCGCGAACCGGACGCGCTGCGCCGGGAGATCCGCAGCGACCTCGTCGAGCTGAAGGACGCCGGGGCGCCCTCGCCCGACCTCCTCGTCGTCACCGGCGACCTCACCGCCTCCGGCAGCCCCCGCGAATGCGACCAGGCCCTCAGCTTCCTCACCGGGCTGCGCTCCCAGCTCGACCTGCCGCCGCAGCGCGTCGTCGTCGTCCCCGGCAACCAGGACGTCAGCCAGGCCGCCTGCCGCGGCTACTTCCACACCTGCGAGGCCGACGAAATCCCGCCGCAGCCCCCGTACTGGCCCAAGTGGCGCCACTACACCCGCCTCTTCCGCGGCCTCTACGAGGGCCTGGACACCGTCTTCGACAGCGACCAGCCCTGGACCCTCTTCCCGGTCCCCGAACTCCACACCGTCGTCGCCGGGTTCAACTCCTCCATCGCCTCCAGCCACCGCCCCGACGACCAGTACGGCTTCCTCGGCCGCGACCAGGCCACCTGGTTCGCCGAGGCGCTGCGCGGCTACGAGGAGGAGGGCTGGCTGCGCATCGGCGCGCTCCGCCACCCGCTCACCGGCCGCCGCCGCCCCCAGGACGCCCC
>NZ_VKJP01000233.1 GCF_007280575.1 Streptomyces benahoarensis
CCGCCGCACTCTCCCCGCGCCCCGGAGCACAGTCATGCCCCTGACCTCCCCCCGCCGCTCCGCGCTGGCGGATCAGGTGATCGCGCAGTTGCGTGCCCAGATCACCTCGGGCGAATGGCCCGTCGGCGCGCGCATCCCCACCGAACCGGAGCTGGTCGAGCAGCTCGGGGTGGCCCGCAACACCGTGCGGGAGGCCGTACGGGCGCTGGCGCACAACGGGCTGCTGGACATCCGGCAGGGTTCCGGCACGTATGTGGTGGCCACCAGTGAGCTGGCCGGGGTGATGAACCGCCGGTTCGCCGACGCCGACCCCGGGGACATCGCCGAGGTGCGCAGCGCCCTGGAGGCATCGGCGGCGCGGCTGGCCGCCCGCCACCGCACGGCGCACGATCTGCGGCAGCTCGACGCGCTGCTGGAACGCCGGGAACGCGCCTGGGAGTCGGGGGCTGCGGACGCGTTCGTCGAGGCGGACGCGACGCTGCACATGGCCGTGGTGGCGGCCTCGCACAACGACGTACTGGCGGAGATCTACGCCGATCTCGGGGGTGTGCTGCGCGACTTCCTGCGCGCCGACGTCGGCGAGGAGTTGCGTCCCGAGTCCCATATGGACCACGCCCGGCTGGTGGCGGCGATCCGCGAGGGCGACGACGAGCGGGCCGCCGCCGAGGCGAGCACCCTGCCGTTCGGCTGCCGGGCGGCGCTGCGGGGCACCGGCTGACGCACCCGCGCGGGCCATACGCCACGCAACGCGTCCTGCCCGCCCCGGCGCGAACCGGAACGGGCAGGAGGCAAGGCGGGCACGGGCTACTGACGGATGATCAGGGCCCGTCCGGGCGCCGTGCGGCGCGGGTGGGTGCGGTCAGGCGCCCATCATGTGCACGCCACCGTCGACGTGCACGATCTCGCCGGTGGTGCGGGGGAAGAAGTCGGACAGCAGGCCGACGACGCCGCGGCCGGCGGGCTCCGGGTCGGTCAGCTCCCAGCCGATCGGGGCGCGGTGGTTCCACACGTCCGCCAGCTCCTCGAAACCGGGGATGGACTTCGCGGCCATCGACTTGATCGGACCGGCCGAGACGAGGTTGCAGCGGATGCCCTTGGGGCCGAGGTCGCGCGCCAGGTAGCGGTTGGTGCTCTCCAGCGCCGCCTTGGCCACGCCCATCCAGTCGTACTTCGGCCAGGCGATCTGCGCGTCGAAGGTGAGGCCGACGAGCGCGCCGCCGTTCCCCATCAGCGGCAGGCAGGCCATGGCCAGCGCCTTGTAGGAGTACGCGGAGACGTGGACCGCGGTGCCGACGTCCTCCCAGTCCGCCGCCAGGAAGTTGAAGGCGCCCTGGGGGCCGAAGGCGATGGAGTGCACGATGCCGTCGAGACGGGCGTCCTCGCCCTGGTGCGCGCGGATCTTGTCGGCGAGGCCGTCCAGGTGCTCCTTGTTGGTGACGTCCAGCTCGATCACCGGCGCCTCCTTGGGGAGCCGCTTGGCGATCCGCTCGACGAGGGAGAGACGGCCGAAGCCGGTGAGGATGACCTCGGCGCCTTCGTTCTGGGCAACCTTGGCGGCCTGGAACGCGATCGACGACTCGGTCAGCACGCCGGTGACCAGAATGCGCTTGCCTGCGAGGATTCCACTCATGCTGATCAGTGACCCATGCCCAATCCACCGTCCACGGGAATGACGGCTCCGGTGATGTACGCGGCCTCGTCGGAGGCCAGGAAGCGAACCGAGGCGGCGATCTCCTCGGGCTGCGCGTAGCGCGCCAGCGGCACCTGCTTCACAATGCCCTCCCGCTGCTCGTCGGTGAGCACACGGGTCATGTCGGTGTCGACGAACCCGGGGGCGACGACGTTGACGGTGATGTTACGGCTGCCCAGCTCCCGGGCGAGCGAGCGGGCGAAGCCCACCAGACCCGCCTTGGAGGCAGCGTAGTTCGCCTGGCCCGCGCCGCCGAGCAGGCCGACCACGGACGAGATCAGCACGACGCGCCCCTTACGGGCCCGCAGCATGCCGCGGTTGGCGCGCTTGACCACCCGGAAGGCGCCGGTGAGGTTGGTGTCGAGGACGGAGGTGAAGTCCTCCTCGGACATCCGCATCAGCAGCTGGTCGCGGGTGACACCCGCGTTGGCCACCAGCACCTCGACCGGACCGTGCTTCTCCTCGATCTCCTTGTACGCCTGCTCCACCTGCTCGGCGTCCGTGATGTCGCACTTCACGGCCAAGAACCCCGTGGGGGGCTCGCCCGATCGGTACGTGATGGCGACCTTGTCGCCGGCCTCGGCGAAGGCACGGGCAATGGCGAGGCCAATGCCGCGGTTGCCTCCGGTGACCAGAACCGAGCGGCTCACGAGATCACCCTTTCTTTTCCTGATCCATCCTGCGTTCGGTACGAAACTATCGGTCACCGGGCCTGTACGGAGAATCGAGGCCGCACAGGGGCGGTGCGCCGTCGCTGTCAGGTCCCTACAGAAACGGCCGTCCGCGCCGTCCGCGGTGACCGTCGCGCCGCCCGTCCGGAGCCCGGCGCGGACCGCCCCGTGGTGGATCCCTCCAATCCGCCGCCGGGGGCGCTCGATCGGCGAGGCGCGCCCCGCCGCGGGGCGGGACGACGTCGCGGGCCCCGGGCCCGTGCGGGAGGGCGAACGGCCGGTCGCCCGGGGAGGCGAAGGCGGTGGACACGCAGCGAATAGACTGTCGCCTCGTCCTCCCCTTCGGGAACCACAACCGATCAGGAACGCCATGACACGCCTCGGCGAATCCGTCGCCCGCGCCACGACCCTGCTCTCCGCCGACCTCTCCACGGACGCCACCGTCCAGGAGTTGCTCCGGGAGACGGGCGCGCGGCGCTCTCTCGACCTGACGGACCTGCCGCCGAAGGAGCAGGCGGCGCTGATCGCGGGGCGGGCCGTCGAGGTGCTGCCGGGCGTGGAGAAGCTGGCGGGGCGGATCGAGGAACGCCGTGCGGCGGGCCACGGTCTCCACATCAAGCTGGGCATCGACCCGACGGCGACCGATGTCCACCTCGGGCACGCGGTGCCGCTGATCGTGCTGAGCCGGTTCCAGCGGCTGGGCCACTCCATCACGCTGATCATCGGTGACTTCACCGCCAAGATCGGTGACCCGTCGGGCCGGACCGCCGAGCGGCCGCCGCTGACCGACGACGACATCGCGGCCAACCTCGCCACCTACCGCGAGCAGGTCCGGCCGTTCTTCGACTTCGAGCACGTCAGCTTCCGGCAGAACAGCGAGTGGCTGGCGCCGTACACCTTCCCGGAGCTGCTGTCGCTGCTCTCGCAGGTCCCGGCGTCGCAGCTGCTCCAGCGTGAGGACTTCCGCAACCGGCTGGCGGCCGGTTCCGGGCTGACGATGACGGAGCTGCTGTACCCGATCGCGCAGGGCCTGGACTCGGTGGCGCTGGAGTGCGATGTCGAGCTGGGCGGCTCGGACCAGCTGCTCAATCTGCAGATGGGCCGCAAGCTGATGGAGCTGCGCGGGCAGCAGCCGCAGCTGGTCGTGACGATGCCGCTGATCGAGGGCACCGACGGCACCGGCGCCAAGATGTCGAAGTCGAAGGGGAACTACGTCGGCCTCAGCGCCCCCGCCGACGACGTCTTCGGCAAGATCATGTCGGTGCCGGACCGTCTCATGGAGCCGTACCTCAAGGCGTGGACGGAGTGGACCGACGACGAGATCACCCTCGCCCTGAAGCGGGTCGAGGAGCGGTCGCTGCACCCGATGGATCTGAAGAAGATCCTCGCGGGTGAGGTGGTGACTGCGCTGTACGGCCTGGAGGCGGCGATGGCCGCGCGGGCCGGGTTCACCGCGCAGTTCTCCAAGAAGTCGTTCACGGACGTCGGTTCGCTGCCGTCCGTCGATGTCGCGGCGCACGGCGCGGAGACGGTCGCGGCGGTGCTGACGAAGGTCCTGGAGTTCACGCCGAGCGCCTCGGCTGCCCGGCGGCTGGCGAAGCAGAACGCGCTGAAGCTGGTCGTCGAGGGCGCCGACGGGCAGCAGACGGTGGTGATCGCCGAGGCGGACGCGGTGCGGCCGCTCGCCGAGGTGGTCGCCGAGGCCCCGGCCGGTGAGGGCGTGTACCTCAAGGCGGGCCGCAAGCTCGCCAGGATCGACGGCGTCTGACAGGCCTCTCCCCCGCCGCCCCGGACGGCCGGTACGCATCGCGCGCACCGGCCGTCCGTGCGTTTCCGGGCGACGCGGCGCCGCGTCGTTCGGTGGGCGGGTCAGGTGCGGGTGTGGCGGCTGCGGTTGCCGCGTACGGTGATCCAGATGCGTTCACCGATGACGACGAGGATGATGGCGCCGATCAGCTGGAGGAGATGGCGGATCCAGTCGATGCCTCTGGTCTCGTTGACGCCGAGGCCGGTGGCGGCCCAGTTGCCCAGGACGCTGCCGATCAGACCGCAGATCACTGTCAGCCAGAGCGGGATGTGCTGCTTGCCGGGGATGATGGCCTTGGCGATCAGCCCCAGGATCAGGCCGACGATGAGGGCCCACAACCAATGCATGTCGCCTCCTGGTTCGGCGCGGAGCGGACCGTGCCCCGCCAGTGTCACGCCGCCCCCGCCACACCGCACGCGGAGCCGGGCGCGGACGGCGGCGGGCCGGACTCCGGTGGCGGCCCCGGTCTCGTCCGCGGCGCGGGTGCGGCGTACCGTGTCAGTGTCCGGAATCAGGGAGACTCCGGCGGGACTCCGGTCGCGTCCGCACCGTCCCGCCCACACCGTGACGCCTCGGCGGACGACGGGACACCCGGACGGGACCGCGCGCCCGGGCGGGACGTTGCGGACACGGCCTAGCAGATGGTGGAGCGGGATGCGGAAGCAGAGCGGCGCCGAGACCTTCCGGATCACGGGGGCCCGGCGGGGGCTGTCGGAGGATGTGCGCGGGCGGCAGCGGCGCTACGTGATCTCGATGTCCGTGCGGACGCTGGCCGTGGTGCTCACCGTCGTGCTGTGGAACGTCGAGCGGCCGATCGCCGTCGCCACGCTGGTGCTGGGCTTCGCGCTGCCGTACGTTGCGGTGGTCGTCGCCAACGCGGGCCGGGAGAACGTGACCTCGCTGCCGTCGACCTTCGTCGCCGCGCCGACGCGTCCGGCGCTCGCAGCCGGTGGCGGCGGTGTGCCGGCGGCCGATCCGGGGGACGAGGCACCGACGGCGGACGGGACCGGTCGGGGCGCCTCCACCGACTGACCTGCGGGGCACCACGAACGGGGGCATCACACCGCGGGCAAGCTCAAGAAAACCTCAGATCAATCATTCCGTTCCGGTGCACCCCGGCTACCGGCGCGTGACATACTGCGTACGCGCTCCGCATCCCCCGTCGGAGCGATGGACCGACGCCGGGCGGCTCCCCCCGTGGCTGCCCGGCGTCGTCCTGTCTTCGCCACCGTGGCACGGGAGTTGACGCCCTCCGGTGGCCCCGCCGCACGTGCCTCCGCCGGGGCGGTCCGCGGAACGTAGGGTGAAGAGCGTGAACTCCCCGAACGTGCCGGACTCCGGCGACAGCGCCGTCATCTGCTCCGCGAAGGGCTGCCGTGCGCCCGCCGTGTGGGTGCTGGCCTGGAACAACCCGAAGCTGCACACGCCCGAGCGCCGCAAGACCTGGCTCGCCTGCGAGGAGCACCGGGAGCATCTGTCGCAGTTCCTCGGCGTCCGCGGATTCCTCAAGGACGTGGTGACGCTGGAGGAATGGGAGTCCGCGGACCGCGACGGCTGAGCGTGCCGCGCGGCCCGGCGGACGGCCGCGGAGGTCAGCCGCCGATCGCCGACATGGGGCGGTCCGGCTGGAGGAACGACGGATCGTCGAGACCCGACCCGGCCTTCTTGCCCCACATCGCGCGCTCCCAGATACGGGCCAGTTCGTCGTCCGGGGTCCCCGAGCGCAGGGCGGCGCGCAGATCGGTCTCCTCGGTGGCGAACAGGCACGTCCGTATCTGGCCGTCGGCGGTGAGGCGGGTGCGGTCGCAGGCCTGGCAGAACGGGCGGGTGACGGAGGCGATGACGCCGACGCGGTGCGGACCGCCGTCCACGATCCAGCGTTCGGCGGGCGCCGCACCGCGCTGTTCCTCGCCTTCGGGGGTGAGGGTGAAGCGGGTGCGCAGCGAGGTGAGGATGGCGTCGGCGGTGATCATGCCGTCGCGGTGCCAGCCGTGCTGGGCGTCGAGTGGCATCTGCTCGATGAACCGCAGCTCGTAGTCGTGCTCCATGGCCCAGGCGAGGAGGTCGGGGGCCTCGTCGTCGTTGCGGCCGGGCATCAGCACGACGTTGATCTTGACGGGGGTGAGCCCGGCGGCGTGGGCGGCGGCCAGCCCGCGGAGCACGTCGGCGTGGCGCTTGCGACGGGTCATGGTCTGGAAGACGTCCGGGCGGAGGGTGTCCAGGGAGACGTTGACGCGGTCGAGCCCGGCGTCGCGGAGGGCTTCGGCGGTGCGCTCCAGGCCGATGCCGTTGGTCGTCAGGGACATCCTGGGGCGATTGCCGAGCTGAGCGACGCGGGCGACGATGCCGGTCAGTCCGGGGCGCAGCAGGGGCTCGCCGCCGGTGAAGCGGACCTCGTCGATGCCGAGGCGGTCGACGGCGAGGGTGATGAGGCGGACGATCTCGTCGTCGGTGAGCAGATCGGGTTTGGCGAGCCACTGCAGGCCCTCTTCCGGCATGCAGTACGTGCACCGCAGATTGCAGCGGTCCGTGACGGAAACGCGCAGGTCGGTAGCAACACGTCCGAAGGTGTCGATGAGCACGAGGCCCCCTCCCCGGGTGCGGTCCTATGGTGTTCGTCGCTCCTTCGAGCCTACGCGATGGGGGTGACACCGGGCAGGCGTGAGATGCACGGGGCCGGGGCGGCGGCGTCGTAGATCCCTACGACGCCGCCGCCCCGGCGGGTGGTTCAGTGCGCTCCGGTGCCGGTCAGGGAGCGGACCTCCAGTTCGGCGTACTTGTCGATGTCCGGCTCCTCCGAGGAGAGCAGGGAGCCCAGCCAGCCGAGGAGGAAGCCCAGCGGGATGGAGATCAGGCCGGGGTTCTCCAGCGGGAAGAAGGCGAAGTCGGCGGCGGGGAACATCGAGGTCTCCTTGCCGGAGACGACGGGCGAGAAGAGGACCAGGAGCACGGAGGCGGTGAGCCCGCCGTAGATGGACCAGAGGGCGCCCTGAGTGGTGAACCGCTTCCAGAAGAGGCTGTAGAGGAGGGTGGGGAGGTTGGCGGAGGCGGCGACGGCGAAGGCGAGGGCGACGAGACCGGCGACGTTGAGGCCGCGGGCGAAGACGCCGAGGACGATGGCGACGGCGCCGATGCCGACGGTCGCCCAACGGGCCGCACCGACCTCCTCCTTCTCCGTGGCGTTCCCCTTGCGGATCACATTGACGTAGATGTCGTGGGCGAAGGACGAGGAGGAGGCGAGGGTGAGGCCCGCGACGACGGCGAGGATGGTGGCGAAGGCGACGGCGGAGATGACGGCGAGGAGGACCGCGCCGCCGGTGGATCCGGCGCCGCCGCCGATGACCTCGGCGAGCTGCGGGGCGGCGGTGTTGCCCGCCTTGTTGGCGGCGGTGATCTCCGCGGGCTTGAGGAGCGCCGCGGCGCCGAAGCCGAGGGCGATGGTCATCAGGTAGAAGACGCCGATGATGCCGATCGCCCAGTTCACCGACTTCCGGGCGGCCTTGGCGGTGGGGACGGTGTAGAAGCGGATGAGGATGTGCGGCAGTCCGGCGGTGCCGAGGACCAGGGCGAGGCCGAGGGAGATGAAGTCGATCTTCGAGGTGGCGGTGACGCCGTACTTGAGGCCCGGTTCGAGGAAGGCGGCACCCTTGCCGCTGTTCTCGGCGGCGGCGCCGAGCAGCGCGGAGATGTTGAAGTGGAACTTCAGCATGACGAGGAACGTGATGAGCAGCGTCCCGGCGATCAGCAGGACCGCCTTGACCATCTGCACCCACGTGGTGCCCTTCATCCCTCCGATGGAGACGTAGAGGACCATCACGATGCCGACGAGGACGACGACGAGGATCTTTCCGGTCTCACTGGTGATGCCGAGGAGCAGGGTGACGAGGGCACCGGCGCCGGCCATCTGGGCGAGCAGGTAGAAGATCGAGACGACGATGGTGGAGGTCCCGGCGGCGGTGCGGACCGGACGCTGACGCATCCGGTAGGCGAGGACGTCGCCCATGGTGTAACGGCCGGAGTTGCGCAGCGGTTCGGCGACCAGGAGCAGCGCGACGAGCCAGGCGACGAGGAAGCCGATGGAGTAGAGGAAGCCGTCGTAGCCGGAGAGGGCGATGGCCCCGGCGATGCCGAGGAAGGACGCGGCGGACATGTAGTCGCCGGAGATGGCGAGGCCGTTCTGGAAGCCGCTGAACTGGCGTCCCCCGGCGTAGAAGTCCTCGGCGTTGCGGGTCTGCCGCCCGGCCCAGAGGGTGATGACCAAGGTGGCGGCGACGAAGAGGGCGAAGAGGCTGATGATCAGGGTGCGGTGCTCGCCCGCGCCTCCGGCGGCGAGCGGCAGGGCGAGCGGGTGCGCGGCGGTCATGCGTCGCCCTCCAGACGGTTCTTGATGGCTTCGGCCTTCGGGTCGAGACGCCTCGCGGCGTGGCGGGAGTACCACCAGGCGATGAGGAACGTCGTCAGGAACTGCGCGAGGCCCAGGACGAGGGCGACGTTGACGTTCCCGGCGACCTTGACCGCCATGAAGCCGCCCGCGTAGCTCGACAGCAGGACGTAGACGAGGTACCAGAGGACGAAGGCGATCGTGAGGGGGAAGGCGAACGCGCGGTGGCCGCGGCGCAGTTCGCCGAATTCCGCGCTCTGCTGGACCTCGGCGTACGGGTGCGGTGCGCGTCCCGGGTCCGCGTCGCCGGCGGGCGGGGCGGTGGTGACCGGGGGCCCGGCGGGGCCGGGCGGTTCCTGCGGCCCGGGGCCGGTGGGCGGTGCGCTGCTCACGGATTCTCCTGACGCGTGGTGTCCGACGGCGGACCCGATGGTAAAGGGAACGTAAGTGATGTGGATCACGCATCGTAGAGGGGGTGCGGGCGCGGCGACAGGGGTTGTTG
>NZ_VKJP01000234.1 GCF_007280575.1 Streptomyces benahoarensis
ACGGACCGTATCCGCAATCCTCCGGCATTTATTAAGCTCGGGCATTGCTGCATGAGCGTCTCGTGGGCTCGGAGATTTGTATAAGAGACAGCTCCGTCGCCCGTCCCCCCGTCTCCCGCGCCTCCGAGCCGCCGTCGCACGCCGCCGGTGCGCCGCCCCAGGCGCTGGCGGCCCTTCAACGCACCGCGGGGAACGCCGCCGTCGTGCAGATGCTCCGCGCGGACGGCCACCCCTGGGCCCAGGAGGAGCACCGTCACGGCCCCGGCTGCGGGCACCCCGCGGTGCAGCGCTCCGCCGTCCACGAGGTGTTGCGCACCCCCGGTCGGCCCCTGGACGAGGACACCCGCACGGACATGGAGGCCCGGCTCGGCGCCGACTTTTCCGACGTCCGCCTCCACACCGACCCCGCGGCCCGCAGCTCCGCCGCCGAGGTCGGCGCCCGCGCCTTCACCTCCGGCAACCACATCGTCATCGGCGACGGCGGCGGCGACCGGCACACCCTCGCCCACGAACTCACCCACGTCATCCAGCAGCGCCAGGGTCCGGTCGCCGGAACCGACAACGGCCAGGGCCTGAGCGTCAGCGACCCCGGCGACCGCTTCGAACGCGCCGCGGAGGAGAACGCCCACCGGGTCCTGTCGGGACCGGCGGCCGCACCGACGGAGGAGCGGGCCACCGCCTCCGGGCCGGTGGAGCGGGCGGGGGCGCCGGTGCAGCGGAAGACGGCGGCGAAGGGCGGCGCACTGGTCAAGGCCGGTCGCCACGATTTCAGCACCGGCCTGCAGAACGCCATGCCGGTGGGGCCCGGGCAGGCCCGGTGCCACACCGTTTCGTACGAGACCATCACTGCCGGTGTGATGGAGGCCGTCAACAAGTGCCTGAACGGTGAGGACGCGGTCGGATATCTCTACGGAATGGTTGACGCGGTCTACCCGAAGGGCGGAAACCTCCTGGTGCACCAGCAGGGCCTGCCGACGGCGACGCAGTTGGCGGCGGTCTGCAAGACCGAGTTCAAGGCCGCGGAGACGGCGCTGAACGCGCTGAAGAAGCTCTTCCCGAAGGCGGGTTCGGGCTCGGCCGCCCAGGCGGCCCAGGCCGACAAGCTGGCCAACGACCTGATCAAGGCCCTCAACAACTCCCCGGCCAACCTCCGGCTCGGCGACGAGAACACCAACAGCTCCATCCAGAGCGGCCTCGACCTCGCACCGGCGCAGGCCGGTGCCGTGGAGACGCTGGGCCCCGCCACGCTCGTTGTCGACCAGTCGAAGCAGCCGATCGACGAGAGGGCCCCCAAGACCAAGAAGCTCGGGAAGAGCCTGAAGGTGCTGCGGGCCGAGCCCGCCCACGAGCAGCAGGTCTGGACGCTGCTCACCCGGACCACGAGCAAGGCCGGCCAGCTGCACCTGTTCAGCTCCGGCCCGCTGCTCCAGAGCTCCGATCAGAAGGGGATGAAGACGGCCACCATGACCGCGAACCACCCCACCCCGACGGCCATCAAGGTCCCCGGGTCGAGCCCCGAGGTGTACTTCGTGTTCGATCTCTGACGCCCGAGGACCCCGGCGCACCGGCGCGCCGGGGCCCGGTGGCCGCCGGTACGGCCCGAACTGACGCTGCGTCAGAAAACCTCTTCCCTCCTGCCGCCCCCTACGGCATCCTGCGCCCATGCAGACCGAGCTGAGCACCACGCTGGGCGTCGAGCACGCCGTCTTCGGGTTCACGCCGTTCCCCGCGGTCGCCGCCGCGATCACCCGCGCCGGTGGCTTCGGCGTCCTCGGCGCGGTCCGCTACACCGCGCCCGATGAACTCGCCCGCGACCTGGACTGGATGGAGGCGCACACCGAGGGCCTGCCGTACGGGCTCGACGTCGTCATGCCCGCCCGCAAGGTCGAAGGTGTCACCGAGGCCGAGGTCGAGGCGATGATCCCGGAGGGCCACCGCCGCTACGCCGCACGGATCCTCGCCGAGCACGACGTACCGCCGCTCCCGGAGGGCGAGGTGTCCGGCTGGCGGATCACCGGCTGGATGGAGGAGATCGCCCGCGGCCAGCTCGATGTGGCCTTCGACCACCCGATCAAGCTCCTCGCCAACGCCCTCGGCTCGCCGCCGCCCGATGTCGTCGCCCGCGCCCACGACCGTGGCATCCGCGTCGCCGCGCTGGCCGGGAGCCCCCGCCACGCCCGTCACCACCGCGACGCCGGGATCGACATCGTCGTCGCCCAGGGCTACGAGGCCGGCGGTCACACCGGTGAGATCGCCACGATGGTGCTCACCCCCGAGGTCGTCGCCGCCGTCGATCCGCTGCCGGTGCTCGCCGCCGGGGGCATCGGCACCGGCGAACAGATCGCCGCCGGGCTCGCCCTCGGCGCCCAGGGTGTCTGGCTCGGCTCGCTCTGGCTGACCACCGAGGAGGCCGAACTCCACTCGCGGCGCCTGACCGCCAAGCTCCTCGCCGCCGGTCCCGGCGACACCGTCCGCTCCCGCGCCCTGACCGGCAAACCCGCCCGTCAGCTGCGTACCGCCTGGACCGACGCCTGGGACGCCGCGGACGGCCCCGGCACCCTGCCGATGCCCCTCCAGGGGCTGCTGGTCGCCGAGGCCAACTCCCGTATCCAGCGCCACGAGGTCGAACCGCTGCTGGGCACGCCCGTCGGCCAGATCGTCGGCCGGATGAACAGCGAGCGCAGCGTGCAGGCCGTCTTCGACGATCTCACCCGCGGCTTCGAGAAGGCCGTCGACCGCATCAACCGCATCGCGGGCCGCGCCTGACCGCCGCGCCCGCCGAGGAGGCAGCACGATGACGGACCACTCCGCACCGCCCACCGGCTTCTGGGCCCAGGCCACCGCCGACCCGGACCGCACCGTCCTGATCGCCCCCGACGGCGAGGAGTGGACCGCGGGCCGCCTGCACGCCGCGGGCAACCGCCTCGTCCACGGGCTGCGCGCCGCCGGATTGACCCGCGGCGACGCCTTCGCGGCCGTCCTGCCCAACGGCGTCGAGTTCCTGACCGCGTACCTCGCCGCGTCCCAGGCCGGTTTCTACTTCGTGCCCGTCAACCACCACCTGGTGGGGCCCGAGATCGCCTGGATCGTCGCGGACTCCGGCGCGAAGGTGCTGCTCGCCCACGAACGGTTCGCCGACGCCGCCCGCGCCGCCGCCGACGAGGCCGGGCTGCCCGCCGGGCGGCGCTACGCCGTCGGCGCCGCCGAGGGTTTCCGCCCCTACGCCGACCTCCTCGACGGACAGCCGGACACCCCGCCCGCCGACCGCACCCTGGGCTGGGTCATGAACTACACCTCCGGCACGACCGGCCGCCCCCGCGGCATCCGCCGCCCGCTGCCCGGCACCCCGCCCGAGGAGACCCATCTCGGCGGCTTCCTCGGCATCTTCGGCATCCGGCCGTTCGACGACAACGTCCACCTGGTCTGCTCGCCGCTGTACCACACGGCCGTCCTCCAGTTCGCCGGTGCCTCCCTGCACATCGGCCACCGGCTGGTCCTGATGGACCGTTGGTCGCCCCAGGAGATGCTGCGGCTGATCGAGACCCACCGCGCCACCCACACCCATATGGTCCCCACCCAGTTCCACCGGCTGCTGGCCCTCCCCGAGGAGGTCCGCGCCGGGTACGACGTGACGTCGATGCGGCACGCCATCCACGGGGCGGCGCCCTGCCCCGACCACGTCAAACGCGCCATGATCGACTGGTGGGGCGGCTGCGTCGAGGAGTACTACGCGGCGAGCGAGGGCGGCGGCGCGTTCGCCACCGCCGACGACTGGCTCAAGAAGCCCGGCACCGTCGGCAAGGCGTGGCCGATCAGCGAACTCGCCGTCCTCGACGACGACGGCAACCGCCTGCCCCCGGGCGAACTGGGCACCGTCTACCTGAAGATGCGCACCGGCGGCTTCCGCTACCACAAGGACGACGCCAAGACCCGGCAGAACCGCGTCGGCGACTTCTTCACCGTCGGTGACCTGGGCTATCTCGACGAGGACGGCTCTCTCTTCCTCCGCGACCGCAAGATCGACATGATCATCTCCGGCGGCGTCAACATCTACCCCGCCGAGATCGAATCCGTCCTTCTCGCCCACCCCGCCGTCGCCGACGCCGCCGCCTTCGGCATTCCGCACGACGACTGGGGCGAGGAGGTCAAGGCCGTCGTCGAACCGGCCGACGGCCACGCCCCCGGCCCCGAACTCGCCGCCGCCGTCCTGGAGTTCTGCACCGGACGGCTGGCCGGATACAAGCTCCCCAAGTCCGTCGACTTCGTCCCCGCCATGCCCCGCGACCCCAACGGCAAGCTCTACAAGCGACGGCTGCGGGCGCCGTACTGGGAGGGGCGGGAGGCGACGGGCCCAGCCTAGGAAGCCGACCGGCGCGCGCCGAGGGGGTGCGCGCCGGGGCCGAACGCCCCTGCCCGGTGCCTTGACCCGGGCCGGGGCGGCGCCGAGGATCGCGCCATGACGGCAGCGCGGAGCAACACGGTCGACGGAGTCCTGCGGCGCAGCGCGCGCCGGGTGCCCGGGCGGACGGCGGTGCGGTACGCCGACCGCGCCTGGACCTACCGGGCACTGGACGAGGCGGTGACCGCGGCGGCGCGGGTGCTGCGCGGGCTCGGCCTCGCCCCCGGCGACCGGGTCGCCGCCTACGGACGCAACTCCGACGCCTACCTGATCGGCTTCCTGGCCTGCTCCCGCGCGGGGCTGGTGCATGTCCCCGTCAACCACGCCCTCACCGGCGAGGACCTGCGCTACGTCCTCGACCAGTCCGGCAGCTCCCTCGTCCTCACCGACCCCGCGTTCGCCACGCGGCTCCCGGCGGACCTGCCCGCCCTGCCGCTGCGGGACGCCCCGGACG
Organism: Streptomyces benahoarensis; assembly: GCF_007280575.1. GTDB lineage: Bacteria > Actinomycetota > Actinomycetes > Streptomycetales > Streptomycetaceae > Streptomyces > Streptomyces benahoarensis. Next base: position 4,854 of record NZ_VKJP01000234.1, read on the forward strand.
GACTGCTCGCCCGTATCGCGGAGCCACCCCGGGACGCCCCGGACACCGACACGGGGGAGATGGACCACGACGCCCCCGGGGACGACGGCGACGCGCTCGTCCAGCTCCTCTACACCTCCGGGACCACCGCGCTCCCCAAGGGCGCGATGATGACGCACCGCGCCCTGGTGCACGCGTACACCAGCGCCGTCGTCGCCCTCGACCTCAAGGAGACCGACCGGCCGCTGCACGCGCTGCCGCTCTACCACGCGGCGCAGATACACGTCTTCCTGATGCCCTATCTGGCGGTCGGCGCCGAGAACACCCTCGTGGACGGGCCCGACGCCGGGCAGCTCTTCTCGCTGGTGGAGACCGGCCGGGTGGACAGCCTGTTCGCGCCGCCCACGGTGTGGATCGGCCTGGCCCGGCACCCGGACTTCGCCGTCCGCGACCTCCGCGGACTGCGCAAGGCGTACTACGGCGCGTCGATCATGCCCGTACCGGTCCTGGAGCACCTCCGGGCCCGCCTGCCCGGTCTCGCCTTCTACAACTGCTTCGGGCAGAGCGAGATCGGCCCGCTCGCCACCGTCCTCGGGCCCGGGGACCACGCCGGACGGATGGATTCCTGCGGCCGCCCGGTGCTCTTCGTCGAGGCGAAGGTGGTCGACGAGGACGGCCGTGAGGTGCCCGACGGCGAACGCGGCGAGATCGTCTACCGCTCCCCGCAGCTGTGCAGCGGCTACTGGGACAAGCCGCAGGAGACCGCCGAGGCGTTCCGCGACGGCTGGTTCCACTCCGGTGACCTGGCGGTACGCGACGCCGACGGCTACTTCACCGTCGTCGACCGGGTCAAGGACGTCATCAACTCCGGCGGGGTGCTGGTCGCCTCCCGTCAGGTCGAGGACGCCCTCTACGCGCATCCGCAGGTGGCGGAGGTCGCGGTGATCGGCCTGCCCGACGAGCGGTGGATCGAGGCGGTCACCGCCGTCGTCGTCCGCACGCCCGCACCGGACGGCGCGGACGGACCGGCCGGCGAACCGGTCGGGGAGCGGGAGCTGATCGACGCGGCACGGGCCCGGCTCGCCGGGTTCAAGGTGCCCAAGCGCGTCCTCTTCGTCGACGCGTTGCCGCGCAACGCCAGCGGCAAGATCCTCAAACGGGAGCTGCGCGCCCGCTTCGCCGCCCGCTGACCGGCAGAGATCGCGGGCCACCGCGTGTACGGAGGGCGACTGTCAGTGCCCCCTGCCATGCTGGGAACCGGCCGGGGACACCACGGACGGTGATGGAGCGTCATCGCTCGGCGGGGCGTCGGCCACGGTTGCCGTGCGCCGTCCACCGCGTCACGGCGCGCCGACCGCAGCACCGTCACGGCACCGCACAGCCATTCGTCCGCGCAAGGCGAAGGACCTCGGAGGACCCATGCTGACCACCGACTACGTACCGGGCACGCCCAACTGGATCGACCTCGGCGCCACCGACACCGACGCCGCCGTCGCGTTCTACTCCGCCGTCTTCGGCTGGACGTTCCGGTCCGCGGGGCCCGAGGCCGGGGGCTACGGCTTCTTCCAGCTCGACGGCCGCACCGTCGGCGCGATCGGCCCGCTGACCGAGGAGGGCGCCACCCCGTCCTGGACCGTCTACTTCCACACCGCTGACGCGGACGCCACCGCCCGTGCCGTCGTCGCGGCCGGGGGAGCGGTACGGATGGAGCCGGGCGACGTCTTCACCGCCGGGCGCATGGCGGCGTTCACCGACCCGACCGGCGCCGACTTCGGCGTTTGGCAGCCCCGGGAGAACCCCGGCCTCCAGGCCGTCATGGAGCCCGACACCCTGTGCTGGACGGAGCTGTACACCACCGACGACGCCGCGGCCCGGGAGTTCTACCGCACGGTCTTCTCCTGGAGCTACCAGGACATGCCGATGGGCGGCGGTCCGGTCTACGGCATCGTCTCCTCGCCCGGCGGCGGCCAGGGCGAGGACACCGGCCAGGGCGGCGTCATGCAGCTCCAGAAGGAGCATCTGGACGCCGGTTCGGTCTCCGAATGGCATCCGTACTTCGGCGTCACCGACTGCGACGCCACCTTCGAGATGGCCACGGAGCTGGGCGCCCGCGTGCAGATCCGGCCCATGGACGTACCGCGTGTCGGCCGCATCGCCGGGCTCCAGGACCCGTGGGGCGCCCCGTTCGCGCTGATCCAGGGGAATCCGACGATGAGCTGACCCGGTGGGGTGCCGGGGGAGCCGGAGACCGGGGCCGGTCGGCGGGGCCGCCCGAAGCGATCCGCCGCCCGCACCCGGCCCGGCACGTCCCGCGTCACGCCCCCCGAGTCGCCGTGCCCAGCAGGGCCACCGCGGGCAGGGCCACGAAGCCGTCGCCCACCGCGTGGGCGGCCACCTTACGGTCGTAGATCCGGCGTACCGCCGCGCGGGAGGCGGCGTCGAGATGGCTCAGGACGGTGCCGGTCATCGGGGTACCGGCGGCGACGTCGTGCCACCACTGGCCGGGGTCGACGCGGTGCAGCAGCCGCAGCGTCTCGACATCGGCGTCCGCGAAACCGGCCGCGTCCAGCAACCGGCAGAAGGCCGCGGGCCGTTCGGTGACGTCGTACCCGGCCAGGAACGGCGCGGCCTCGGGCGCCTCGGCGGGCCGGGGCACCCCGGACTCCGCCAGCGCCTCCCCGAACAGCGCCAGCGCCCGCATCGCCTCCTGGTCCCAGCAGGTCAGCGCGGCCCGCCCGCCCGGCGCCAGCACCCGGCGCACCTCCGCCAGACCCGCGGCCGGGTCCCCCAGGTGGTTGATGACGAAGTTGCCGGTCACGGCGGTGAACTCCCCGTCGGCGAACGGCAGCGCGTCGAGGAGGGCGACGTGGACGTCGAGCCCGGGGTGCGCGGCCGCCGCGAGCGCGGCCATCTCCGGGGAGGCGTCCACCGCCGTCACCTCCGCGCCGCGCCGCAGCGCCGCGGCCGACACCGGGCCGGGACCGCAGCCCACGTCCAGCAGCCGGGTGCCGGGCCCGACGCCCGCGGCGTCCAGCAACGGCGCGACGAACCGGGTGGTGAGCCGGGCGAATCCCTCGCGATACGCATCGCCACGCCCGGCCCAGCCCTCCCGCTCGAACCGGTCGAAAGATTCCGCGTCCCAGGTGGTCATGGCCGCTCCCGCCTTTCCTCGATGGCCGCTCATCGTGGCAGCCGGGATGCCCGGACGACCACCGGCCACCTCCCGGAACCGGCCGGACAAAACCGCGTCCGGCCGGGCCGTCGGCTCCGTAGGCTCATCCGGCCGGGCCACGTACGACCGCCGGTCCCGGCACGGAGCGGTTCCGGAAGCCCGATACGAGAAAGGCCGAAAGGTGCAGCTGATCCCCTCGATACGCCGCCTCCTGCCCGCCGCCGCGAGCGCGGTGCTGCTGCTCGCGGGGGCGGGCGGAGCACAAGCCGCCACCACCACGGCGGGGGCGCACGCCAACCTGCCGCACGCCGCTCCGGCCCCGGGCGCGCCGCCCCCGGCGGGTGCGTTCGTCCACTCCCCGTACCGTCAACTCCGGCCGCTCGCCGCACTGTCGGCCGAGCGGGCCGCCCTGGGTGACCTGGTGGCGGCGGCCAAATGGGGGACCGGCGCGCCGATCGACGACCCGGCACGGGAGCGGGAGGTGCTGGACGCCGCTGCCGCGCAGGCCCGGCGGCTCGGCGCCGACCCGGAGGTCACCCGGCGGATCTTCCGCGACCAGATCGAGGCCAGCAAGACCGTGCAGCGCGGCCTGTACCGCGCCTGGGAGGCGGACCCGGCGCGGGCGCCGCGGGAGCGGCCCGACCTGGCGAAGGTCCGCACCGAGATCAACCGCGTCAACGACGCCCTGGTCCGCGCCGTCGCCGCCTCCCCGCACGCCCGCTCCGCGCCGTACTGCCCGGTGGTCCTGGGGGTGGTCGCCGACCGGGTACGGCACGAGGAGCGGCTGGACGCCCTGCACACCAGGGCGTTGGGACGCGCGGTGCGGTCGGTGGAGCGGCCCGACCTGGCGAAGGTCCGCACCGAGATCAACCGCGTCAACGACGCCCTGGTCCGCGCCGTCGCCGCCTCCCCGCACGCCCGCTCCGCGCCGTACTGCCCGGTGGTCCTGGGGGTGGTC
>NZ_VKJP01000235.1 GCF_007280575.1 Streptomyces benahoarensis
TTGATTCATGAGCGTCTCGTGGGCTCGGAGATGTTTATAAGAGACAGGTGCCGGGTCGCGCGCCCGGGGCCCGCGCCGTGGTGTCGGGCACGGTAAACGGGGCCCCGCCGCGGGGTGCGGGAACGGCCGGGTTAGCGTGGCCGATATGGACTACCAGGCCGTTCTTGACGAGGTAGCGGCCTATGCGCGGCCGTATGCGGGGCAGGGCGAGGTCGCCGATTACATCCCGGCGCTCGAACGCGTCAGCCCGGACCGGTTCGGGATCGCCCTGGTCGACATCGGCGGCGCGGTGTACGGGGCGGGCGACTGGGAGACGCCGTTCTCCGTGCAGTCGATCTCGAAGGCGTTCTCGCTGGCGCTGGTGATGGCGCACGCCCACGACGACGACATCTGGTCCCGGGTGGGCCGGGAGCCGTCGGGTACGCCGTTCAACTCCCTGGTGCAGTTGGAGTGGGAGAACGGCATTCCGCGCAATCCGTTCATCAACGCGGGCGCGCTCGTCGTCACCGACCGCCTCCAGACCCTCACCGGTGACGCCAGTACGACGATGCTGCACTTCCTGCGGGAGGAGAGCGGCAACGAGGACCTCGCGTTCGACCAGGCGGTGGCCGATTCGGAGGCCGACCACGGGAACCGGAATGCCGCGCTTGCGCACTTCATGGCGTCGTTCGGGAATCTGGAGAACCCGGTCCCCAGCGTCATTGAGCACTATTTCTGGCAGTGCTCCATAGAGATGAGCTGCCGGGATCTGGCGACGGCCGGGGGCTTCCTCGCGCGGCACGGGCTGCGGGCCGACGGCACCCGGCTGCTGGAGGCGCGGGAGGCCAAGCGGATCAACGCGGTGATGCTGACCTGCGGCACCTATGACGCGGCGGGGGAGTTCGCCTACCGGGTGGGGCTGCCCGCCAAGAGCGGCGTCGGCGGCGGGATCCTCGCCGTCGTACCGGGCCGCTGCACGCTGTGCGTATGGAGCCCGGGTCTGGACCGGCGCGGCAACTCCGTCGCCGGTGCCGCGGCGCTCGACCACTTCACGACGCTCACCGGCTGGTCGGTGTTCTGAGCCGCCGGGCCCGGCCCGGGGGGCGCCCGCCCGGCGCCGGTCGCGTTGTGGCGGCGATCTTCCTGGCGCATCGTGGGCGTAGGAGGTGCACCGCCATGGAGCACGAGATGCGCGCGGAGTACGAGGACGGCGTGACGCCGGGGCCGGAATCCCCGGTCAAGATCTGGCACATGGTCCGCTTCGAAGGGATCAAGGCGATGTGCGGCCGGATCCTTGGGGAGTCCGCCGCCACCCAGCCGGCCGATCTCTGGGGCACGCCCGAGGGCGAGCCGTTCTGCCATTCCTGCGGTGCGATGTACCTGCGCGAGGTGCCCTGAGCGCAGGTGCCTCCGGTGCTGTCCGGCCTGGTCAGGGGCAGTGGATGATCTGTCCCGCGTAGGAGAGGTTGCCGCCGAAGGCGAAGAGGAGGACCGGGTCGCCCGCGGCGATCTCGCGGCGTTCGACCAGCTTGGACAGGGCCAGCGGCACCGACGCCGCCGAGGTGTTCCCGGAGTCCACGACGTCCCGCGCGACGACGGCGTTGACCGCGCCGATCTTCCGGGCGACCGGTTCGATGATCCGCAGGTTGGCCTGGTGGAGCACGACCCCGGCCAGGTCGGCGGGGGTGATGCCGGAGCGTTCGCAGACCTGGCGGGCGATGGCCGGGAGCTGGGTGGTGGCCCAGCGGTAGACGGTCTGGCCCTCCTGCGCGAAACGGGCCGGTTCGCCCTCGATGCGGACCGCGTGGCCCATCTCGGGCACCGAACCCCACAGCACCGGGCCGATCATCGGCTCCTCGGACGCGGTGACCACGGCGGCGCCCGCGCCGTCACCGACCAGGACGCAGGTCGTCCGGTCCGTCCAGTCGGCGACGGCGGTGAACTTCTCGGCGCCGATCACCAGCGCCCGGGTCGCGGACCCGGCGCGGATGGCGTGGTCCGCGGTGGCGAGGGCGTGGGTGAAGCCGGAGCAGACGACGTTGATGTCCATCGTCGCGGGGGCCGTCAGGCCGAGGGTGGCCGCGACGCGGGCCGCGGTGTTCGGGCTGCGGCCGGTCGCCGTGCAGGTCGCGACGAGGACGAGATCGATGTCCTCGGGCGGGACGCCGCTGGAGGCGAGGGCCTTCGCCGCCGCCTGGGCCGCCATCGCGTCGACGGTCTCGTCGGGCCCGGCGATGTGCCGGGTGCGGATGCCGACGCGGCTGCGGATCCAGGCGTCGTCGGTCTCCACCATCGTGGCGAGATCGTGGTTGGTGAGGACGCCCGGTGGCTGATGGTGGCCGACCGCGAGAACGCGTGAACCTGGCATGTCATACCCTCCGGACCTGCGGTGTCGTGCGACCAGTGTGACCCGCGGCGGGCGAGCGTCCCTTGCGAGAACCGCCAATCTTCCGCCGTCTTCTCTGGAGAGATCCGACGCCTACCGGGCCCGGCCCCGCAGGCGCGTGCGACGAGGCCGGGGGCGCGCGGGACGTTTGTGCGTGCTCCGGGGCCCGGCCGCACCCGGTACGCGAACCCGTCCGCAAGCTGTACGCCGTCCCGGTCCGTACGCCGTCCCGGTCCGTACGCCGTCCGGTACGACGGAGGCGGGCCCCCGGCCTCCCCGGCCCGGGCCCCGCCTCCGTGCGATCTGCTCGTACCCTCACTCCGCCGTCGCGCGGAAGCGGCGCAGGCGGAGGCTGTTGCCGACGACGAAGACCGAGGAGAAGGCCATCGCGGCGCCCGCGATCATCGGGTTGAGCAGGCCCGCGGCGGCCAGCGGCAGGGCGGCGACGTTGTAGCCGAAGGCCCAGAAGAGGTTGGTGCGGATGGTGCCGAGGGTGGCGCGGGCCAGCCGGATGGCGTCCGCCGCGGCCCGCAGATCGCCGCGGACCAGGGTGAGGTCCCCGGCCTCGATGGCGGCGTCGGTGCCGGTGCCCATGGCCAGGCCCAGATCGGCGGTGGCCAGCGCCGCCGCGTCGTTGACGCCGTCGCCGACCATGGCGACCGTACGGCCCTCGGCGCGCAGCCGCTCGATCACGGCGACCTTGTCCTGCGGCAGCACCTCGGCGATGACCTCGTCGATGCCGACCTCGGCGGCGACCGCCTCGGCGACCGCGCGGTTGTCGCCGGTCAGCAGCACCGGCGTCAGACCCAGCGCCCGCAGCCGTCGCACCGCCTCGGCGCTGGTCTCCTTCACCGCGTCGGCGATCACCAGCACCGCGCGGGCCGCGCCGTCCCAGGCGACCGCGACGGCGGTGGCGCCCGCCTCCTCGGCCTGCCGCTTCGCCGTCGCCAGCGGCTCCGGGAGCGTCAGCCCGGCGTCGGCCAGCAGCCGCTCGCGGCCGACCAGCACGGTGTGGCCGTCGACCTCGCCGCGTACGCCGAGACCGGGGACGTTCTCGAACTTCTGGGGCACCGGCAGCGCACCGGACACCGCTTCCTCGGCGGCCGTGGCGACGGCGCGGGCGATCGGATGCTCCGAAGCGTGCTCCAGCGCACCGGCCAGCCACAGCGCGGTGGCGCGGTCCACGTCGTCGGCGAGGTGGACGCCGGTCAGCGTCATCACGCCGGTGGTGACCGTGCCGGTCTTGTCCAGGACGACGGTGTCGACGGCGCGGGTGGACTCCAGCACCTCCGGGCCCTTGAGCAGGATGCCCAGCTGGGCGCCGCGGCCCGTCCCGACCATCAGGGCGGTCGGGGTGGCCAGGCCCAGGGCGCACGGGCAGGCGATGATCAGCACCGCTACGGCGGCGGTGAACGCGGCGGTGGCACCGGCGCCGGTACCGAGCCAGTAGCCGAGGGTGCCGACCGCCAGCGCGATGACCACCGGCACGAAGACCGCGGAGATCCGGTCGGCCAGCCGCTGCGCGGCGGCCTTGCCGTTCTGCGCCTCCTCCACCATCCGCGCCATCCGGGCGAGCTGGGTATCGGCGCCGACCCGGGTCGCCTCGACGACCAGGCGGCCCCCGGCGTTGACGGTGGCGCCGGTGACGGTGTCGCCGGGCCCGACCTCGACCGGTACGGACTCGCCGGTCAGCAGGGCGGCGTCCACCGCGGACGAGCCCCCGGTGACCCGGCCGTCGGTGGCGATCTTCTCGCCGGGGCGGACCACGAAGAGGTCGCCGACGGTCAGCTCCGCGGTGGGGATACGGACCTCCCGGCCGTCGCGCAGCACCGCGACGTCCTTGGCGCCCAGCTCCATCAGGGCGCGCAGCGCGGCCCCGGCCTTCCGCTTCGCGCGGGCCTCGAAGTAGCGGCCCGCCAGGATGAACGTGGTGACCCCGGCCGCGGCCTCCAGATAGATCGAGCCGCCGCTGTCCCCGCGGGTGAGGGTCAGCTCGAAGAGGTGGTGCATGCCGGGCATCCCGGCCGTACCGAAGAACAGCGCCCACAGGGACCAGCCGAACGCGGCGAGCGTCCCCATGGAGATCAGGGTGTCCATGGTGGCCGCGCCGTGCCGCAGATTGGTCCAGGCGGCGCGGTGGAACGGCCACGCGGCGAAGACGACCACCGGGGCGGCGAGCGTCAGCGAGAGCCACTGCCAGTTGGTGAACTGCAGCGCCGGGACCATCGCCATGAGGATCACCGGGACGGACAGCACCAGCGCGGTCAGCAGCCGCTGCCGCAGCGCGGTGAGGCCGTCGTCCGCGGGCTCCGTCGCGCCCTCCTCGTCCGCCGACTCCGGCACCGGCGGCGCGGGGACCGCGGCGGTGTAGCCGGTCTTCTCGACGGTGGCGATGAGGTCGGCGGTCTCCAGTGCGCTGCCCTCGTCGAGGGAGACGCGCGCCTTCTCGGTGGCGTAGTTGACCGAGGCGGTGACGCCGTCCATGCGGTTGAGCTTCTTCTCGACGCGCGCCGCACACGAGGCGCAGGTCATCCCGCCGATCTCCAGCTCGATGTACTGCTCTCCGGGCACGGTGATCACGACTGCTCCTCGTGGTGTGCGTACGGGTGGGGGGTATGCGCGGAACTGTGTGGTGCGGGAGGTACGGGCGGCGCCGGGGCGCCGGTGGCGCGGCCGATGCCGAACCCGGCGGCGAGCACGACCAGCAGGATCAGTGCGTAGCCGCCGAGCAGGACCGGAGTGGTCGGTGCCTTCATGCCGTACTCCTCACAGGGATACCGGAACCCGGAGCGCGGGTGCTCCCAGGGGCGGGGGACGGCGGCGCCCCCGGCGTCCCTACGTCTCCAACTGTATACCCCCCAGGGGTATTCCGCCACGGCGCTGCGACCCGCCCGACGGCGCCCGCGCGCCGCCACCACGCGCGCCCGCGCCCCGCCGTCACGCGCGCCGCTCCCGGCCACCACGCGCGCCCGCTCCCTGCCGCCCGGCGGCCCGGGACGCCATACTGAGCCGGTGTCGATGATCCGTAGCCTCCGCCGCGCCGTCCGGCTGCCGCAGCCGCGCACCCGCGGGGTCGACCTCAGCCACCCCGCCCGCTCGCCGCTCGGCACCGCCGTCGTCAACTGCGCGGTGTACGAGAACGGCGTACGGCAGCGCGGCGACCACCCCGCCGACGAGGCGATCCGCCGGGTGCGCCGCTCCGGGGCCGGATTCGTGTGGATCGGGCTGCACGAGCCGACGGAGACCGAGTTCGCGGGCATCGTCGAGCTGTTCGGGCTGCATCCGCTCGCCGTCGAGGACGCCGTCCTCGCCCATCAGCGCCCGAAGATCGAGCTGTACGACGGATCGCTGTTCACCGTCTTCAAGACCGTCCGCTACGTCGAGCACGAGCAGCTCACCGACACCAGCGAGGTCGTCGAGACCGGCGAACTCATGGTCTTCACCGGCGCCGACTTCGTGATCACCGTCCGGCACGGCGGCCACGGCTCCCTAGGCCCGCTCCGCGAACAGCTGGAGCAGGATCCCGAACAGCTGGCCATCGGCCCGTCGGCGGTCCTGCACGCCATCGCCGACCTCGTGGTGGACGACTACCTCGACGCCGCCGCCGAGATCCAGGACGACATCGACGATGTGGAGAGCGACGTCTTCTCCCTCCGCGGCGGCGGCGGTGCCGGCCGGATCTACCAGCTCAAACGCGAGGTGCTGGAGCTCAAGCACGCCGTCGCGCCGCTCGACCGGCCGCTCCAGACGCTGGTGACCGAGCCGATGCCGCACGTCGACGCCCGGCTGCGGACGTACTTCCGGGACGTCGCCGACCACCTCGACCGGGTCGTCGAACAGATCACGTCCTTCGACGACCTGCTGAACTCGATACTCCAGGCGCATCTCGCGCAGGTCACCGTCGCGCAGAACGAGGACATGCGCCGGATCAGCGCCTGGGTCGCGATCCTCGCCGTCCCGACCATGGTCTGCGGCGTCTACGGCATGAACTTCACCTACATGCCGGAGAAGGACTGGACGTTCGGATACCCGCTGGTCATGGCCATCACCTTGGGCCTGTGCCGGCTGATCCACCGTGGCTTCAAACGCAACGGGTGGCTGTGATGCAGGACCCTTCCTGAGGGAGCGGGCGGTTGTGTTCAGGGACCCTTCCTGAGGGAGCGGATGGCTGTGTTCAGGGACCCTTCCTGAGAGAAGGGGTGGCTGTGATCCGATTCAGGCACCCTTCCTGAGAGACAGGGCCGGGTAGAGAAGGCCCCCGGCGCGTTACCGCCCCGCGACGTGGAGAGGCCGCGCCGCCCCGAACCCCGCCGCGATCTGCGGGACCAGCAGCACCAGCAGGAGCGTCAGCGGCACCGTCCAGCTGCCCGCCGTGTCGTGCACCGCGCCCAGCACCGCCGGACCGGTCGCCGCCAGGATGTAGCCGAAGCACTGCGCCATGCTCGACAGCTGCGCGGTGTGCCGGGCGTCCGGCGCCCGCTCCACGATGAAGAGCAGTGCCAGGCTGATCGCCCCGCCCTGCCCCAGCCCGAGCAGCGTCATCCAGGCGTACGCCCCGCCGGCCGGCGTGGCCAGCAGCCCCGCGAACGCCACCGCGCACAGCAGCGCGCTCACCGCGGCGAGCGTCCCGGCACGCAGCCGCCGCCCCACGATCACCGGGGCGAGGAACGAACCCGCGATGCCCAGCAGCGACGAGTACGACAGCATCCACCCGGCGTCGCCCGCCGACATCCCGGCGTCCTGCAGCACCGTCGGCAGCCAGGCGGCGGCCGCGTAGTAGCTCAGCGACTGGAGCCCCATGTAGCCGGTGACCTGCCAGGCCAGCGGGGAGCGCCACAGGCCCCGAACCGGGTGCGCCGCCGCACCGGCCGCACCGGCCGGGACGCGGGTACGGGTGCCCACCTGCGGCAGCCAGCAGACCAGCGCCACCACCGCGAGGGCGCCCCAGCACGCCAGCGTGGCCTGCCAGCTCAGCCCGGCGGCCCGCTGCACGGGGACGGTCACCCCGGCGGCCAGCGCCGCGCCGCCGAACAGTGACATCGAGTACAGGCCGGTCATCAGCCCGGCGCGGGCCGGGAAGTCCCGCTTGATCAGGCCGGGCAGCAGCACATTGGCGACCGCGATCCCGGCGCCGATCACCACCGTCCCGGCGAACAGCGCCACCACCGAATCCACCAGCCGCAGCGCGGTCCCGGCGCCGATCAGGGCCATCGTGCCGAGCAGCGACCGCTCCATCCCCAGAAGGCGGCCCAGCCGGGGTGCGACCGGCGCCAGCAGCCCGAAGCAGAGCAGCGGCAGCGCCGTCAGCAGACTCGTCGCCGCCGCCGACATCCCGCTGTCGTCCCGGATGGTCCCGGCCAGCGGCGAGACCGCGACCAGCGCGGGCCGCAGGTTCAGCGCCAGCAGGACGACGCCCAGCCCCAGGTACAGGGCGCGGCGCCCGGTGGGGACGGCCGCGGGCTCCGGGGTGGCGGGGCGCGGCGGCGCGGTGGTTATCGGGCCGTCGGCGACGGCGGGTCCGGGGTCAGACACGGTGCTCTCCGGTGGTGTGCGGGCGCCCGGCGGCCCGGGCACCGTCGCCCGTGGCACCGCGCAGGGCGTCCCTCGCTTCGGTCAGATGCGCCAGTACGGCGCGTTCGGCGGCGTCCGCGTCGCCCGCCTCGATGGCGTCGACGACCGCGGTGTGGCCGTCGAGCTGGTGGTGCACCGCATCCGGTACGTGCGCGGCGAGCACCGCGTGCAGAGTGCCGCGCAGCGCGTCGCTGAGATGCGCGTACAGATCCGCCAGCACACCGTTGTGCGCGGCCTGCGCGATCAGCTGGTGGAAGCGGACATCGGCCTCCACGAACGCGTCGGTGTCCCCGGCCTCCCAGGTCCGCACCCGCTCGGCCAGCACTTCCCGCAGCGCCGCCAGATCCGCGGGCGTCCGCCGCGCGGCCGCATGGCGCGCCGCGTCCCGCTCCAGCGCGGCCCGCACCTCGTACGCCTCCAGGCTCTCCGCGTGGCGCAGCCGGCGCTGCACCGCAGCGCCGAAGTCGCTGCGGGCGCGGACGTAGGTGCCGTCGCCCTGCCGGGCCTCCAGCAGCCCGGTGTGGACCAGCGCGCGGACCGCCTCGCGGACGGTGTTGCGCCCGACGTCGAGCTGTTCGACGAGGGCGGGCTCCGGCGGGATCTTCGCCCCCACCGGCCACTCGCCGCCCTCGATCAGCGCCTCCAGCTGCTCGATGACGAGGCCGACCAGGCTGGTACGGGCGGTACTGCGCAGCGGCATCGGCGCGGCGTCCTCTCCTCGGACCGGGACGGCGGGCCGCCCACCGGCCCGCCGCGTTCTGCTGGTCATGGGAACATCCCATGTTTCCGCTGTCAAAAGAAGCCGTGCGGGAGAACCGGGCCGCGCACGCACCTGCGGCGGAGTCCGTGAAGGACTCCGCCGCAGGGCCGCGTACGGGGAAGGCGTGCACGGGGCGGCCGTACGCGGTGCCGCCCGGTGGTCCGGGAAGGGGACCGCCGCCGTGTCCGGACGCTGTCCGCCGGTGGCCCGCGCCGGTCGGGCGCGGGCCACCGGCGGACAGCGTCCGGACACGGCGGC
>NZ_VKJP01000236.1 GCF_007280575.1 Streptomyces benahoarensis
GGCGGGCGGGGCGTCGCGGGCCTTCGCCGCGGGAATCGGCCCAGGTCCCGGACGTGCGGCGTCGCTCAGACCGTCCCCGTGTGGCCCCGCATCCGTTCCAGTTCGGCCGCCACGTCGGTGAGCGTGGCGCAGTCCGGGACGGGTGCGACCGGCCGGTCGTGGAGGTGCGGCAGGCGGTGGCCGGGGTCGGCCAGAGCGCCGGCCATCGCGGACAGCGCCTCGCCCAGCCGGGCGGCCTCCTCGGGGCTGGGCCGCCGCGCACCGTGGTCGATGCGGATCGCGGCGGCCGTCGCGGCGTCGACGATGCGTTCGGCGGCGGTGAGGATCGCGGGCCAGTCGGGGCTGCGGTCGCGGGCGGCGAGGAGTTCGGCGGCGGCGGTCTCGGCCGCCGTCCGTGCCTGGCCCAGGGCGTGGTAGGCGTTCCGGCGCAGCGCCAGCCGCTCGGCGGTGGTCCCGGCGCCGGGCTCGGCCGCCAGGACGTGCCGCAGGAACGCCTCGGTGGCGTGCAGCGCCGACACCGCCCGCTGCGCGATACGGCGGCGCGGATCGGCCAGGCGCGGCAGATGGCCGACGACGAGGACGATGCCGCAGGCGATGGCGGTGTCCGCGATCCGCTCCCCCGCCGCCTGGGGATCGCCGCCCACCCAGACGAACGCCAGCACCATGAAGGTGATCGCCGAGGTCTGCAGCGCGAAGTGGCGGGTGGCGAACGGCAGCACCGCGCCGCCGATGCCCGCGGCGAGCGCCGGCCACCAGGAGCCGGGCAGCACCGCGCCGCCCAGCGCGAAGACCAGGACGCCCGCGACGGTCCCGGCGAAGCGGTTGACGGTCCGTGAGAACAGCGGGCCCAGGTCAGGCTTGACCAGGAACGTCGCGGTGGCCGGGAGCCAGTACCAGTGCTCGGGGTGGAGCAGCAGCGCGACCGCCGTGCTGGCACCGATGCAGACGGCGACGCGCAGCCCGTAGTCGCGGGCGGCGGGCCCCAGCAGATCGCGGCCACGGCGGGTACGCCGGTCCAGGAACCCGCGGACCCGGCCGGGCAGGGCGTGCCACCGGCCCGGACGGCGCGGCCCGGATGCGGTGGGCGGCGACGCCACCGGGGCCGGCGGGGCGGTCGGCGCAGGCTGCGCGGACGGTTCGTACGGCATGGACGCCGCGGCCGACCCGTACGGCGTCGAAGGCTCGGGCGGCGCGGACGCCTCACGCGGCTCCTGCGCCCCGTACGCCGCCGACGGCTCCGACCGCGCGAAGACGACAGCGGCGGCCAGCAACGCCCGGTCGAAGGCCCCACGCGCGGCCGAGCTGTTCGCGGGAGCGGAGAGGCGCCCGGGTGCCTCGCCGGTGCGCAGCGCCGCGGCGAACCGGCGGGGGCTCTCCGCGACCGCGGCGGGCAGCGGGCGGCCCTCCCACAGGAGCGCCACGCTCGCCTCGCAGAGCGCGGTCGCCGCCGCCAACCGCTCGGCCAGCAGCACCTCTTCGGTACGGACCGCGCGGCGCAGCAGCCGGTCGGTGAGGCGGCGCAGCCGCAGCGCCTCGTCGGCCCGGTCCAGGGCCGAGGTCAGACGGCGCCGGGCCGGTTCCGCGCCCTCGCCGCCGACCTCGGTCAACGCGTCGGCCAGCGCGTCGAAGACGGCGGCGACGGCGGTCCGCTCGCCGCCGAGCGGACCGCCGGGCGGCCGCGGGGAGCGGAGCATCAGCCGCAACAGCAGCAGCCAGGCGCAACCGGCGAGGACGTACAGGCTCTTCGCCCACGGCGCGCCGGGCAGCGGCATGCCCGCGCCGAGGACGGCGGTGGCCAGCATCTGCATCCCGGCGGTCGAGCGGACCGGTCCGGCCACGCTCGCGACGCCGGAGACGAAGGCGACGGCGCAGAGCGCGGGCACCGTCCACCACCCGGCGTGCGCGGACTGCAGCGAGGCGCCGATCAGGGTGCCGAGGCCGCAGGCGAGGGCGGGCAGCCCGATGTGGACCATGCCGGTGCGCCGGGTGCCGGGCCGGTCGTTGACCCCGGCCATCATCGAGCCGAGCCCGGTCAGGACGCCGGGCACGGGGTGGCCGGTGGCGATCCCGGCGCCGAGCAACGGGCCCGCGCAGAGCGCGCCGCGGACGACGGCGGACCACGGCACGGGCAGGCGCTGCCAGCGGAACGGGTGGGCGAGCCAGGCGGGAACGGCCCGCGGGGCGCGGGGCATGTGCCTCCTCAGTCGACGGATGACGAACACGATCCGAGGGGCGACATCGGCCGACGGTGCTGGTCTCCAGCCTAAGGTCTGTCCCGTCATCCCTGGTGAGGCAGCCCGTGGAGCGCGCCTCGGACCTGGGGCGTTCGCCCGTCGCACGCCGCCCCACCGATACCGCGCCCGCGCCCGTACCGGGCCCGGTCACCCGGTCGCGTACGCCGTCCGTGGGCGGGCCTGCTCGCGCCCGGTCGGACGACAGCCGATAGCGTCCAGACATGACGAGCGAGGCGAACGACATTCTGGTGATCGGTGGCGGTGTCATCGGTCTGACCTCGGCCATTGCGCTGGCGGAGGACGGGCACCGGGTGCGGCTGGTGAGCCGGGACCCGGCCGCCGACTCCACCTCGGCGGTGGCCGGCGGGCTGTGCTGGCCCTACCGCATCCGGCCCCGCACCCCGGCGGTGCGGTGGTCGCTGCGCGGCTTCGAGGTACTGGCGGAGCTCGCCGACCGGCCGTGGGAGACGGGTGCGCGGATGGTGGCCGGGACGATGACGGAGCCCGCGGCCACCGGCGGACCGGAGGCCGATGCCGATCCGCTCGCCGCCTGGTATGCGGCGGTGCCCGGCCTGCGGCGGGCCCGCCCCGACGAGGTGCCGGAGGGCCACACCGGCTGGCGGGCCCGGACGCCGCTCGTCGACATGCCGACACATCTGCACTACCTGGAGCAGCGGCTCCGCGCGGCGGGCGGCGTGGTGGAGCGCGCCACGTTCACCTCGCTCGCCGAGGCGGGCCAGGAGGCGGCGACGGTGGTGAACTGCTCGGGCCTCGGCGCCCGTGAGCTGGTGCCGGACCCGCAGGTGCACCCGGTGCAGGGCCAGTTGGTCGTGGTCGCCGACCCGGGCGTCGAGGAGTGGTACGTCTCCGCCGCCTCGGGCGCCACGGACACGACGTATGTCCTGCCGCAGCCGTACGGCGTGGTGATCGGCGGCACCGCGCACGAGAACGCCTGGTCGACGGAGCCCGACCCGGCGGTGGCCGAGGCGATCGTGGCGCGCGCCGCCCGGCGGTTCCCCGTGCTCGCCGGGGCCGAGGTCCTGAACCACCGGGTGGGGCTGCGGCCCGCCCGTGAAGCGGTCCGCCTGGAGGGCGAGCGGCTGCCCGGCGGCGCCTGGTGCGTGCACAACTACGGTCACGGCGGCGCGGGCGTCACCGTCGCCTGGGGCTGCGCCGACGAGGTCCGGCGGCTGGTGCGGGAGGCACCGGCGGCGTAGCCAGGGGTGGCGCGATCGCCGGGCCGGTCCCGGTGGTCGCGCGGCGCTCCGGGTCCCGGAACCGCTCGGCGGCCCCGCTCCGCCGCGTCACGCATGTCATTCATGTGTCAGCTGAGGCCATGGACATGACGAGGGGCGGGGGCGTACATAGGGTCGGAACGGTTCCACCACCCCTACGAGTTGGAGGACTCGGTGCGTCACAGACTCCTCGTCCCGGGCGCGGCCGCGCTCGGTCTGCTGCTGGCGGTCCCGGCTTCGGCGGCGAGCTTCACCCCCGGCGCGCCCGGTGCGGGCGACTCCTACTACCCGGAGAGCGGGAACGGCGGCTACGACGTCTCCCACTACGACCTGCGCCTGAAGTACCAGCCCAAGACCGACCTCCTGGAGGGCACGGCGACGCTGCTGGCCCGGACCACCCAGGACCTGTCCCGCTTCAACCTCGACTTCGGGCTGAAGGTCAGCGAGGTCCGCGTCGACGGCAGGAAGGCGACGTTCGCCGCCTCCGGCGCCCATGAGCTGGAGATCACCCCGGCGGCGCCGCTGGAGCGCGGCAAGCAGATCAGCGTCGTGGTGCGGTACGCGGGCAAGCCCTCCGAGGTGAAGATCGACGGCTACACCGCATGGGCCCGTACACCCGACGGCGGGGTGGCGGCCCAGGAGCCGGAGTCGGCGGTGTGGTGGTACCCGAGCAACGACCACCCGACCGACAAGGCGACGTACGACATCTCGGTCTCCGTTCCCGACGGCACCCAGGCGATCAGCAACGGCGTGCTGGCCTCGCAGTCCTCCAAGCTCGGCTGGACGCGCTACAACTGGCGCTCCGACAAGCCGCAGGCCACGTATCTGACGACGCTCGCCATCGGCAAGTTCGACGTCACCACCGGCACCACCGAGGGCGGCGTGCCCGTGATCAACGCCGTCAGCAAGGACCTCGGCGCGAACGAGGGCGCCGCCCGCGCCAGCATCGCGCGCACCGCCGAGGTCACCGAGTGGCTGGAGTCGGTCTACGGCCGCTACCCCTTCAACGCCGTCGGCGGCTACGTCCCGAACGTCCCGGCGGGGTTCGCGCTGGAGACCCAGACCCGCCCGTTCTACGGGAAGAAGGCGTTCGACCGCGGCGCCAACGTCTCCGTCGTCGTCCACGAGCTGGCCCACCAGTGGTACGGCGACAGCGTCTCGCTGAAGGGCTGGAAGGACATCTGGATCAACGAGGGCTTCGCGGCGTACGCGCAGTGGCTCTGGTCCGAGAAGGAGGGCGAGGGCACCGCGCAGGAACTCGCCGACTACGTCTTCGACCAGCACCCGGCCGACGACCCGTTCTGGACCGTGAAGCCCGGCGACCCGGGCCCGGACCACCAGTTCGACGGCGCCGTCTACGACCGTGGCGCGGTGGCCCTCCAGGCCCTCCGCAACAAGCTCGGCGACAAGGTCTTCTTCGGCCTGCTCACGTCGTGGCCGCGGGAGCACGCGTACGGCAACGCCTCGGTCGCCGATTTCGTGGCGTTCGCCGAGAAGAAGTCCGGCAAGCCGCTCGCCGGCTTCTTCGACACCTGGCTGTTCCAGCAGTCCAAGCCGTCGGCGGGCGCGGCCCGGCAGGCCCTCGGCGCCCGCGGCACGGCCCCGGCACCCCGCCCCGCCTCATGGCCGATGATCGCGGCCACGCACGCGGTCCACCAGGGCTGAGCGCGGAAGACGTGACCTGGGCCGGGGGCGCGCAGTGGCCGCGCCCCCCGGCCCCTTTTCCCTCGCGGCGCCGGTCCGTCACCGCCGGGGGATCCCGTACACACCCAGTGGTTACCAAGAGGTAACCGCGGCTGGTTGGATGGACGCCGCCGGGTCATGCCCCCACCCCCACAGGGAGATTCCGTGTCGTACCTCTCGCCGCGCGCCCGCCGGTCCGCCGTGATCACCGCGGCGCTGACCGCCACCGCCCTCGCCGCCACCGCGCCCGGCGCCTCGGCCGCGGCGCCGCCCCCGCGCCTGAAGGTCCTCACGTACAACGCGTTCCTGATGAGCAAGACGCTCTACCCCAACTGGGGCCAGGACCACCGCGCCCAGGCGATACCCGACGCGGACTTCTTCCGGGGCAACGACGTCGTGGTTCTGGAGGAGGCGTTCGACAACTCGTCCTCGGATGCCCTCGCGTCGCGGGCCGCGGCGCAGTATCCGCACCAGACGCCGGTGGTCGGCCGCACCAAGGACGGCTGGGACGCCACCGGCGGGGCCTACTCCGCGACGACCCCGGAGGACGGCGGGGTGACGCTGCTGAGCAAGTGGCCCGTGCTGCGCAAGGAGCAGTACGTCTACAAGGACGCCTGCGGCTCGGACGCCCTCTCCAACAAGGGCTTCGTCTACGCGGTCCTGGACGTGAACGGCACGAAGGTGCACCTCGTGGGCACCCATACCCAGTCGACGGACTCGGGCTGCAAGGCGGGCGAGGCGGCCGCCGACCGCGCCTCCCAGCTGAAGGAACTGGACGCGTTCCTGGACGCGAAGAAGATCCCCGCCGACGAAGAGGTGATGGTCGCCGGGGACTTCAACATCGACTCGCGCGGCCCGGAGTACGAGGCGCTGCTGGCCCACGCGGACCTGGCGCCCGCCGACAGCCGCACGGGCCACCCGTACTCCTTCGACACCCACGAGAACTCGATCACGAAGGACCGCTACCCGAACGATCCCCGCGAGGACCTGGACCACGTCCTGCACCGCAACGGCCACGCGCGGCCGAGCGGCTGGGGCAACACGGTCGTCAAGGAGGAGTCGGCGCCCTGGACCGTCTCCAGCTGGGGCAAGCAGTACACCTACACCAACCTCTCCGACCACTACCCGCTCATCGGCGGCTGAGCCGGTACGCGCACGGGAGGGCGGCCGCGGCTGCCCTGAGGCTCCGCGACCGCCCTCCCGTGCGGTATGCGCTACTTCGCCGCTTCGCCTTCACGCTCCGCCGCGAGACGGCTGACCCGGCCGCGCACCACGAACCAGCCGCCGAACAGCGCCAGCGCGAGGACGGGGATCAGCATCACGGTCTGGCGGCCGACACCGTCGTCGAACCACATCAGCACGATGACGCCGAGCAGGAACGCGATGGTCACCAGGTCCGTGACGGGCGTACCGGGAAGCCGGAAGCGGGGCCGCTGGACCACACCCTCCTTGGCGCGGCGCACGAACACCATGTGACAGACCATGATCGTGCACCAGGTGCTGATGATGCCGAGCGCCGCGATGTTCAGCACGATCTCGAACGCCTTGCCCGGGACGACGTAGTTGAGCACCACGCCGAGCACACAGACGGCGGAGGTGAGCATGATGCCGCCGTACGGCACCTGGTTGCGGTTCATGAGCCCGGCGAACTTCGGCGCGGAGCCCGCCATGGACATGGAGCGCAGGATGCGGCCGGTCGAGTAGAGGCCGGAGTTGAGGCTCGACATCGCGGCGGTCAGCACGACGAGGTTCATCACATCGCCGGCGGCCGGGACGCCGACGTTGGAGAGCACGGTCACGAAGGGGCTCTCCCCGCCGACGTACTTGTTCCACGGCAGCAGCAGCGTCAGCAGCAGCACCGAGCCGACGTAGAAGACGCCCACCCGCCACATGATCGAGTTGACCGCCTTGGGGACGATCTTCTCGGGCTCGCTGGTCTCACCCGCGGTGACGCCGACCAGCTCGACGGCGGAGTACGCGAAGACGACGCCCTGGAGAACGATCACCACGGGCAGCAGACCGGTCGGGAAGAAACCGCCGTTGTCGGAGAGAAGATGCAGGCCGGGGGTGTGGCCGCCCACCGGGTGCTGGGTGGCCAGCAGGAAGATGCCGATGAACATGAACACGACCAGCGCCGCGACCTTGACGATCGCGAACCAGAATTCCAGCTCACCGAAGATCTTGACCGAGATGAGGTTGACGGTGAGCACCACGGCGAGTGCGATCAGCGCCATCACCCACTGCGGAATGTCGGTGAACAGACTCCAGTAGTGGGTGTAGAGGGCAATCGCGGTGATGTCGGCGATACCGGTCGTGGACCAGTTGACGACATACATCCAGCCGGCGACGTAGGCGCCCTTCTCGCCAAGGAATTCCCGGGCGTACGAGACGAACGAGCCGGACGACGGGCGGTGCACGACCAGCTCGCCGAGGGCGCGGACGACGAAGAAGGCGAAGAGACCGCAGACCGCGTAGGCGACGGCCAGCGCCGGACCGGCGGAGTGGAGCCGACCGCCCGCACCGAGGAAGAGGCCGGTTCCGATCGCCCCGCCGATGGCGATCATGTTGATGTGGCGGCTCTTGAGGCCCTTGCTGTATCCGGCGTCTCCCGCGTCCTGCCGTCCGCCGCCGCCCCCACCTGGCGGCTGCGGTACTTCTTCCGTAACGGTCTCTGCACTCACTGGTGGTTCAACTCACTTTCAGGCAGGCGCTGGGAACCATGGCCGAATCCCACGGTTCGCACGAATGGCCGATGGCACACCTTCCCCGAACCCGGGCCCCTCGTCTGTGGCCTGGATCACACGAGTTATCGGCCAATCTGAAGTTGGGGCCGTTTGCCCACTGTTGCCCCCGGGAGACATTTTGAAATCGCCGATCCGTACGCGCCCGGATGAATTCCCGGCGATCTTCGCGGGAAATTACGGCGGACGGGCGCACCGCTCCCGGCAACGCGCCGAAGTGGCCGCACAGGGCACCGCGCGGAATCCGGCGAGACGTTCCAGAGGTTTCACACTTTTGGTGAGACAGCAATACTGTCCTACATGAAAGAGTCCGCCACGGAGACCGGAACCGGGCCCGGCACCGCCCTGACCGTCGACGAACTGGCCGCCCGCGCCGGTGTCACCGTCCGTACGATCCGCTTCTACGGCACCCGGGGGCTGCTGCCGCCGCCGGAGATCGGCCCCCGCCGCGTCGGCCGCTACGGTCCCGACCATCTCTCGCGGCTCGCGCTGATCGAGGAGCTGCAGCACCAGGGCATGACGCTGTCGGCGATCGAACGCTATCTGCAGCAGCTGCCGCCCGATCTGAGCGCCCAGGACCTGGCCCTCCACCGGGCACTGGTGGCGAGCTGGATCCCTGACAAGGCGGAGGACACCACCCGCGAACAGCTGGAACGCCGGGTCGGCCGGGAGCTGGCCGAGGACGATCTGGACCGGCTGGCGGCGATGAGCGTCCTGGTCCGCACCGATGACCCGGACGTCTTCCAGGTCGACCCCGGGCTGCTGCATCTGGGCGTCCGGCTGCTGGACGTGCCGATCGCGCTGGAGACGATCCTCGCGGCACGCACGGTCGTACGGGAACACTCCCGGTCGGCGGCGCGGGAGCTGAGCCGTCTCTTCAAGGACGAGGTCTGGGAGCCGTACCGCGAGGGCGGCCCCGACGCGGAGGACGTCGCCCGCATCAAGTCACTCTCCGCCCATATGCAGCCGATGGTGGTACAGGCCCTGGTCACCGCGTTCCAGCGGTCGATGAAGGAGGAGCTGCGGGAGGCGTTCGGGGAGGGGTAGGGGCGCGCCTGGAGGGTGGCGCGGCCCGGGCGGCGGGGCC
>NZ_VKJP01000237.1 GCF_007280575.1 Streptomyces benahoarensis
TCCTTGGTGATCTGATGTGCGGTGTCGCTGCCCATCAGGCCGTAGGTGTTGAGTCCCGGCGGCTTGAGGCCCCATGCGGCGGAGACGAAGCCCGAGCGCTCCGTCGCCACCAGCAGGCTCAGAGACCGTTACGGCGATAGGGCACGTACGGGTGCCCGCCCGCCCTCTCCTGGGCGGCGTCGCCCGAGTAGTAGGGGTAGGGGATGACATGCGAGACGGTGCCCTGGGAACCGTTGTCCTCCAGCGCGACGTACTTGGTGTGTGACGCGTCGGCCCAGCCGCCGAAGAGGACGGTGTGGTCCCCGGCGACCAGGGCGTCTCCTGGTTGGAGGTCGTCCTTGGTGATCTGATGTGCGGTGTCGCTGCCCATCAGGCCGTAGGTGTTGAGTCCCGGCGGCTTGAGGCCCCATGCGGCGGAGACGAAGCCCGAGCAGTCGTCGCGGTAGCCGTTGGTGGTGGCCGACTGGCTGTAGCCGATCCGGTGGTTCACCCGCTCCAGGGCGCGGTCGACGATGTCCTTGCGCTCCTGCGGCAGCCCGGAGGTGTCGGGGGCGGTTTCGACGCCCGCGCCGGTGGTGGTGTGGTGCTTGCCGGGCGACCAGGCGTCCCAGTCCCCTTCCGTTTTCCACTTGCCGTCGCCTTGGCCTTGTGCGGGCGCCGGTCCGCCCCCGCCGTGACCTCCATCATCGTCTCCGGTGCGTCCCGTGCCGTTTCCGCTCCCGCTGTGGTGGCCGGGCGGCGGGGAATCGTCGTGCTTGCCGGCGTCCTTGGCCTTCTTGAGCTTGTCCTCGATCTTCTTCTCGTTGGCCTCGTACTCGTCCTTGACCTGCTTGATCTTCTTGGCATCTTCGGCCAGTTCTTCGAGCAGCAGCCCCTTGCGTTCCTCCAAGCGCTCGGTGATCTGCAGGATCTCCTTCACGTCCGTGAGTACCTGGTAGGCGATACCGAAACCGGGAAGCTGCGCGATGGGCGCCGCGGCGAGGTCGATGGCCGCGGCTTTGACCAAGGTGCTTTTGATGTCGCTCAGTTGCTGGTTGAGCTCCCCCATGTGCTTACTGGCTGACTGCCAGTCGTGCTGGATCTTGTCGAGTTCGGCCAACTCAACGCCGAATGTGTGGTCTGCCATCCGTCAACCCCCGTGTTGTCGTGATGCGTCGTGAACCGCGCCGCGTGCGGCGCATGGGGGGCCCGCCCCGTGCGGGCCCCGGTTGTCGAGCGGCGGCGCGCGAAGGCCGGGCGGTGCGCCGCGGAAGTCGGGCGACGGGCGCGACCGACGAGCCGGAAAGAGCGCCTGCCCCTCCGGCAACCACGCAACGTGCCGCACCTCGTCAGCATTTCGCCGGGTCAGCCGGGTCAGTAGACCTTGGCGAGCCGATCGACCGACTTGCCCAGCGCGGACAGGTCGTCGGTGATCTTCTTCATCTCGTTGACCCGCCCGTGCGCGACCTTGACGAAGGCGTCGGACGCGGGGCCGTGCCAGGTGAGCTGACCGAGCGAGGAGTTGATCTCCTTGGTGAGGCCGTCCATTTCGCTGCTCAGCTTCTCCAGGGCGGCCGCGATCTTCTGCAGATCCGCCTCGCCGCCGCCGAACATCTGGCCCAGGACCCAGTGCGCGATCTCGGCGGGCGCCATCATGACGTCCTTGCCGACCTCGACGACATCGCCGACCAGCTTCGTTCCGTCGTCCCAAAGATCTCCGAGAGATCCCATCGCTTCCCCCCGGGGTGCGTACGGACCATGCCTGCAACCAGCCGAGGCTAGCGCTGCATGTACGTGGCATCTACCGGTACGCACCGGCCGCCTACCGCACCACGACGTATTCCGGCCATCGGCGCCACACGCCATACCGCGACCGTTCCGTCCGACTCCGTCTTCGACACACGAAGCCACTGCTAACGGACACGTCACGTGCCGCCCCGTGCGCACGGCCAATTGGCGGAAACCCTCGCCCGCCCGGCCTCCTCATTTCGGGCATGGGAGCACCGCGTGGCGCACCGCCGCATGGGGCGACGAGGTGCCCACCGCCCCATGCGGCCGCCCCGTACACAACATAGAAGCCCCCCACCAACAGTTTCCCGTCGGCAGGGGGCTTCCCGTCATGCGGTGACGGAGGTGGTGTCAGGCGTGGGGCGGAGGCGTCATCCCGTGCCCACGAAGATCACAAAGAGCAGCCAGACGACCGGAGCGGTGGGCAGCAGGGAGTCGAGCCGGTCCATGATGCCGCCGTGCCCCGGCAGCAGGGTGCCCATGTCCTTGATGCCGAGGTCCCGCTTGATCATGGATTCGCCGAGGTCGCCGAGGGTGGCGCTGGCAGCGACGGCGACGCCCAGCAGCAGGCCCTGCCACCACGCACCGCCCTTGATCAGGAACTCCATGCACAGCGCACCGGCGACCATCGCGAACAGTACGGCGCCGACCAGGCCCTCCCGCGTCTTGCCGGGGCTGATCCGGGGCGCGAGCTTGTGCTTCCCGAACCGCCACCCCACGGCGTACGCCCCGGTGTCGCTGACGACGGTCAGCAGCAGGAACGTCAGCACCCGCTGCGGGCCGTCCGCGTCGGCGGCGAGCATCAGCGCGACGAAGGTGGCGAGGAATGGGACGTAGAACGCCGTGAACACGCCCGCGGTGACGTCCCGCAGGTAGTTCTCCGGCTTCCCTGTCATCCGCCACACCAGGACGGCGAGGGCCGTAAGTGCCATCGCCGCCCACGCGCCACCGGCCCCGCGGACATACCCGGCGACCACCATGGCGGTGCCGCCGACGGCGAGGGGGATCAGCGGTACCTGGATGTTCTTGCGTTCCGCGAGGCGCGCGGTCAGCTCCCACAGGCCCACGACGACGGCGACCGCTATCACGCCGATGAAGACGGGCTTGTAGACGAAGAGGGAGGCAAGGATGACCACGCCGAGGCCGACGCCCACCCCTATCGCGGCGCGCAGATTACGCCCCGCGCTCTTCTTCTTGGGCTTCTCCGGCTCCGTCGGGTGAGGCTTCTGCGGGTCCGTCGAGCCATCGTGCCCGGGGGGACCGGGGAAAGGCGTGGCCATGGGCTCCTGCGGCTTTTCGTCGCGGAACAGGGGGCCGCTCAGGCGAGTGGCCCCCCGGTCGTCCCGGTGGTTCGGGTCATCCCGGGGGCCCCGGTGGTCCCGGTCGTCGTCCTCGTGTCGGCCGGCGTCGGGCACGACGGGCAGCGGACGGGTCCGGGCGACCGCTCCCCCGTCGTATGAGTGTCCCGCCGCAGCGGGGGACGCCGCCCCATGCGGCGCGGGGGCCGCCCCGTGGTCCGGCGCCGGCCCCCATGGACCGGCGCCGGGCGAGGCCCCCCAGGATGACTCGTTCATCAGACCTCGAGGAGCTCGGATTCCTTGTGCTTGAGCAGCTCGTCCACCTGCGCGACGTACTTCGCGGTGGTGTCGTCGAGCTCCTTCTCCGCGCGGCGGACCTCGTCCTCGCCGGACTCCTTGTCCTTGACCAGCTTGTCCAGGCTCTCCTTGGCCTTGCGGCGGACGCTGCGGATCGAGATCTTCGCGTCCTCGCCCTTGGTCTTGGCGACCTTGATGTAGTCCTTGCGGCGTTCCTCGGTCAGCTCCGGGAACGTCACACGGATGATGTTGCCGTCATTGCTCGGGTTGACGCCGAGGTCGGAGTCGCGGATCGCCTGCTCAATGTTGCGCAGGGCGCTCTTGTCGAACGGCGTCACGACGGCCATCCGCGGTTCCGGGACCGAGAACGACGCCAGCTGGTTGATCGGCGTCATCGCGCCGTAGTAGTCCGCCACGATCTTGTTGAACATCGCCGGGTGCGCACGCCCCGTGCGGATCGCGGCGAAGTCCTCCTTGGCGACCACGACGGCCTTCTCCATCTTCTCCTCGGCTTCGAGGAGGATCTCTTCGATCACCACTTGCTCCTGGTCTTATTCGTAAGAAGCAGAGCCTCGCCCCTGCCGCGCGTCCACTCCTGCACGGTGTCCGACCGGCAGGCGGTTGTCCATCCCCGTGCCGGTCTCGTCCCCGTGCACGGGAGGTGCCGCGGGGCGCGGGGCGACGCCCCGTGCCCGCGCGGCAGTTGGGGCCGTCAGGCCCGGGTGTCCTGATCGCTGACGAGCGTGCCGATCTTCTCACCCTTCACCGCACGCGCGATGTTGCCCTCGGCGAGCAGTTCGAAGACGAGGATCGGAAGCTTGTTGTCACGGCACAGCGTGATGGCGGTGGCATCGGCGACCTTCAGGTCGCGGGTGATGACCTCGCCATATTCAAGAGCGTCGAACTTGACCGCGTCGGGGTTCTTCTTCGGGTCGGCGTCGTACACACCGTCCACGCCGTTCTTGCCCATCAGCATGGCCTGGGCGTCGATCTCCAGGGCACGCTGGGCGGCCGTGGTGTCGGTGGAGAAGTACGGCATGCCCATACCGGCGCCGAAGATGACGACGCGGCCCTTCTCCAGGTGGCGCACGGCGCGCAGCGGGATGTACGGCTCCGCGACCTGCCCCATGGTGATGGCGGTCTGGACGCGGGAGTCGATGCCTTCCTTCTCCAGGAAGTCCTGGAGGGCGAGGCAGTTCATGACTGTGCCGAGCATGCCCATGTAGTCGGAGCGGGCCCGGTCCATGCCGCGCTGCTGGAGTTCGGCGCCACGGAAGAAGTTGCCGCCGCCGATCACGATGGCGATCTCGTAGCCGTCGCGTACCACGGCGGCGATCTCGCGTGCGATGGCGTGGACGACGTCGGGGTCGACGCCCAGAGCGCCGCCGCCGGCGAACGCTTCGCCGGACAGCTTCAGCAGGAAGCGTCCCTTCCCGTCGCTGTCGGGATTGTCGGCTTTATCCGAGCCGTCGGCACCGTGGTTCATGTGAAGCTCTCCTCGTACACATACGAAGGAGGCCATTGCCGTGGGTCTGGTCCAGATCCCTGTGCGGCAATGGCCTCCTCGTCACATCTGCGGCCGGCCGGTGTGCGGCCGACTGCGTACGACCCTAATGGGGCCGCGGGTCATTCGCTGCCCTGCGCCAGGCGGTCGGCCGTGGCGGCCGGTCCCGGCGGCGCGGGGCGTTCCGGCTCGCTCAGATGCCGACCTTGATGCGCGAGAAGCGCTTCAGGGTGACACCGGCCTCCTGGAGGACCTTCTCGACCGACTTCTTGTTGTCGAGCGCGTACGGCTGACCGAGCAGCGTCGCGTCCTTGAAGAAGCCGTTGAGGCGACCCTCGACGATCTTCGGGAGGGCGGCCTCGGGCTTGCCCTCGGCGCGCGTGGTCTCCTCAGCGACGCGGCGCTCGGCCTCGACGACATCGGCCGGCACGTCGCCCTTGGCGAGGTACTTCGGCGCGAACGCGGCGATGTGCTGGGCGATGCCCTTGGCGACCTCGGCGTTCTCCTTGTCGAGCTCGACGAGGACACCGATCTGCGGGGGCAGGTCGGGCATGGTGCGGTGCATGTAGGCCGAGACGTAGCCGCCGGTGAACTGCGCGAAACGGTCCAGGACGATCTTCTCGCCCAGGGTGGCGTTGGCCTCGTCGACGAACGCCTGGACGGTCTTGCCGGCCTCGATCTCGGAGGCGAGCAGCGCCTCGATGTCGGCCGGGGAGGTCTTGGCGACGTGCGCGGCGATCTCGTTGGCGACGGCCTGGAACTTCTCGCCCTTGGCGACGAAGTCCGTCTCGCACTTCAGCTCGACGAGGACACCGGAGGTCTTGTCGTCGGCGATCAGGGAGACGACGGCGCCGTTCTCGGCGGAGCGGCCCTCGCGCTTGGCGACGCCCTTCTGGCCCTTGATGCGCAGCGCCTCGACGGCCTTGTCGACGTTGCCCTCGGCCTCGTCCAGGGCCTTCTTGCAGTCCATCATGCCGGCGCCGGTCAGCTCGCGGAGCTTCTTGACGTCAGCGGCGGTGTAGTTCGCCATGATCTGTGAATCTCTTCTCGAAAGTCGAAAGATCTACGGGTGGACGGCGGGGGCGGCGCTTGTGGCACCGTCCCCCGCCGTCGTCAACCGGTCTGAGGTCAGGCCTGCTCGGCGTCGGCCGCCGGCTTCTCCTCGGCCGCGGGCTCGGCCTCGGCCTCTGCCGCGGGCTCGGCCTCGGCCGCGGGCTCGGCCTCTGCCTCGGCGGGCTTCTCCTCGGCCTTGGGGGCCTCGTCAGCCTTCTTGTCGCCCTCGAGCAGGTCGCGCTCCCACTCGGCCAGCGGCTCGCCGGCGGCCTTCTCACCCTTGACCTCGGCGCCACCGGAGCGGGCGATGAGGCCCTCGGCGACGGCGTCGGCGATCACGCGGGTGAGCAGGGTGACGGAGCGGATCGCGTCGTCGTTACCCGGGATCTTGTAGTCGACCTCGTCGGGGTCGCAGTTGGTGTCGAGGATCGCGACGACCGGAATGTTGAGCTTCCGGGCCTCACCGACGGCGATGTGCTCCTTCTTGGTGTCCACGATCCAGACGGCGCTGGGCACCTTCTGCATCTCGCGGATACCGCCGAGGGTCTTCTCCAGCTTGGCCTTCTCGCGGGAAAGGACCAGCAGCTCCTTCTTGGTGAGGCCGGACGCGGCCACATCCTCGAAGTCGATCTGCTCGAGCTCCTTCAGGCGCTGCAGACGCTTGTAGACGGTCGAGAAGTTGGTCAGCATGCCGCCGAGCCAGCGCTGGTTCACGTAGGGCATGCCCACGCGGGTCGCCTGCTCGGCAATGGCCTCCTGGGCCTGCTTCTTGGTGCCGACGAACATGACCGAGCCGCCGTGGGCAACGGTCTCCTTGACGAACTCGTAGGCGCGGTCGATGTACGACAGCGACTGGAGCAGGTCGATGATGTAGATGCCGTTGCGCTCCGTGAAGATGAAACGCTTCATCTTCGGGTTCCAGCGGCGGGTCTGGTGCCCGAAGTGGACGCCGCTCTCCAGCAGCTCCCGCATCGTGACGACGGCCATGGCCGTACTCCTTGTTTTCTCGGTTCCACTGCGGCCGGTCGGCCGCGGTGCCTGACGCCCCGACGCGCCTGCCGGGGAGGGAACCTTGCGGAACCGTCCGAGGACCGAGGGGCGCGGCCACCGTGCTGCCCGACGGGGACTGATGCACTGGCGGCGGGGCGTGCGAAGTCGACCCGGTGACCCGGATCGCCACCAGAAGTGTACGGGACGGCCGACGCGCTCAGCGACACGCGCCTTTCACATGGTGCCGCCCCGTGCTGCCTCACCTGCAGCGGGACTCATAGATGGCCCCGGTGGCCCCGTGGGCCTGGCGCGGTGGGCTGCGCCATGGGGACGTCGTCGGTAGGTGCCGACCGCGATGGTTCTTCTCGGGGAGACCGTGACGGGGCGTCGCGCATGAGGCTGTCGTCGAGGGGAGCGTCGGAGCCTCCGAGGGCACAGGCGCTCAGAGCCGGAGGCTCGGGCGCTCACTGGATCGGGTGAGGAGGATGTCCACAGACGCGGAGTTACCCACAGATCTGGTTCAAGATCCCCGCGCTCGTTCGGACTCCGTCACCGTCGATCCATGCGACTTCTCCCGCCTCTCCCCAGCCTCCGGGTCCTGCCCGGCCGCCTCCGCCCTTCGTCCCCTTCCGGGCCTCGCACTTCGGTCCTTCCTTCGCCCGCCTCCGGCAGCCGTCGGCCGTGGTGCATTCGGCGATTCGGCCCATTGGGTGCGCGGTGCCGCGCTCGACCGTCACGGTCGAGCGGGCCCCTGCCACGCGATCGGTGCTGGAGCGCCCCCGGAGAGGCTCCGGTCACGCGGCTCGACGCGGCCGCTCCGTCGGCACGCCGATCCGGCTCGCATGGTGCGACGACGCGCGGCCGTCGGCCCCACGTGCTGGACACGTCCGGCTTCGGACGTTGCGTACGCACAGTGCAGGGTTACGGACGCCGCTTGATGCCCGTGCCGGGTCCCCTGGCCCAGGCGCCGGAGTCCGGGCCCGCGCGGCCGCACGATGTGGCGCATGTCCCGGCCGGTGGCGTTGCCCTGCAGGTCACGGGCGTTTCGGCCAGGGGCGCGCTCGCCGCTCTGATGGCGTTCGCGGCCTTCGCTTCTCTCGCCGCGCTCACCGGTGTGGCGGCCGCCCGCGCGGGGGGACGTGGGGCACCGGCCGAGCCCGGGCCCACCGCTCCGCAGGCCGCGGAAGCCCCGCCTCCTGCCTCCGCCGACCGTGCCTGGCCGGTGGACGGTGAAGCAGGATCCCGGCCCACGATCCTGCGTGGCTGGGAGCCGCCGCCCGCTCCCTGGGCGCCGGGGCACCGAGGCGTCGATCTGGCGGCGGCGCCCGGGACCACCATCCGGGCCGCCGCGCCCGGCGAGGTCACCTTCGCCGGAGTCGTCGCAGGCCGGGGCGTCCTCACCATCCAACTGTCCGGCACCGGAGAGCCGCCACTACGTACGACGTACGAGCCGGTACGAGCTTCGGTCCGCAAAGGCGACCGGGTGGACGCGGGTCAGCCGGTCGGCATCCTCCAGCAGGGGCCGTTCCACTGCCACGAGCCCTGCCTCCACTGGGGCCTCCTGCGCGGGAGGACCTACCTCGATCCGCTCACCCTGATTCCTCCGCGTATGCAGCAAGGCGGCCCATCACGGCTCCTCCCGCTCACGGGCGTCCCGGTTCCGCCGGAACGCCCCCGGTCGGCGGGACCTCACACGGACGGGGCGAGCGGGGGCCGGGAGACGTTCGAGAGGAGAGCGACAGCCGTGGGTGGGGTGAGCGGCGAGCGCCGGCCAGTGGGGCTAGGTATCGCCTGGCGGCCCGCTCGGGCCGGGGCCACGTGGAGGGTCGGAGCAGCGGGGTCAGGGCGCTGGCCGCCCGGGAGCGCGTCAGCCGACGGGGCGCCGTGCCCTGAGTGCCTGGGTGGTGAGGTGGCGGCGGGGTGGCAGCGGCTGAGGCCGTCGGGCTGACGCACGCTGTGGTGGAGGGGCTGTCGCTGATACACATCTGACGCTGC
>NZ_VKJP01000238.1 GCF_007280575.1 Streptomyces benahoarensis
CCGCCATCCCCCACCACGTCCGCTTCCAAGGCGCGACCCGCAACGACCACGGCTCCTTCCCCGGCGTCTTCGCCCTCGTCAACGGTCTCGCCCGCCAGGGCCTCCTCACCCCGGCCCAGGAACGCTTCCGCCGTGCCTCCAACGACTGGTACGACGCCCACTTCACCAACCCCACCGACATCGACCCCACCGTCTACGACCGCACCCGCCACCCCGGCGCCGCCGCCTGGTTCAAGTCCACGTCCCCCCGCCTGATCACCCGCGTCGACGGCTACCTCGCCATCCTCCGCACCCACCGCATCCCCTGCCACCGCCTCCACTCCCGCTCCCCTGGCCACGTCATCTACGAGGACCCGGACCAGATCGTGGTGGTACCCCGACGCTCGACGTGAACGGCCGCGGCATCGGTCGGCCTGCTGCTCCTCGCCCTCGCCTACGGCGCGTTCGCCGTCATCGTGCTCCGGCAGGCATACACCGGAGACGGTGCAAGCGGCCCGTTGACAGGCCCGGCCCAGTGGTCCCTGGCCCTGTCCGCCGCCACGGGTCTGTCGGCGCTCTGCCTCCCCAACGCCGCGATGAGCCACACAACGCGCCGCCGCACCGTCGCGCTCCAGTACGCCCTGGCCCTCGCAGGCCCCGCAGTGGCGGCCGTCGACTTCGCCTAGGAACACCAACGGGCCCCGGCCCAACGCAGGGCCCCGACCTCCTCGGGCGGGACCACTCAGGGCATCAGAAACACCGGAGGCCCCGTCGATTCCTCGACGGGGCCTCCCGGCCTGCTGTGCGCTCGGCGGAATTCGAACCTGCAACCTTCTGATCCGTAGCGTTGGGCAGGTCTGTGCAGCGACACTGCCTGATCAGTCGGCCCGTGTTCGGCTGACCGCTGGTGTCAGCTCACGTGTGCCGTCGTTGCCGTCAGCGTTGCCGTCACAGTTGACCGGGCAGGACGGCACGTGCCTCGACACATGGGTGGCGCCCGGCGGCGATGCGCGAGCTGCGGGAGCACCTTCGTCTGTTCCCCCCCCCGTCCGCGGTCGGAGGCTGCGGCGGGTAGTAGCCCTGCGGGGGCGGCGGCGGATAGCCCTGAGGCGGCTGCGGCGGGTAGTAGCCCTGAGGAGGTGGCGCGCTGGGAGTGGACAAGCACGTTCGCATAGCCCTCGTTGTGCCGCATTTCGGATTCACCAGCCGACCTGCGCATCGTCCCGGTCCTTTGATGCCGCGCATCTGACGCAAGCCTCGTCCGAGATGCCGAGGGCCACGAGGCGAGAGGGTCGACGATCAGGCAGTGGAAGACCCATGGCGAACGGCAGATCTCCACCCATCGGTGGGTGCACCTGTGCCTGGTGGACGTCCGGCAGCCGGACGGGCGCCGCTGGGAACACCACGTCGTCCGGCTCCCTCACCTGACCGTGGCGACCACGGTCAACGATCGCCGCGAGATGCTGATGATGTGGCGTCACCGCTCCTTCCCGTCACTGGCCTTGCCGTTCACGAACAGGGTGGCGTAGCGCTCGGGGCGTGCCTCCAGCAGGTGGTAAGGGCCTGCCGGGCGCTGTCCAGCTCGGTGAAGCGGCGCATCGTGATCGAGTCAGCGTTCATGTCAGGACCTCTCGCTGGTACTGCGTCCACGTCGGTAACGCTCAAGATCAGCGCCTACGCGAGGTCGTCAACAGGGCGAAGGTTGCCTGATGCGGCACTGGATAACGCTGGCGGTCGCCTGCGAGGTGGGCGATGTGGTGATTGGCATGCTGCAAAGCCACAGACACAGCCACGGGGACGTGGCTACACGTGGAAGGGCACGGTGGTGATGACGATCTTCGGCAGTGGGCGCAGTGCGTGCCGCAGCCGTGGGGCGATCCTGCTGTGCAGCAGGCGGTACCGCCTGCGCATCGTGACGGTCTCCGGCAGGATGACCGTCAAGGTGAGGTCCGGGCGCTGTGCGTGCAGGGCTTCGATGTAGTGGACCAGCGGCGCGACGATCGCGCGATAGGGGGAGACCACGACTTCCAGCGGGAGGTGGTCGCCCCACAGGGTCCAGTACTGGCGGAAGCGTTCGGCCTCGTCCTCTTCGGGGCTGACGTGAAGGGCGAGTACGGGCTGGTGGAGCGAGGCGGCGTAGGCCAGTGCGCGCATCCCGGCCAGGTCCATGGTCGCGATGGGGACGACCGATAGGTGGCGGATCTCCTGGGGTGTCTCCTCGTCCTCTTCTTCCGTCCGGGCGTCGGGAAGTGCCGTGGGGGACTGCGGAGTTGTCGCCGCGGACGGTGCCGCGTCGGGGCTGGGGCGTGCCGGGAGGATGGGGGTGGGCAACTCGATGGCGTGCGGGTGCAGACGAAGCGCCTTGCCGACGGTCTCGTAGTGGTGCCGGATGCGCATCGTCACCACGAGGAACAGTCCGACGGCAAGCACGGCGACCCATGCGCCCTCGGTGAACTTGGTGAGGCCGGCGGTGAGGAAGACGACAGCCGACAGCAGGGCGCCGGTGGCGTTGAAGAACAGGCTCTTGCGCCAGTGGCGGTCACGCAGGCGCCACCAGTGGACCACCATTCCGGCCTGGGACAGGGTGAAGGCCAGGAAGACGCCGACGGCGTACAGCGGGATCAGGGATGCGGTCGTGCCGTTGAAGGCCACGTAGACCAGCGTCGCCGCGATCGTCAGCAGAATGATTCCGTTGCTGAAGGCGAGGCGGTCGCCCAGGCGTAGAAAGATCTGTGGGGCGTGTCGGTCACGGGCGAGCAGGAACAGCACGCGAGGGAAGTCGTTGTAGGCGGTGTTCGCCGCGAGCAGCAGGACCGCGGCCGTGGCGGCCTGGGTGAGGACGTACAGCGGTCCGGTGCCGAAGCTGTGGTGGGCGAGCTGGGAGAGGACCGTCTCCCGGGTGCTGGGCACGACGCCGTCGAGTTGGACCATGGCGACCGTGCCGGCGAACAACACAAGGAGCAGACCGACCATCCAGGTCAGCGTGGTGCGGGCGTTGCGCCACTCCACGGGTTTGAATGCCGGCACCGCGTTGGAGATCGCCTCGATACCGGTCATCGCTGTGGACCCGGAGGCGAAGGCGCGCATCACCAGCAGTACGCCGACGCTCTCCGTGGTGTTCAGGTGCGGAGCCGCAGTGGGGTGGAAGCCGCGGCCGGCGGCGTCGACGAGGCCCACGGCGACGAGCGCGAACACCGCAATGATGAAGGCGTAGGTCGGCGCGGCGAACAGTGCGCCGGCCTGCCGGATGCCCCGCAGGTTCCCGGCGAGCAGCAGGGCGATCACACCGACGCCGATCGGGACGGCGTCGGTGGCGAGTGAGGGAACTGCCGAGGTGATCGCCGCGACCCCGGAGGCGATCGACACGGCGACCGTGAGGATGTAGTCGGTCATCAGGCCGGCGGCGGCGATCAGTCCGGGAACGCGGCCCAGATTGTCGCTGGCGACGATGTACGAGCCGCCGCCGTGCGGATACGCGCGGATCGTCTGGCGGTATGACACCCCCACCGCCAGCATCAGGAAGACGATCGTGGCGGCGATCGGCACGGAGTAGGCCAGTCCCGCCACGCCGCCGAGCACGAGGACGGCGAGCATGGCCTCGGGCCCGTAGGCAACCGAGGAGAGGGCATCGGCGGACAGCACGGGCAACGCCACCAGCTTGCGCATCCGCTCCTGCGCGATCGCCGTGCTTTTCAGGGCGGCCCCCAGGGCGACGCGTCGCACGTGGTAGCCGAAGCGGCCCAATCGGCCAGGAGGCAGCTCTCCCGCGGCCATGCCGGGGGCGGGCGGTTGTCCACCGAGTGGCGAGACGCTGACCAGACGACCCCAACCGACGGGCTGGATCTCCGCAGGGGACGGAAATCTGCCCAGATCGGAATCCACGGGCAGTGCCCGGTGCCACGCATCGGGAGCCGACACCCGCCCCCACTCACGCCCCACCCGACGCAGCAGCCGCAGCTGCTCCTCGTCGAGCCCCGGCAAGACCGCCGAAGGGCTCAGCGCACCACACCGGCCCACACCACTGCCATCACTCTGCGCATGCGTCACATAACACAGTGTCTCCTATGGGTGCCTGTCCAATCTGCACCTTCGCGGCAACCTGCATCCCTCTCGCCGAAGGAGCGCCGAAGCCTCGACGGCTTCCTCACCGCTCACCGCGTACGCGGCCCGTCTGCGGCTCTTCCGCGGGAACCGGGTGTGTGCGAGGGGTGCCGGTATCGATGAGGATCTGCTCGGCCTGGGTGACGTTGCCGGCCTCGACGGCCCTGGTCATTGCGGCGCGGGCTGCTTCAGGCGTCGCGTGCGGCGGGACCACCAGCAGGGAGAAGTGGTCCTGGTCGCCCCGGGTGATGAGGACGGTGTCGTCACCGATCGGGAAGGATTCGATGTGCACGACCCGGTCGTCGATGACCAGACGGGTCGGCAGTTCCTCCCAGGCACCGGTGTCCAGGCCGATGCGCAGGACGGGGCCGAGGTGCTCGGTCAGCGCGGCGATCAGACCGGGGAGTTCGGCGCCGATGTCGCGCGAACGCGGCCACCACGCGCCGTCGAGAACTTGCTCGCGGGTGTGCGTGGTCACCAGCCGCAAGAGGGCCGTCCCGGGTCTGACGGCCTGGTGGACCGCGTCCGGCAGAAGCTGCGGGACGCGGGGAGCGTCGGAGTCGGCCATATGTGTTCGCCCGTCTTCCCGGGGTTGCGTCCGCCCGGCGAGGTGACCTCGTCACTTCACCGTACTCCGCGTGCCGGGCGCGGGCGCGCCGCCCGGCGGCGGAGCCGGACCCCCCTTCGCCAGGAAAGTTGCTGGTCACGCGCACCTTCACGGACCGCTGGCCGGAGTAGAGTAAAGAAACCGGGAGTACTCCGCGCACCGGCTCCCACGCCGGTGTCGTTCTCGGCGAGCCACAACACCGGGACGTCGAAGACGAGCCCCGGGGACGGGTCTGCGCCATGACCGCGACCATCGACCGTACGATCATCGGCGAGCGCGTACCTTCGTCACCGGCCCGCCTCTCCTTCACTCCGGCAGGATCACCTCCGGGTCTCCTGGACGGCGCCTGGTGGCCCCGCACTCGCGATCTCTTCCGCGAACTCCCCGCTCTGACCGACGTGCTGGACGCGCGCTGGGGCCGGATCACCCATGTCACGGTGAACCCGACCCACTGGCCCGTGGTGCCGCGAAAGGTGCCGGTGACCGGGCACACGGTGCACGTGGGCTGGTTCGCCGAAGAGCAGGACGCGAACAAGCTGATCCTCCTCTCCTACACCGCGGGCCGCTGGGACCTGCTGGTGATCCCGCCGGAGACCGGCGCTGCCGCCGCCGCCCGGCTGATGTCCGCCGCGGCCACCCCTGGCAGCCTCCTGAGCGCCAGCGCCGTCATGGCGAGCGAGGACACCACCCATGACGCGCAGGAGGCTCTGTGGCAGGAAGAAGGGTGGGAGAGCGAGG
Source organism: Streptomyces benahoarensis (assembly GCF_007280575.1). Taxonomy (GTDB): domain Bacteria; phylum Actinomycetota; class Actinomycetes; order Streptomycetales; family Streptomycetaceae; genus Streptomyces; species Streptomyces benahoarensis. Next base: position 5,426 of record NZ_VKJP01000238.1, read on the forward strand.
GCGGAGCCGCCTCGGCGACAGGGAACCCAGCCGGGCTCCTGCCCTCCGCCGGAGGGATGTGAGGACGTGGAGACGGTCATCACCGTAGCCGTGATCATCCTCATGATCGCCATGGGCATGTTCCTGATCCATCTGCTCAACGCGCAGCACGACGAGCGGATCGCGGCCTTCCACTACAGCGAGGCCCCGCGGGGATCCGGACGGCGGAGCCGCCCGAGCCGACAGCCGCCCAACCCTCTGAACCGCCCGTAGTACGGTGAACACGTCGGGACATTTCGAGCGCTCCCGCCGGCATGACACCTGCAGAATCGATGCCTTCGGCACGTGGCCGCCCGCATCCGGACGAGGTCTGAGGGAGCCCGGGCCTCAGGTACGCAGCTGCGCCGGAGTCGGCCCTCGACCGGGCGTCCTGGCACACCCTTCGCCGCGATGAACACAGCGCATTTTTCCCAGAGGTGGGAGTCATGGCATCACTAACCGACCGGAAGGCGTACCGCGAGAAGATCATGCAGGCTCTGTACGAGGCCACCGAAGGCAACCGCCTTCTGGGGATCGCCGGGGCGAAGCTGCTCCAGGAACTCGCGATCCCCGAAGAGGATCTGGCGGCTGCCTGCACCTATCTGGTGGGCGAGGACCTGATCACGGTCGACTGGGCCACGGGCAATACACCGGCCATGGTCACGCTGACGCACCAAGGCATTCGACGCATGGAGGCTGAAGAAGAAAAGCACGGCTGACGCACTGCTCAGGCGGCGCCCGAACCCTTCGACTGCCACATTGCCCGTAGGGGCATTCCCGGACTACGCAGCAGCCAGGTACTCCACGTGCCGATACTCGCGGAGTTCCGGAGGAACAACCCATCCGGCCGTTAGCACCAGGCTCCGCGACGGGTACCGGTGAACCATGGCTGGCACCTTCACCACACGCACGATCAACATCACAACCGGCTCCACCGAGACCCTGCACGACCTCACGAACGCATGCTCCGCGTTCCTCCGAGAGGCCGCTCACGGGCGAAACGGACTGCTGAACATCTTCACCCCCCACGCGACGTCCGGCCTGGCCATCATCGAGACCGGCGCGGGCAGCGACGATGACCTGTTGGCGGCCCTCCGCGACGTTCTTCCGGCGGACGGCCGCTGGCAAGACCGCCACGGCAGTCCTGGCCACAGCAGCGCCCACATGCTCCCGGCTCTGGTCCCACCACACGCCACGTTGCCCGTAGTCGAGGGTGAGCTGGAGCTGGGGGCCGCGCAGTCCGTCGTACTCGTGAACACCGACCGGGACAGCCCAGAACGCCAAGTCCGGCTGTCTTTCCTCAGCTGACCACACGACCCTGCACCTGGTCTTCGCCCCCTTGACGAGGCAATTCTCCGGCCGGCCACCCCAAGGTCTCCTGTGCCCGGATCGAACGTCTCGAAGAGCATGGCTTTGGCCTCGCTCAGCGGGAGCCGCAGGGCCAGTTCCTCGGCCAAGCAGCTCAGCGACGGGAAGGCCCCCTGAGTGAAGCGCGTGGTCATACCTCGCAGCTCTCCACGGTCCATTCGGACAGCAACTCCGAGCGCTCCAACAGCTCCCCGACGACCGAGCCAGCCGCCCTCCGTCCAGGACCGCACTCAGACGGGCGAAGTCCGAAACGATGCCCCGGGGACGGGTGCGGCATGGCACGCGACTGACGGGGCGCTACCTGATGCCGCGCCCCGGACGGCAGTGGGCCGAGCAAGGTGGCAAGCACAAAGACCCCGAGCGTGAGCCCCGCCGCAGGCGGCGGGCGGCCTACAACCGCTACGGCGGAGTACACCACCTCTTCGCTGGCCACAAGGAGCAGGGCAGCATGATCCGCCGCTACATCTTGTGGCGAAACCACCACGCCGGCGACCGACGCCTACGCGCTGTTTCGTCGACGGGGCAAACGTTGCTTGATGCGGCACTAGCCAGGTGCGACGACACGAAGCCCAGCCCATCGCCCTAATCACCGGCCCCTGAAAGCCGTTTGAGCAAGGGACCCGGTTCCGCTCCCCTTCCCCGTGGGGGATGGCACCGCTACCCCGACTCGTCGCTTCCAGGAGGTACCCATGACAACCACGGGCGGCATGGACGCGGTGCTCTACGTCTGCGCGACCCGGAGCGGTCAGCTTCGTGGAGTGGCGGAAGAGCGGGCGATGGAGGAAGGCCGGAGCTTCGCCGAGAAGCACGGCTTTCACATCGCGATGCAGATCTGTCCGCAGGACCACCTACGTCAACTACGAGTCGCTGGTCCGCAACTACATCACCCCGGAGCTCGGCAGGAAAGATCCTTCCTTCGGGCGGCTCTCCGGCACGCCGTACGCGAGGACGAGCTGCCCCGCAACGTGGCCCGGAGCGTGGAGCTGAGCATGGGAACGAAGCGCGAGATCGAACCGCTCACGGTCAAGGAGGGGCGTCAGCTCCTGGCGACGGCCCGGGGACAACCGTCTGTGGGCCGCGTACGAAATGGCGGTCCGCATCGGCCTGCGGCGTGGTGAGCTGCTGGGGCTGCGCTGGTCGGACGTGGAGAACGGGACCCCCATCGTGCCGCGCAACCTCAACCGATCCTTCGCGACGCTGCGCGTCCGCACCGGAATCCGCAAAGTCCGCTTCCATGACCTGCGCCACACGTGCGCGTCCCTGCTCCACGAACAGGGCGCCGACGCTCGCATGATCATGGAAGTCCTGGGCCACAGCTCGATCCGCGTAACCATGGACATCTACACGTTCGTCCGGCTCGACTCCCAGCGCTCCGCGTTCGACCGGGTCGGGGACGCGCTGAAGGGTGACGGCAACCGGCCGGACGATGACGACGGCACGACCGGCGCGCTGGTAGCCGTCCGACCTTCCCCCACCAGCCGTTCAAGGCGGTTGCCGTCAAACACTGCCGTCAAACACAAAAGGCAGAGGCCCTGTCGATTACTCGACAGGGCCTCTCGCCTGCTGTGCGCTCGGCAGGATTCGAACCTGCAACCTTCTGATCCGTAGTCAGATGCTCTATCCGTTAAGCTACGAGCGCTTGGCTTTCCGGCGGTTTTTCTTGCCGGTCGGCGTTGCGTGGACAACATTACATGAACCGCGCCGTGACACGAAATCCATTGCCCACACCGCCTCTGACCTGCAGAAACGCCCCTGAGAGCGATGTTCGGAGGGGCCCGGCCCCGGCGGCGTCTCCGCGAAAACGATGAAGATCGATGACGATCGGCGGGGACCGGTGGAGATCGATGGCACTGCGGGAGCACAGGGGGCCGCTCGGGGCGTCGGGTGCGCCCCGAGCGGTGACGAAGATCGGTGCCGGGCCTCCGTGGCGGACCTCGCCGCAGGGGCGCGTCCGTGATCAGCGCCTGATGCCCGTGCCGGTGATCGTCACTGCGGCGCGAGCCGGGATCCGCGACCGCGAGCCTCAGCGGGACCCGAGCCCGGCCACCGGCACGCCGCACCCCGGGCCCCACCCGGAG
>NZ_VKJP01000239.1 GCF_007280575.1 Streptomyces benahoarensis
GCGGGGGCCGCGGCGGGGGTGCCGGAGCCGTCGTCGATGACGGCCAGCTCGGCGCCGACCTCCACGGTCTCGTCCTCGGCGACCTTGATGGCCGCCAGGATGCCGGAGGCGGGGGCGGGGATCTCGGTGTCGACCTTGTCGGTCGACACCTCCAGCAGGGGCTCGTCGGCCTCGACGCGCTCACCCTCGGCCTTGAGCCAGCGGGTGACGGTGCCCTCGGTGACGCTCTCGCCGAGCGCCGGAAGGGATACGGAAACCGCCATGGTTTCTGTTGCTCCTAACGGATGGTTCCCCCGCGCGCACGGTGTCGGCGCGCGGGGAAGTGCGGATGTGGTCGCGCCCGGGACTGAGGGTCAGTCGTGGGAGTGGAGGGGCTTGCCGGCCAGCGCCAGGTGGGCCTCCCCGAGAGCCTCGTTCTGCGTGGGGTGCGCGTGAACGAGCTGCGCAACCTCGGCCGGCAGGGCTTCCCAGTTGTAGATCAGCTGGGCCTCACCGACCTGCTCGCCCATACGGTCACCGACCATGTGGACGCCGACCACGGCACCATCCTTGACCTGGACGAGCTTGATCTCGCCCGTGGTCTTCAGGATCTTGCTCTTGCCGTTGCCCGCGAGGTTGTACTTCAGCGTGACGACCTTGTCGGCGCCGTACAGCTCCTTGGCCTTCGCCTCGGAGATACCCACCGAGGCGACCTCGGGGTGGCAGTACGTCACGCGCGGCACGCCGTCGTAGTCGATCGGCACGGTCTTCAGACCCGCCAGCCGCTCCGCCACCAGCATGCCCTCGGCGAAGCCGACGTGCGCGAGCTGGAGGGTGGGGACGAGGTCGCCGACGGCCGAGATCGTCGGAACGTTGGTCTGCATGTACTCGTCGACCAGGACGTAGCCGCGGTCCATGGCGACGCCCTGCTCCTCGTAGCCCAGGCCCGCCGAGACCGGCCCGCGGCCGATCGCGACCAGGAGGACCTCGGCCTCGAAGGTCTTGCCGTCGGCGAGGGTCACCTTGACGCCGTCGGCGGTGTACTCGGCCTTGTCGAAGAAGGTGCCGAGGTTGAACTTGATGCCGCGCTTGCGGAAGGCCCGCTCCAGCAGCTTGGAGCTGTTCTCGTCCTCGACCGGGACGAGGTGCTTGAGGCCCTCGACGATGGTGACGTCGGTGCCGAAGGACTTCCACGCCGAGGCGAACTCGACGCCGATGACGCCGCCGCCCAGCACGATCGCGGACTTCGGCACGCGGTTCAGCTTCAGCGCGTGGTCCGAGGAGATGATGCGGTCGCCGTCGATGTTCAGGCCCGGCAGCGACTTCGGCACGGAGCCGGTCGCCAGCAGGACGTGGCGGCCCGTCACGCGCTGGCCGTTCACATCGACGGAGGTCGGGGAGGAGAGCTTGCCCTCGCCCTCGATGTACGTCACCTTGCGGGAGGCGATCAGCCCCTGCAGGCCCTTGTACAGGCCGGAGATGACATCGTCCTTGTACTTGTGGACGGCGTCGATGTCGATGCCCTCGAAGGTGGCCTTGACACCGAACTGCTCGCTCTCGCGGGCCTGGTCGGCGATCTCACCGGCGTGCAGCAGTGCCTTGGTGGGGATGCAGCCGTTGTGCAGGCAGGTACCGCCGACCTTGCCCTTCTCGATCAGGGCGACGTCCAGGCCCAGCTGCGCCCCGCGCAGGGCCGCGGCGTAACCGCCACTGCCGCCACCGAGGATCACTAGGTCGAAAACGGTGCTGGCGTCGTTCGCCACGTCACGTCCTCCATGCATGGGTACGCCGGAGCCGGTCTCCGATGACCGGTCGGCGGCTGTGGTTCGGCCGCTCTTCACGTCGGCCCTGGGTAAGGGGGGCCCTGTCCTGCCGAGGACCCATCTTCGCACTTGTTCGGTGAAGCTGGGACGGCGGGCCGGGCCTGGCGGCGGTACGTACGCCGCCTCTCAAGGGTTACTCGGCCGTAGGCAGCGGCGCCGCGGCGCGAAGCGCCACCTGGGAAGGGCGGGGGGACGCCTGCGGATTTCGTTGAGGGCGAACGCCGCCCCCGAAGGACGCCCGGATCGCGGTCACCGCTGGCGCACCGGCGGCCCCGGACGGTGAGCCCGGGGCCGTCGGACGTGCGGGGGGGGGAGCGGGGGCTCAGCCCAGGTCGCCCGAGGCGGTGCGCTCGGCCAGCCGCAGCAGGGTGCGGACCGACGAGCCGGTGCCGCCCTTGTGCGTGTAGCCGTACGGCGCGCTCTCGTGGAACGCCGGGCCCGCGATGTCGAGGTGCGCCCAGGGGATGCCCTCGCCGATGAACTCCTTCAGGAACAGACCGGCGACCAGGCCGCCGCCCATCCGCTCGCCCATGTTGGCGATGTCGGCCACCGGGGAGTCCATGCCCTTGCGCAGCTCGGCGGGCATCGGCATCGGCCAGGACTGCTCGCCGACCTCCTCCGCGATCTCGTGGATCGTGGTGCGGAACGCGTCGTCGTTGGCCATGATCCCGAAGGTGCGGTTGCCCAGCGCCAGCACCATCGCGCCGGTCAGCGTCGCGACGTCGATGATGGCGTCCGGCTCCTCCTCCGACGCGCGGGTCAGCGCGTCGGCCAGCACCAGACGGCCCTCGGCGTCGGTGTTGAGCACCTCGACCGTCTTGCCGCTGTACATCGTCAGCACGTCACCGGGGCGGGTGGCGTTGCCCGACGGCATGTTCTCGGCGAGCGCCAGCCAGCCGGTGACGTTCACCTCCAGGCCCAGCCGCGCCGCGGCGACGACGGTGGCGAACACCGCGGCGGCGCCGCTCATGTCGCACTTCATCGTCTCGTTGTGCCCGGCCGGCTTCAGCGAGATGCCGCCCGAGTCGTACGTGATGCCCTTGCCGACCAGCGCGAGTGTCTTCGTCGCCTTGGCGTGGGTGTGGGCGATGCGCACCAGCCGCGGCGGGGCGTCCGAGCCCTGGCCGACGCCGAGCAGACCGCCGTAGCCGCCCTTCTTCAGCGCCTTCTCGTCCAGCACCTCGACCTTGAGGCCGAACTCCTTGGCCGCGGCCTGCGCCTCGGCGGCGAAGGACTTCGGGTCGAGCGCGTTGGGCGGGGTGTTGATCAGGTCGCGGGCGCGGTGGATCTCCGCCGCCAGCACCAGGGCGCGCTCGGTCGCCGCCTTGAACTCCTTGTCCCGCGGCTTGCCGCCGAGCAGCGCGACCTCCGCGAGCGGCGCCGAGCCGCCGTTGCCGCCCTTCGCGCCCTTCTTCGCGTGGGCCGGGGCGCCGTCGCTGCGGAACGCGGTGAAGGCGTACGCGCCGAACAGCGCGCCCTCGGAGACCGCGGCGGCCGCCTCGGCGTCCTCCAGCGGCAGCGCGAAGGCCGCCTTCTTCGTGCCGTTCAGCGCGCGGGCGGCGCTGCCCGCAGCGCGCCGCAGCGTCTCGTTGCCGTACGTCTCGCCCTTGGCCGGTGCGGCGCCGAGGCCGACCGCCAGCACGACCGGCGCCTTGAGGCCGTCGGCGGCGGGCAGCTTGGTCACCTCGCCCTCGGCACCCGTCGCGCCGAGAGTCTCCAGGACGGCGGCGAGCTTGCCGCCGAACGCCTCGTCCACGGCTTCGGCGCCGGTGGCGGGCACGGGGCCCTTGGCGCCCTTGGCCACGCCGACGACGACGGCGTCCGCGCGCGCCGCTGCGGCGGAGGAAGTACTGAGGGTCAGTGCAGTCACGGTGATGAAAGTCCTGTTCCGTCCGGGAATCCGTTCGCGCTCAGGGAGCAGCGTGCGGCCGAGCCTACGCTCGGGGCGCCCGCACGGAACGGGGAGCGGCCTGGACGGCCCGCTCCTCGGCGCCCTCCCGAGCGATGCCCGGATGGCCCAACGACCCGTTCTCAGCAGGGTAGTTGGAGGTTTTTCGACGGGTACGGGCCGCCGGGGCAAAGGGGGCGAACGGCTTGTTCCGCACGCCGAATGAGAGCGGCGCCACAGTGACGCCACGCGTTCGGGCGGCGCCAACGGCCCCTGAAAGGCCGTCCCGCGCGGGCTCAGCCCAGCGCCAGCACCACCAGCGCGGTGAGCGCCGCCGTCTCGGCGAGCGCGCCGAACACATCGCCCGTCACCCCGCCCAGCCGCCGTCGGCAGTGCCGCAGCACCCCCTCGGCGACGGCCAGCGCCACCACCACCGCCAGCGCGGTGTGCACCGCGCCGAACACCCCGCCGGTGGCACCGGCCGCGGCCGCCGCCGCACAGACCAGCGCCGCGCACCCCGCCGCGGTGCCGCGCGGCACCACCCCGGCGACCGCGGCGCCCAGCCCCTCCGGCCGCGCGGCGGGCACGCCCCGGCGGCAGGCCCAGGTCAGCGCGGTACGGGCGGCGGTCGCCGAGACGGCGGCGGCCACCGCGCCGCGGGCCCAGCCGTCCGCGTACAGCCCGGCCAACGCCGCCACCTGCGCCACCAGCGCGAACAGCAGCGTGATGACGCCGAACGGGCCGATGTCGGACTGCTTCATGATGCGCAGCGCGTCCTCGGGCGGTTTTCCGCTGCCCAGGCCGTCTGCGGTGTCCGCGAGACCGTCCAGATGGAGGCCGCGGGTGAGCGCGGCGGGCACCACCGCGGAGCCGGTCGCGGCGAGCAGCGGGGAGCCGCCCAACGCGAGCAGCACCGCACCGACCGCCGCGGCAAACCCCCCGACGACCAGCCCGGCCAGCGGCGCACAGAGCATCCCGCCCCGCGCCGCCACCCGGTCCCAGCGCCGCACCCGCACCGGCAACACGGTCAACGTCCCGAAGGCGAACCGCAGCCCGTCCCCGGCACCGGCCCGGCCGCCGGGCGGCGTCGGTGCAGGTACGGGTGCGGGGGCTGCGGAATCGGGCGCGTCGGTCATCGCGGCAGGCTAACCCGGGGGGGCGGGGCGACGCGCTCGCCGCCCTCCTCACCGCAACCACCCCGCCTCACCGGCACAAGCCGCCCCCGCCGCCCGGCGCCGCCGCGCGGCCACCTCCCAGCCCAGGCACACCAGCAGCGTCGCCGCGACGGCCGCGATGTGTTCCTTGCCCGCGAGGTTGTTCTTGACGAACACCACCTCGCCGACCATCGCCACCACCACCAACGCGCACGTCACCCGCGCCCGCAGCAGCCAGCACACGAACACCGCCAGGCCCACCACCGCGGCCGACGGCCCGGTGTCCACCACCCAGGCGTCGCCCGGCGGCAGGCCGATGGGGCTGTCCGGCCCGAGCCGGATGCCCAGCCGCGCGTAGAGCGTCCCGGCGAGGGTCGCGGTGTACGCCATCGCCAGCGTCCGCCACCGGCCCAGCGTCACCTCCGCGATCCCGAACACCACCAGGACCTGCGCCAACGCGCCCCACACCGGCAGATCGAGCGCCGGGACGAAGAGCGACAGCGGCGTCCGCAGCAGCGCGAGCCAGAGCGGCGTCCCGGCGGTCGGCGCCCCGGCCGCCTGTATCGGCCCGTACCCCCACGGCTGGTTCTGCACGATCTGGAGGACCAGCGTCAGCATCACCGACGCCAGCGTCAGCGGGATCGCCCGCGGCCCGCGCGCCGCCAACGGCCCCCGCACGGCCCGCCACAGCGGACCCCACTCGGCCGCCACGGCACGGCGCACCACACCGCCCCGGACCGGCTCGCTCATCGATTGCTCCCCTGCTGCTCACGGCGCGCCGCGCCCGTACCGCCCCTGCCCGGAAGGCCGCGCGGCCCCGCGGCACGCGCTGCCCCGAGCATGGCCCGGCCGACGTGCGGCCTGCGGCATTTCACCGGGGCGCGGACGAGCGAATCGACGCGCCGCCACCCCTCGCGCGAGCGTGAGCGGACCCGTGCGGGCGCGGCCCCCGTACGAGGCCCCGGCAGGGGGACGGCGGCCCGCCCGCGCTCCGGGACGTCACCGGCCCGCCCCGGGGACGGCGCCCCGCTCTGCCCACGGCGCACGGCGCCCTCCCGCATCGGACCGGATGACCGGCCGTCACCCGGCCGGGAGGGCCGCGGTCAGTCGCGGACCGGCAGCTGCGCCGCCAGGTCGGCGGCGGCCCGCACCAGCGGCAGCGCCAGCAGGGCGCCCGTACCCTCACCGGCTGTGACGCCGTGGTCGAGCAGCGGGTTGAGCGCGATCCGGTCCAGCGCCTTGGCCTGCGCCGGTTCGCCGCTGAGCTGCCCGGCCAGCCACCAGTCCGGCGCGCGGAACGCCACCCGCTGCGCCACCAGCGCGCACGCCGCCGACACCACCCCGTCGAGGATCACCGGCGTCCGGCGTACCGCGCTCTGCAGCAGGAACCCGGTGATCGCCGCCAGATCGGCGCCCCCGGTGGTGGCCAGCAGCGCCAGCTGATCGCCGAGGACCGGACGGGCCCGGCGCAGCGCGTCCCGGATCGCCGCGCACTTGCGCATCCACGCCAGATCATCGATCCCGGCGCCGCCCCGGCCGGTCACCACCGACGCGTCGGTCCCGCACAACGCGGCGATCAGCGCGGACGCCGCGGTCGTGCCGCCGACGCTCAGATCGCCCAGCACCACCAGGTCCGTCCCGGCGTCGGCCTCCTCGTCGGCGACCGCCATCCCGGCCCGGAACGCCGCCTCGGCCTCCTCGGCCGTCAGCGCGTCCTCGATGTCGATCCGCCCCGAACCGCGCCGCACCCGGTGCCGGGTGACGTCGGCGGGCAGCTCCTCCGCGTCGCAGTCCACCGCCATGTCGATCACCCGCAGCCCGGCCCCGGCGCCCCGGGCCAGCACCGCCGCCGGGCTGGTGCCCTCCAGCGCGGCCCGTACGAGGTCCTTCGTGCCCTTGGCCGGGCGCCCGGAGACGTTCAGCTCCGCCACCCCGTGGTCACCGGCGAAGAGCAGCACCCGGGCGCGCTCCAGCGGCCGCACCGGCACCTGCCGCTGCGTGGCGGCCAGCCATTCCCCCAGCTCGTCCAGGCGGCCCAACGCCCCGGGCGGCAGGGCCAGCCGCGCCCGCCGCTCCTCGGCGTCACGGCGCGCGCCGCCGTCGGGGCGCTCGATCAGGTGGGCGAAGTCATCGAGATTCAGGGCGCTCATTGGGCGCAGATTACCGGCAACCGCGCCCCGCCGACGCGCCGGAGCGCACCCCGTGCCACCGGGGGCACACCACCCGTCGCCACGGCACGCACCGTAGGCCGGAGCGCCGCCGCGCCCGTCGGCTCCGCCGCGTACGGCAGGCACGTGGCGCACCTCGGCCGCGCACGACGGGCGGGCGCCACCGGCCGGACGTCCGGACCCGCGCCCGACGCACCCCGAGGGGCGCACGCCACCTCCGCCCACGCCCCTACCGCGCGAACCGCACCTCGCACACCACCGGCGTCCACGCGCGCAGCACCGGGAACCGCTGCCCGTACCCGCCCGCGGCCCCCGGCAGCGCCAACCGGCCGCCCGGCGGCGGCAGTTCCCGTACGGAGGCGATCGCCGGATGTACCGCGGTGAGGGCCGCCAGCTGGCCGCGGTCCAGGCTCCAGCGCACCGCGCCCGGCAGCGGCCCGGCGGAGAGCGCCGGGTACCGGCGGGCCACCGCCGCCGCCCGCCGCGGCAGCGCGTCGAAGACCAGCGCTCCGCCGGGCAGCCGCTCCGCGCACGCCGCCAGCAGCGCCCGCACCTCCCCGGGAGCCTGCCGCATCAGCAGCCCCGGCGCCGTCACGATCACCCCGCGGGACGGCTCACCCACCGCGTCCAGCCAGCCGAAACCGTACGCCGGGCGCACCACCGTGCGGCGCCGCGCACCGTCCGGCAGCAGCATCCGCCGCACCGCCGCCGTCTCCGGCGACAGCACCGACAGCCAGTGCAACCGCCCGTTGTCCAGCCGCCAGTAGCCGGTGCCCAGCCCCTCGCCGAGCGCCACCACCGTCGCCTCCGGATGCCGCGCCACATACGCCTGCACCGCCGCGTCGACGCACCGAGCCCGCCGCCCCGCCGCCCGCACCCCGGGCGGATCGACCGCACCGGGACCGTCCGGTGCCCGCCGCCGCACCGGACGCACCTCCGGCACGGCGGTACGGGCGTGGGGCCGCGGCGCGGCCCGGTGGCAGGCCCCGACGGGCGCGGCGGACCCCGGCGCCGCGCCCGGCCCCGTCCGCCCGGTCGGCTCGGTCAGCTCCGTCAGCTCGGATTCGGTCACCGTCCAAGAGCACCCGCCGCCGGGCCGCCGGGCAAGCGGACACGTGCCCCGGCGGCCCCGCGTCATCCGCGCAGCGCAAGCGGCTGCCCGGCGACGACCAGCAGCACCTGCTCGCACTCGGCGCCGAATGCCGCGTTCAGCCGCCCCAGTTCGTCCCGGAAGCGCCGCCCGGCCGGGGTCGCCGGCACCACCCCGGACCCGACCTCGTTGCTGACCGCCACCACCTGCCTGCGCGTCGCCCGGACGGCCGCCACCAGCGCGTCCGTCCGCTCCCGCAGCGCCCGCCGCACCACCCCCGCCACATGCGACAGCAACGCCGGATCAACCCGCATCCCGTGCGCCGGCCGCACCGGACGCTCCGGAGGCGCCCACACGACCTCCACCTCGTACGAGACGCCCGCCGCCGTCACCACCGGAGCCGATCCCTCCGCACCGCCCAGCAGCGCCGCCCACCCCGCCGCGTCCGTCGTCGCCGACGCCGCCACCAACCGCAGCTCCGGCCGCAACGCCGCTCGCACATCCAGCAGGAACGCCGCCGCCGTGTCCGCGTCCAGATGCCGCTCATGGCACTCGTCGAGCACCACCACATCGACGCCTGCCAGCTCCGGATCCCGCTGCAACCGCTGCAGCAGCACCCCGGTCGTCACCACCTCCACGGCCGTACACCTGTCTCTTATACACAGCTGACGCTGCCGACGACTTAAT
>NZ_VKJP01000023.1 GCF_007280575.1 Streptomyces benahoarensis
GAGGGCGCCGGGGGTCGTCGGCCATGATCCGGCATGGGTACGCGGGGCGGTCGGTGCGCTGACCCCGGGGTCGTCAGGCCGAACGCACCCGAGGCGCCGGGCTGGTGACGCCCCGCCCGGTCCCGGATCGGCACCGTGCCGCCCCGTCCGATCCGCACTCACCTCCGCCCCGGAACCCCCGTGGACGCGCGGACCTCCAGCCGGGGCGCCAGCCGCGTGGTGGTACGGGCCCCCGTCCCGCCGCACAGGTCGAGGAGGCGGCGGACGGCCGTGGCACCGGCCTCCTCGACCGGGAAGGACAGGGCGGTGACCGGTGGGTCGGTGACCGCGAAGGCGGTGAGGTCATCGCCCGCGGCGACGCTCAGGTCGTCGGGGACGCGGCGGCCCGCGGCGCGCAGGCCGTGCAGCAGGCCGAGGGTGAGGTAGCTGTTGTAGACGAGCACCGCCGTGGCGTCGGCGGGCAGTCGGTCCGCGGCGGCGATGCCCGCGTCGAAGGTGGGCGGCAGCGGGCCCAGGACGTGCAGGCGGGCACCGGCGGCCGCGGCCCGTTCGGCCAGGGCCGCCCTGCGCCGGGTGTCCGACCAGGAGCCGGGCGGCCCGGAGACGTACGCGAGGTCGCGGTGGCCCAGCTCCAGCAGGTGGTCGGCGAGGCGGGTGGCGCCCTCCTCGGCGTCCAGGACGACGGCGGGCAGGCGGCCGACGCGGCGGTCGACGAGGATCAGCGGGCGCTGCCGTGCGTGCTCGCGCAGCGCGGCGTCCGTGCCGACGGGCGCCACCATGACGACGCCGTCGGCCTGTTCGCCGAGGCGCGCGGCGAGCGCCGCCTCCCGGTCGGCGTCGGCCTCGGAGACGCTGATGAGGAGGTGGGCGTCGGCCTCCTCGGCGGCGCGTTGCGCGCCCAGCACCAGCGGGGAGAAAAAGGGGTTGGCCAGCGTCGGCACGATCAGGCCGATCAGGCCCGTGCGGCCGGTGGTCAGCGCGCGGGCGCTGCGGTTGGGCTGGAAGCCGAGGCGGTCGGCGGCGGCCCGTACTTTCTCGCGGGTCGCCTCCGTCACCATCTCCGGGCGGGTCAGCGCGCGCGAGGCGGTGGCCTTGGAAACCCCGGCCGCGCGCGCCACGTCCGCGAGTGTCGCCACCTGATGCCTCCTTCTGACCGGACGTCGGCCGGGCGCCGCGCGGGTGCGCGGTCCGGCGTCCGATGCTAGTGCAACCGCTCTCTGAAACCGGTTCCCCGGATGTAACGGAGTACGTGGCGGAGCCTCAACACGCGGGCGCGGGCGCCCCGGAGAGGTCCGGGACGCCCGCGCCGTACGAGTACGCCGGTCAGGGAGCGACGGGCAGGTCCCTCGCGCCCTTGGCGGCGGTCTTGGCGCTCGCCTTGGCGGGCTCGGGGGCGGCGTGCGGTGCGCACGTCACATCCCGGGCGTCGGTCCTGCCCTCCAGCAGGTAGGCGTCGACCCGGTCGTTGATGCAGGGGTTGACGAGGCCGGTGACGCCGTGCGAACCGGCGTCCCGCTCGGTGATCAGCCGCGAACCGGCGAACCGCTTGTGCAGCTCGACCGCGCCCTCGTACGGGGTGGCGGCGTCGCGGGTGCTCTGGACGAGCAGCACCGGGGGCAGGCCCTTGCCGCTCTTGACCTCGACGGGGCGCTGCTGCTTGGCGGACCAGGTCGCGCAGGGCAGGTTCATCCAGGCGTTCGCCCAGGTCATGAAGGGCGCCTGGGCGTGGACGCGGGTGTTGTCGCGGTCCCAGGTGCGCCAGTCGGTGGGCCACTTGGTGTCGGCGCACTCGACGGCGGTGTAGACCGCGTTGCCGTTCTCGGCGGCGATGTTGCCGGCGGTGTCCTTCAGGTCCGGTCCGGCGTTCTCGATCAGCTGCTTGTCGTCACCGGCGCGGTACGCGCTCCACACCTCGGCGGCGGGCGCCCACATCGAGTCGTAGTAGGGCGCCTGCTGGAAGAACCCGATCAGCTCGGCGGGGCCGACGAGGCCGCCGATGGGGCTCTTCTTGGCGCTCGCGCGGAGCTTCTCCCACTGCGCCTGGACCTTCTCGGGGGTGTCGCCGATGTGGTACGTCGCGTCGTTCTTGGCGACCCACTTCTTCCAGTCGCCCCAGCGGGTCTCGAAGGCGACGTCCTGGTCGAGGTTGGCCTGGTACCAGACCTTGTCGCGCGAGGGGTTGACGACGCTGTCGACGACCATGCGACGGACGTGGCCCGGGAAGAGCGTGCCGTAGACGGCGCCGAGGTAGGTGCCGTAGGAGACGCCGAGGTAGTTGAGCTTCTTCTCGCCGAGCGCGGCGCGGATGACGTCCAGGTCGCGGGCGGTGTTGGGCGTCGTCAGATACGGCAGGAGGCCGCCGCTGCGGGCCGCGCAACCGTCCGCGTACGCCTTGGCGAGCTTGCGCTGGGCGCGCTTGTCGGCCTCGTTGCCGGGGACCGGGTCGGCCTTGGGGGCGCTGACGAACTCCTGCGGGTCGACGCAGGAGATGGCGGCGGAGTGGCCGACGCCGCGCGGGTCGAAACCGACGAAGTCGTAGGCGGCGGCGGTCTTCTTCCACAGCGGCTTGCCGTCGGTCACGCGGGAGGGGAAGCGCATACCGGAGCCGCCGGGGCCGCCGGGGTTGTAGACGAGGGCGCCCTGACGCGCGTCCTTGCCGCCGGTGTTGCGGACCCGGTCGACGGCGATCTTGATGGTGCGGCCGCCGGGGCGGGCGTAGTCCACGGGGACGGTGACGTAACCGCACTGGATCGGGGCCTTCAGGCCCCAGTCGGCGGGGCAGTCCTGCCAGTTGATGCCCTGGGCGGCGGCGCGGGCGGCGGCGGTCCGCACGCCGCGGTCCTCGGCGGAGGAGGCGGGGTGGCGCTCACCGGCGGTGGCGGGCGTGGCGGAGATCGCTCCGGCGAGGAGCGCGCCGGTCACCAGGGTGCCGGCGGCGCCGAGTGCTGCTGTTCTTCTCACGTGGTGGTTCCCCCTGCAAGGGTGCGCCGCGCGGGGCGGCTGATCACGGCATGACGAGGGGGATCCTGCCGTCCCACGCCCCCCAGGAGAAGATTCGAACATCATTTCTTTATCAATCTGTAGGAATCGTGGGGGTGGTGGAGGATGTGCACCCCCGGCCTCTTGCGCCCCATCCGCCGCCCCTCCGCCTCCTTTCCCTGCCGTCACGGACAGTGGCGGCCGGGACGACCCCAGCACGGCCGGAATCCGTCGTGGCCACCGTGTTTCGCGGCGTTCCGGGACGTTTTCGGGACAGCGGTCCGCCAACCGACCGAGGAGAAACCGGCGCTCAGGGGCCGGACCGCGCGGTGCGGGGCGTCACGGTGGGTACCCGGGACGCCGAACGACGGACCAGAACGCGTCAATCGTCCGTCATGTACGTTCCGCCTCTGTGCCGGGACGCGTACGGTGAGTAGCCTTCAAGCGGGCTCTCCTCCGTGCCAGCCGCGCGGGGAGAGCTGTCGGCGTTTCGCCTCCGTCCCGTGACCGAGAAGGAGTTCCGCGTGCCGGGTATCGATCAGGTGTTGTCCGAGGCGATGGGTATCCCCGGCGTTCTCGGCGCCGGGCTGATCGACTGGACCAGCGGGCTGTCCCTCGGTACGGCGGGCCGGGCGCCGGGGAACGACCACGACGCCGCGGCCGCGGACACCGCCGAGGTCGTCCAGGCCGTCCAGCGCAGCGCCACCTTCGACTCCGGCGCCGACGGGGCGCGACCGGGCCTGGAAGACCTGATCCTCACCGCAGCCGGGGGCTACCACCTCATCCGCTTCGTCCACACCGCCTTCGACAGTCAGACGTACCTGTACCTGTACCTGGACCGGGAGCGGGCCAATCTGGCCGTGGCGCGCAGGCGGCTGCACGATCTGGCGGCCGGGCTCGTGCCGGGCTGACCGCGCGGGCTCTCCCGCGCCGCCGCGACACGCCCGCGGCCCCGGCACCCTCGGTGCGCGGGGCCGTGCTCGGCCCGGTACCGCTCGACCGGACACGCTAGGGGAACGCCATGGGCCAGTCCGCCTCCACTCCCCCGACCGGACCGGACGGCCCGCTCGCGCGACTCGCCGCCGAACGGGCCACCGGCGCACTCCACTTCCCCGGTGGCCGCATCCGTCTCCGAGACGGCGCGGTCTCCTGGGTGGAGTGCGACGACCTGCCCGGATCCGCCCCGCCCCGCGAGGGCGGGCGATCACGCCGCACGCGGCAGGGCCGGGCGGCGTCCGGAGCCGGCGGGCGGGCGCGTACCTCCGGAGGCGGTCCCGCGTCCGGGGCGGGCGCCGGGGACGTCGCGCCGGAGAGCTTGGTGCTGCGGCAGATCCGCCATCTGACGCTGCTGCTGGACGCGGCGTTCCTGGTGCTGCCGCTCCCCGGGGAGGGCACGTCGTTCACGCCCGGCGCGGAGCACTGCCCCGAGGCCGTACGGCAGGTGGGCGTCGCCGCGCTGCTGCGGGCGGTCGCCGTCCGCCGGGCGCAGCTGGACGCCTGGCGGACGTGGGAGGCGGTGGACGGCGCGCCGGTCGTCCTGACCCCGGACACCCGCCGCGAGGACGGCCCCGGCTGGCGGGCCCGGCTCCTGCTGGCGGCGGCGGACGGGCGGCGCACCCCCGCCGGTCTCGCCCACGCGCTGGGGCACTCGGTGTTCTGGACGCTGCTGGAGGTACGGCGGCTGGCCGCGGGCGGGCTGGTTGTGCTCCCGGAGGGCGCGGGGGCGGCCGGCGGGACAGGGACGGCCGGTGGCACGGACACGGCCGGTGGTGCGGCGGCGAGCGGCGGAAGCCCCACCACCGGCGGCGCGGCGGCAACCGGCCGAACGCCGACCACCGGCGGTACGGCGACGGGCGGTGGCAGGAAAGCAGGCGGCGGTACGGCGGCGACGAGCGGCGGGAAGGCGACCGGCGGCGCGGGGACGGCCGGTGGCACGAGCCCGGAGCCGTCCGGCGCCCGCCCCGCGGGCCGGAGCGGTGGCGGGGCGCGGCCGGGCGGGTCCGAGCGCCCGCGGGGCGGCGGGGAGAACCGATCCGGCACGGCCGGGCGGGACCGGGGCGGCCCGGACAAGCGGTCGGGTGCCGCGCCCGCGCTGCCGACGCGCGGTGGCCCCGGTGGCCGCGACGGCGGGCTGCCGTCGCGGCCTCCCGCGGGCGGGCGGAGCGGCGGGCCGTCGTCGCGGGCCGCCGGGCGTGAGCGGGACGCGGAGCGGCCGACGCACTCCGCCGCGGACGACGGCGGGACGCCGGGCGCGCTGCCCCGGCGGCGTCCGGGGGTGTGCCTGGAGGAGGCGCGGGAGCGGGACCCGCAGCCGTCCGCCGGGACGCCGGGGCTGCCGGCCGGGCTCCCGGAGACCGCCGACCCCGATGTCACCCTCCTCACCCGCCTGCGTACGGCACTGGAGGAGAACCTGTGAACCGTTGTGACGACCCATGAGACGTGCCCTCGCACGGCGCGCCGAGAAGAGGAGACTGATGACGATCCAGCCCAGGGTGCGGGACGAACTGCACGCGCTGCGCGACCAGGTGCGCCATCTCCGCGGCGGCATGGTGGCCAGCGCGGACGGCATGGTCATCGCCCACGATCTGCGGAACATCGAACCGGACGCCCTCGCCGCGCTCACCGCGGCGGCCATCGGCGTCGCCAAGCGTCTCACCGAGGCGACCGGTCAGGGCGGCTTCGAGGAGACCCTCACCCGCGGCACGCACGGCTACGTCGCGGCGTACGCGGCGGGGGCGAAGGCGGTGCTGACCACCGTGGGCGGCCCGGAGATCAATGTGGGGCGACTGCATCTGCAGGCCCGTCAGGCCGCGGAGCGCATCGGTGCGCTGGTGGACGAGGCGCCCGCCGCGGACCCGTCCTGATCCCACCGCCGTTCCCGCCCGCCTCCACCGGTCGCCGCTCCCCCAACGCCCCGTCCGGGCCCCGCGTTTCACGCCCCGCCGCAACCCGTACCCAGAAAGGTGTGCACCGTTATGGCATCCATGGAAAACGCGCTCGCCGATGCGATGTCGACCATCGAAGGCGTCATCGGCATCGCCCTCGTCGATCACACCAGCGGGATGACGCTGGCGGCGCTCGGCGGCAGCAACTCACTGGATATGGAGGTCGCCGCGGCGGGGAACACCGATCTCGTCCGCGCGAAGCTGCGCACGATGGAGATGCTGGATCTGCAGGGCTCCATCGAGGACATGCTGATCACGCTCACCTCGCAGTACCACCTGATCCGGCCGGTGACCGGGCGCCACGGCGCCGGGCTCTTCCTCTATCTGGTGCTCGACCGCAAGCGCGCCAATCTCGCGCTGGCCCGCCACCGGCTCGCCCGGGTCGAGGAGGTACTGGAGGTCTGAGCGGTTCAGCCCGGCAGGCTCCGGGCCGCCTCGTCGAGGACGGCGCGCAGCCGCAGGGCATCCGGGGCGACGGCGGTGGCGAGGACCGCGGGGCCGGTCAGCGGCGCCAGCACGCCCTGCCCGCCGGTCGCGTCCCGCCGCTCCGGCGCGGCCCCGCCCAGCAGCCGCACCCGCTGCTCGGCGTCCTCGAACTCCGGCCCTACGGCGAGGAGTTGACCGAGAGCCCGGTGGCCGCCGAGGGCGGCGGAGGTGTCCCAGCCGGGTACGCCGGGGCCGTAGGCGGTCTCCTGGTCCAGCAGGGTGCGTCCGGCGCGGCGGACCGTCAGGCGGCTGTGCAGCGTGCCGGTGTGCTCGCCGCTGCGGCCCAGGACCTGTTCCTCGCGCAGGACGAGGCGGGCGGTGGGGGCCAGTTCGACGGTGGTGGTCATCCACAGGTCGCTGCCCTCGGCGCAGATCAGCGGTTCGGGCAGCCAGTCGAGGCGGGCGCCGTCGCCGACGGTCAGCCGGACGTCGTAGGTGGCGGCGTCGCCGGTGCGGCCGGGCAGCGCGACGGTGGCGGCGGACGCGGTCAGGTGGAGCGACGCCCCGGCCTCGGCGGTGGCCTCGACGGCCAGCCGGTCACCGCCGAGCGGGGCGCTCATCGCGCCCACCATGCAGACGCGGGCCTGCGGCCCGGGGAAGCCGGTCCGGCGCAGCGCGAACGGCCCGGAACCGTCCAGGACGGGCAGCCGGGTAATGCCGTGCGCGTCGGTGCGGGCGAGGATGCGGGCGGTGGCCCGCAGTCCGGCGGCCGTGGCCGGGACGCCGGACGGCCGGGTGGTGGTGGGCGCGGGGCTCATGCGGCGCTCGTGGTCCAGCCGGCGAGGCGGGCACGGACCCACTCGGCGACCGGGGTGACGCCGCCGTCGGACTTGACGTTGGTGAACACGACGGGCAGTTCACCGCGCTGGGCCTTGGCGTCGCGGGCCATGCCCTCCAGGTCGACGCCGACGTGGGGCGCGAGGTCGGTCTTGTTGACGATCAGCAGGTCCGCGGTGGTGACGCCGGGGCCGCCCTTGCGGGGGATGTCGTCGCCGCCCGCGACGTCGATGACAAAGATCTGCGCGTCGACGAGGCCCTTGGAGAAGGTGGCGGTCAGGTTGTCGCCGCCGGACTCGACGAGGATCAGATCGAGCGGGCCGACCTCGTCCTCCAGGTCCTCGACGGCCTCCAGGTTGGCGGAGATGTCGTCGCGGATCGCGGTGTGCGGGCAGGCGCCGGTCTCCACCGCCTTGATCCGCTCACCGGGCAGGACCGCCTCGCGCAGCAGGAACTCGGCGTCCTCCCGCGTGTAGATGTCGTTGGTGACGACGGCGAGGGACAGTTCGTCGCGCAGCGCCCGGCACAGGGCGGCGACGGTGGCGGTCTTGCCGGTGCCGACCGGGCCGCCCAGGCCGATGCGCAGGGCGCGGCGGGTGCCGTCGGGGCGGGTGGACACCGCGGCGCTGTAGCTGTGGCGGTGCGGGAAGATCTCGTCGAGTTCGTGGTCGAGGTGCATACGGACTCCGTAGTCGTGCGAGCGCGCGAGGCGCAGGGGGCCGCCGGGAGCGGGTGGCTCCCGGCGGCGGTGGTCAGGAGGCGAAGAGGCGGACCGGCCAGGCGGCGTGCTGTTCGGCGGTGATGTCGAGCAGCGGCGCCGACGCGGCGGGCAGCACGTGCGGCCCCTCCGTCGGGAAGCGGGCCCCGGCCGCCGCGGCGTCGGCCGCGAGACGGTCGAGGTCGCCGGCGAGGCGGGCGAGGACGGCGGTGGCGTCGAAGGGGTCCAGGCTGAGCAGCCGGACCACCGCGGTCGCCGGACCGCTGACGTTCTCGTACGCCGCGGCGTAGGCGGCGTCCAGCGGCGTCAGCCCGGCGGCGCGGGCGGCGACGCCCAGCACCACCGGCTGGTGGGCGCCGCGCGGCCGCGCCGCGGCCAGCGCGGCCAGCTCCGCCGACGGCCAGGCCGCCCGCGCCGCCCGCATCATCTGGCGGCCCAGGCGGCGGGCGGCGGCGCGCAGCGCCGGGACGGGCGTGCGGGCGTCCGCCACGTCGTCGAGGGCCAGCGGGTCGCCGCCGGCCGCGGCGGCCGCGGCGAGCCCCGCCGCGACCAGCCCGGCGGTGTGCAGCCGACCGCGGCAGAACGCCTCCAGCGAGGCGGCGTCCGTGATGCGTCCGGCCGCGACCGCGGCCTCCGCCCCGCCGGAGTGCGCGTGCCCTCCGGCGGGGAACCGGCCGTCGGCGAGCACCATGAGGGCGGCGCGGTTCATCGCGGGCCTCCGGGGTGCGTGCCGTTCCTGGATGAGGTCATCTGCGTCATCTCAGAAGAGGAAGTAGCGCTGGGCCATGGGGAGTTCGGCGGCGGGGGCGGGCTCGACCACCTCGTCGTCGATGGTCACCGTGAAGGTGTCCGGCTCCACGTGGACCCGCGGCAGGGCGTCGTTGTTGCGCATCGACGCCTTGGTGACGGACCGGGTGCTGCGGATCGGCTCGTACGCCTTGGCGAGCGGGAGCCGTTCGGCGATACCGTCCTCGACCGCCTGCGCGGAGACGAAGTTGACGGAGTTGCTGCCCGGGGCGCGGCCGATGGCGCCGAACATGGGGCGTGGCAGGATCGGCTGCGGGGTGGGGATGGAGGCGTTGGCGTCGCCGACCTGCGCGTAGGCTATCTGGCCGCCCTTGATGACGAGCAGCGGCTTGACGCCGAAGAACGCCGGGTCCCACAGCACCAGGTCGGCGAGCTTGCCGTCCTCGACGGAGCCGATGACGTGGTCGATGCCCTGGGCCGCGGCCGGGTTGATGGTGTACTTCGCGACGTACCGGCGGGCGCGGGTGTTGTCGGCGGCGGTGTCGCCGGTCAGCAGGCCGCGGCGCTTCTTCATCACGTGTGCGGTCTGCCAGGTGCGCAGCACGACCTCGCCGATGCGGCCCATGGCCTGGGCGTCCGAGGACATGATCGAGATGGCGCCGAGGTCGTGCAGGATGTCCTCGGCGGCGATGGTCGAGGGCCGGATGCGGGACTCGGCGAACGCCAGGTCCTCGGGGACCGCCGGGTTGAGGTGGTGACAGACCATCAGCATGTCGAGGTGTTCCTCGACGGTGTTGACGGTGTGCGGCCGGGTCGGGTTGGTCGACGCGGGGAGCACGTTGGGCTCGGAGACCATGGCGATCATGTCGGGGGCGTGACCGCCGCCCGCGCCCTCGACGTGGAAGGCGTGTATGGAGCGCCCGGCGATGGCCGCGATGGTGTCGCCGAGGAATCCGGCCTCGTTGAGGGTGTCGGTGTGGATCGCGAGCTGGGCGCCGCTCTCCTCACAGATGTTCAGGCAGGCGTCGAGGACGGCGGGCGTGGCGCCCCAGTCCTCGTGGATCTTGAAGCCGAGGACCCCGGCGCGCAGCTGGTCGCGCATCGAGGCGGCGGACATGGTGTTGCCCTTGCCCAGCAGACCGACGTTGACGGGGAGGTTGTCCATCGACTCCAGGAGCCGGGAGATGTGCCAGGCACCGGGGGTGATGGTGGTGGCCTTGCTGCCCTCGGCGGGGCCGGTGCCGCCGCCGACGAGGGTGGTGACGCCGGAGGCGAGGGCCTCGTCCACCTGCTGGGGGCAGATGAAGTGGACGTGGGTGTCGATGGCACCGGCGGTGAGGATCTTGCCGTTACCGGCGATGATCTCGGTCTCCGGGCCGATGACGAGGCCGGGGTGGACCCCGTCCATCGTCTCGGGGTTGCCCGCCTTGCCCAGGGCGACGATCCGGCCGTCGCGGATGCCGACGTCCGCCTTGACGATGCCCCAGTGGTCGAGGACGACGGCGCCGGTGATGACGGTGTCGGGGGCGCCCTCGGCGCGGGTGACGCGGGATTGGCCCATCGACTCGCGGATGACCTTGCCGCCGCCGAAGACGGCCTCGTCCCCGGCGCGTCCGGGACCGCCGCTGCGGTCCTCCTCGATCTCGATGACCAGGTCGGTGTCGGCGAGGCGGATACGGTCGCCGGTCGTCGGGCCGAAGAGGTCGGCGTAGTCCTGGCGGGAAAGCTCAGCCATCGAGGGTGCCTCCGGTCTCACCGCGCAGCCCGGCGACGATCCGCTTGCCCGCGAGGGGGACCAGCTCGACCTCGGTGGGGATACCGGGCTCGAAACGCACGGCGGAGCCCGCCGCGACGTTGAGCCGCATGCCGTGCGCGGCTGCACGGTCGAACGCCAGGCCCGGGTTGGCCTCGGCGAAGTGGTAGTGGGAGCCGACCTGCACGGGGCGGTCGGCGGAGTTGAGGACGGTCATGCGCGTGAGGGGGCGGCCTTCGTTGAGGCGTACCGGCTCGTCGGCGTAGAGGATCTGTCCCGGGATCATCTTCTGCTCTCCCGCGGTCAGTTGATGGGTTCGTGAACGGTGACGAGCTTGGTGCCGTCGGGGAAGGTGGCCTCGACCTGCACGTCATGAATCATTTCGGGGACGCCGTCCATGACGTCGTCGCGGCTGAGCACCTGGCGTCCGGAGGACATCAGCTCGGCGACCGTGCGGCCGTCGCGTGCCCCTTCGAGGATGTGGGCGGTCAGCAGCGCAATGGATTCCGGGTGGTTGAGCTTCAGCCCCCGCGCTCGGCGCTTTTCGGCCACGTCGGCTGCCACATGAATCATCAGGCGTTCCTGCTCATGCGGGGTCAGTTGCATACGTTCCACCTCACAGACTTCCTGCCCGGGTACGCGTTCGCCCAGGTCACAGGCGTGGACACGCCCGTATGGGTAGATGTATCACACAGCGACTAAAGGGAGAGCAAACCGCCCCTCCGCAAGAGGTCATCAACACCCCCTCGCGTAGCGATGAGTTCGGGCACATTTCCTCGGCGTTACACGCCTGCCCACCTGAGGAACCCTTCTCATCACTGGAGAGTCGGCACCTTCCTTACCGGGAGTTACCGAGTGGCGACCGAATTCCCCTTCCGGATTTCCCGATCCGGAAATTCCCGACGGCCGTAATGCGGCGGCGAATTCCACATCCCGGAACGCCGGCCGGACCGATCGGGCACGACACCCCGGGTGCCGCGAATTGCACGCTCCGGGCAATCCGGGCCATCCACCGCTCGACGAACACCACTGTCCGGTATCCGCTCTTGACGGGGCGGAGATCGCTCACGATCCTCATGTGCGCGTCAAAACGCTCCGCACCACCCCCCACACCAGCATCGGAGCCACACCGTGACTCGCACCGCCCGTACCCGCCGCCTCACCCTCGCCACCGGCGCCTGCGCCGCCGTCGTCGGTCTGCTCGGCGTCGCGGCCAGCGCCCAGGCGACCGCGCCGACCGCCGCGCCCGACATCCCGGTGGCCGACATCAAGGCCGACCTCGCCAAGTTCCAGTCCATAGCCGACGCCAACAACGGCACCCGCGCCCACGGCACCGCCGGGTACCAGGCGTCGATCGACTATGTGAAGGGCAAGCTGGACGCCGCCGGGTTCACCACGCAGGTCCAGGAGTTCAACAGCGGCGGCGCGAAGGGGTACAACCTCATCGCCGACTGGCCGGGCGGCGACGAGAGCAAGACCGTGATGTCCGGCGCCCACCTCGACTCCGTCCCCGCGGGCCCCGGCATCAACGACAACGGGTCCGGTTCCGCCGGGATCCTGGAGGTCGCGCTCGCGGTCGCCAAGGCGGACCTCAAGCCCACCAAGCACCTGCGGTTCGGCTGGTGGGGCGACGAGGAGGACGGCATGATCGGCTCCTCCCACTACGTCGACTCGCTCGGCGCCGACACCGCGAAGCTCGATTCGTATCTGAACTTCGACATGATCGGCTCCCCCAACCCCGGCTACTTCGTCTACGACGACGACGCGCGGCTGGAGAAGGTGTTCAAGGACTGGTTCGCGTCCAAGGACATCGCCACCGAGAAGGAGACCGAGGGCGACGGCCGCTCCGACCACGCACCGTTCAAGGACGCCGGGGTCCCGGTCGGCGGGCTGTTCTCCGGCGCCGACTACATCAAGACCGACGCGCAGGCCAAGGCGTGGGGCGGCGAGGCGGGCAAGGCGTTCGACGCCTGCTACCACGAGTCCTGCGACACCTCGAAGAACATCGACGACACGGCGCTGGACAACCACACCGACGCCATCGCCCAAGCGGTCTGGGAGCTGAGCTCCTGACCTCCCGCGCTCGCGCGCTACCGGCCTGACCTCACCCGGTCGGCTCCCGCGGCCCGGCCGCCCCTCCCGGCGGCCGGGCCGCGGCATGCCACGACGGTGGCCGACCGCCGCGCGCCGCCGGTCCGGCCGTGCCCGCGCCCGACACCCCTCACCCGACCGGGCTCGCCCGTACGGACCAGCCCGTTCCCGGCTCTCACGGGGGCGTCATGTTGCAGGGCGCCGGGGCGGAGAGCGCGGCGCGGGACCGCTTTCCCGCTGGTCCGGGGCGCGCGGGCGGACCGGGCGCCCGGCACCGGCCGCCCTGAAAGCACCACTTGACACACTTGTGATCAATGTCACACTTCGTCATTTCAGCGCGGAATTCGCCCGCCCGATGCGTGACGATCCCCTCGACGACAAGCCCCCGCCGCAGCGGCGGGGCGGTCCGGACGGACGCCGAATCCTGCCGCCGTCCCGGATGTCAGGTCGACGCGGACGCATCGGCAGGAGCGGAGGACCCGAGCACGACGGGGCCACGGCCGTCAGGCCGACGGGCCCCTTGGGGTGAAGCCGTACGCACGGCCGGGCAACTTCGCCTGCCCGAACCCGACAGGTCTTCCTTCGCAGGCGGCTGACGAAGGGTTTGCGCATGACTGTGCGCATGCACATGCCGGCCGCGGTCGCCCGGGCCGGAACCATCTCCGCTCTCACACTCGCCACCGTCGGCGCGACCGTCACGCTCCCCCCGGGCGCCGACGCCAGCCCCGTCTCCGCCACGGCGGTACGGATCGCCGCGTCCAAGAAGGGCGCGCCCTACCAGTACGGCGCCCGGGGGCCGCACCGTTTCGACTGCTCGGGGCTGACGCAGTACGCCTTCAAGCGCGCCGGACGGAGCCTGCCACGCACCACCGCCGCGCAGTACAACCGCACACGCCACATCCGCGCCGCCGCCCGCAAGGCCGGTGACCTGGTCTTCTTCCACGGCGGCCAGGGCGTCTACCACGTCGGGATCTACGCCGGTCACAGCCGCATCTGGCACGCCCCGCGCACCGGCACCGTCGTCCGCCTGGAGAAGATCTGGACCGGCGCGGTGTCGTACGGCCGGGTCGGCTGAGCGGCGGGGGCCGCGGGTCACCGCCCGGCGGACGGCCACGGCAGCCGGACCCGGACGGTCTTGCCGCCGCCCGGGTCCGGCACGGTCGCCACCTCTCCCCCGGACTCGGCGGCCAGCAGACCGACGATCAGCAGGCCGCGGCCGCCGTCCCGGCACAGCTCGGCGGGGAGCCGCCGGGGCGGCCGGGGGTCGCGGTCGGTGACCCCCGCGGTCAGCGTCTCGTCGCGGTCGAGCCGCAGCGCGACGGTGAAGTACGGGGAGGTGTCGTCGGTGTGCCGGACGGCGTTGGTGGCCAGCTCGGAGACGATCAGCCGGACCACGTCGGTGAGCGGCGCGGCCGGGTCCAGGCCCCAGGCGCCGAGCACCGCGGAAACGTGCCTGCGCGCGCTCGCGACCGACTCCGGCGCGCCGGGGAGGGTGAGGGTGGATTCCTGGTGATCTGCCATCGCGGTGCCATCCTTTTTCCCACCGGGGGTCGGATCCGGCGCACGGGCGGGAGGCGGGACGCCGCTCGGTCACCGAGTCGGCCACGCACGCCGGGGTGCGGACCGGCGGTCCATGCTGCCGGTACGCCCCGTGATCCACCACGAAATGCCCATATCTCTCGCTCGAAGCGGTGAATCGTACGACGCGAGAGCGGTTCGGGCGCCCCCGGCGGCCCTCCGGCCGCTACCGGCGGCTCCGGCGCACGCACCGTCCGGTGCGCCCCGCCGCCCGGAGGGTCATCCGCGCGGCGCGGTCGCCGTCAGGATCCGTACCGCCGTGTGGAGATGGGCGTCCGTCAGATCGGCGCGGGCCGTCAGACGCAGCCGGGAGACGCCGTCGGGCACGGACGGCGGGCGGAAGCAGCCGACGAGGAGGCCGGCGGCGCGGCAGTCGGCCGCCCAGCGGACGGCGGCATCCGGCGACGGGGCGCGGACCGCGACGACGGCGGCGTCCGGCCGGACCGCGGCCAGCCCGGCGGCGGTCAGCCGGTGGTAGAGGGCGGCGGCGGCCTCGCCGGTGCGGGCCGCGCGCTCCGGTTCGCGGCGCAGCAGCCGCAGCGCGCCGAGGGCGCCGCCGGCCGCCGCCGGGGCGAGCCCGGTGTCGAAGATGAACGTCCGCGCGGTGTTGACCAGATGCTCGATGACCCGGGCCGGGCCGAGGACCGCGCCGCCCTGGGAGCCGAGGGATTTCGACAGCGTCACGGTGGCGACGGTGTCCGGCGCCCCGGCGAGCCCGGCGGCGGCGACGGCGCCGCGCCCGCCGTCGCCGAGCACCCCGAGCCCGTGGGCGTCGTCGACGAGGAGACCCGCGCCGTGGCGACGGCAGGCGGCGGCGAGGGCGGGCAGCGGCGCGGCGTCACCGTCGACGGAGAACACCGCGTCGGTGATGGTGAGCGCCCGGCCGCCGTGCGCGGAGAGCGCGGCGTCCACGGCGGCGGGGTCGGCGTGCGCGACGACGGCCTTGCGGGCCCGGGAGAGGCGGCAGCCGTCGATGAGGGAGGCGTGGTTGCCGGCGTCGGAGACGACGAGGGCGCCGGGTCCGGTGAGGGCGGTGACGGCGGCGAGGTTGGCGGCGTACCCGGAGGAGAGGACGAGGGCCGCCTCGAAGCCGCAGAACGCGGCGAGTTCGGCCTCCAGCGTGGCGTGGAGTTCGATGGAGCCGGTGACCAGCCGGGAGCCGGTGGCCCCGGCGCCCCAGCGGTGCGCGGCCTGTGCCGCGGCGCGGGTGACCAGCGGGTGGCGGGCGAGTCCGAGGTAGTCGTTGCTCGCCAGGTCCAGCAGTTCGCAGGAGGCGGAGCGGGGGCGCAGGGCGCGGCGCAGACCCGCGTGCAGCCGCGCGTCGTGGGCCGTGTCGAGCCAGCCGAACGCCACGCCGGGATCCGCTGGCATCGGCTTCCTTCGATTCCCTGTGCGGCCCCGCCCGCGAGGGTCGGCGGCGTCGCGGGCGAGGTCGTTGGTGATTGTGGACTGCTGATAGACGTTAGCGGTCGTTCCACCGCCCCAGGGTGTGGTGATACACACACCCCGATCCGGGCGCGTTGTGGGAATCCTCCTTGGCCCGGGGCACCGGCGTACGTCAGGATCATCGCCATGGAGCTGCTGAACACGTTGGTGGAGAAGGGGCTGCGGCGCGAGCTGCCGACCCGCGAAGAGGCACTCGCCGTACTGGCGACGTCCGATGACGACCTGCTCGACGTCGTGGCCGCGGCCGGGAAGGTGCGCCGTCAGTGGTTCGGCCGACGGGTGAAGCTCAACTACCTCGTCAACCTCAAGTCCGGGCTCTGCCCCGAGGACTGCTCGTACTGCTCGCAGCGGCTCGGGTCGAAGGCGGAGATCCTCAAGTACACCTGGCTGAAGCCGGAAGACGCGTCGCGGGCCGCGGCCGCCGGGGTGGCCGGGGGCGCGAAGCGGGTGTGCCTGGTGGCCAGCGGGCGCGGTCCGACCGACCGGGACGTCGAGCGGGTCTCGGAGACCATCTCCGCCATCAAGGAGCAGAACGAGGGCGTCGAGGTGTGCGCCTGCCTCGGATTGCTGACGGATGGTCAGGCCGGTCGGCTGCGGGAGGCCGGTGCGGACGCCTACAACCACAACCTCAACACCTCGGAGGCGACGTACGGCGACATCTGCACCACCCATGACTTCGGGGACCGGGTGGAGACCGTGCGGCAGGCGCAGGCGGCCGGGATGTCGGCGTGTTCCGGGCTGATCGCCGGGATGGGCGAGAGCGACGCGGACCTGGTCGACGTGGTGTTCGCCCTGCGGGAGCTGGACCCGGACTCGGTGCCGGTGAACTTCCTGATCCCGTTCGAGGGGACGCCGCTGGCGAAGGAGTGGAACCTCACGCCGCAGCGGGCGCTGCGGATCCTGGCGATGACGCGGTTCGTCTGCCCGGACGTCGAGGTGCGGCTGGCCGGTGGGCGGGAGGTGCATCTGCGCAGCATGCAGCCGCTGGCGCTGCACCTCGTCAACTCCCTGTTCCTGGGCGACTATCTGACCAGCGAGGGGCAGGCGGGCAAGGACGATCTGGCGATGATCGCGGACGCCGGTTTCGAGGTGGAGGGCACCGACACCACGACGCTGCCCGGCCACCGCGTCCAGGGCGGCGTGTGCGGTGACGGTGGCTGCGGCGACGCGGAGGCGGGCGGCTGCCACAGCTCCGGCGAGGTCCCCGAACAGGCCGCCTCGTCCGATGGCGCCCCCTCCGACGAGGTCCGGCGGGGCCTGGTGTCGGTGCGCCGCCGGGGCGCGGGCACGGAGCTGCCGCCCAATGCCTGAGCCGCTTCCCCCGGCCGACCTGCTCGCCCTCGACCGGCAGCACGTCTGGCATCCGTACGGTCCGATGCCCGGCCGCGCGGCACCGCTGGTCGTCGAGTCGGCGGCCGGGGTGCGGCTGCGGCTGGCCGAACCGGCGGGCGGGCACCGTGAGCTGGTCGACGGGATGGCGTCGTGGTGGTCGGCGGTGCACGGCTACCGGCACCCGGTGCTGGACGAGGCGGCGCACGAGCAGCTGGGGCGGATGAGCCATGTGATGTTCGGCGGGCTCACCCACGAGCCCGCCGTGCGGCTGGCCGAACGGCTGGTCGCCGTCACGCCCGAGCCGCTGCGCCATGTCTTCCTCGCCGACTCCGGTTCGGTGGCGGTCGAGGTCGCCGTCAAGATGTGTCTGCAGTACTGGCGCTCGGTGGGCCGCCCGCGCAAGCAGCGGCTGCTGACCTGGCGCGGCGGCTACCACGGTGACACCTGGCATCCGATGTCGGTGTGCGACCCCGAGGGCGGGATGCACGAGCTGTGGCGGGGCGTCCTGCCGCGGCAGATCTTCGCGGACGCGCCGCCGCCGGGCTTCGACGCCCCGGTCGACGAGGCGTACGCGGCGCATCTGCGGGAGCTGATCGGCCGTCACGCCGACGAGCTGGCCGCGGTGATCGTGGAGCCGGTGGTGCAGGGCGCGGGCGGGATGGCGTTCCACTCCCCCGGCTATCTGCGGGTGCTGCGCGAGGCGTGCGACGCCCACGGCGTGCTGCTGGTCCTCGACGAGATCGCCACCGGTTTCGGCCGTACGGGCTCGCTCTTCGCCGCCGGGCACGCCGGGGTCGCCCCGGATGTGATGTGTCTGGGCAAGGCGCTGACCGGCGGTTATCTGACGCTGGCGGCGACGCTGTGCACGGCGGAGGTGGCGGCGGGTATCTCGCGCGGCGAGGTGCCGGTGCTGGCGCACGGCCCGACGTTCATGGGCAATCCGCTGGCCACCGCGGTCGCCGGTGCCAGCGTCGATCTGCTGCTGTCGCAGGACTGGGCGGGCGAGGTGCGCCGCATCGAGTCCGGGCTGCGGACGGGCCTGGCGGCGGCCCGGGACCTTCCCGGGGTGCGGGACGTCCGGGTGCTGGGCGCGATCGGCGTGGTCCAGCTCGATCACGAGGTGGACCTGGCCGCGGCGACGGCGGCGGCGGTCCGCGAAGGCGTCTGGCTGCGCCCGTTCCGGGACCTCGTCTACACGATGCCGCCGTACGTCACCGGCGACGACGACGTGGCCCGGATCTGCGCCGCGGTGTGCGCGGCCGCCCGGGAGGGCTGACCGGCGCGGGCGTCCCGGGGCCTTCGCGGGACGCCCGGGGCCTCGGCCCCTTTTTCCAGAGCTTTTCCCCGCGTTCCCGCGCGTGATCTCGCGTTCCCTCGCGGACGACAGGCACGTACGACAAGGCTGAAGGAGACACCATGACGGTGCTGTTCGTGACGGGTACGGGCACCGGGATCGGCAAGACCGTGACGACGGCGGCGCTCGCGGCGGCGGCGCTCGCGGGCGGGCGTTCGGTGGCCGTGCTCAAGCCCGCGCAGACCGGCGTCGGGGCGGACGAGCCGGGCGACGCGGCGGAGGTGGCGCGGCTGGCGGGTGCGGTGACGGCGGCGGAACTGGCACGGTTCCCCGAGCCGTTGGCCCCGGCGACGGCGGCCGCGCGGGCGGGTCTGGCGCCGGTCGGGCCGCAGGAGGTCGCCGACGCCGCGGAGAAGCTGGCGGCCTCGCACGATCTGGTACTGGTCGAGGGCGCGGGCGGGCTGCTGGTCCGGTTCGACGCGGTCGGCGGCACCCTCGCGGACGCGGCGCGGCTGGCGGACGCGCCGGTGCTCGTGGTGACGGAGGCCGGTCTCGGCACGCTCAACGCGACCGCGCTGACCGCACTGGCCCTGCGCACCCACGGCCTGCGCTGCGCGGGCACGGTGATCGGCAGCTGGCCCGCCGAACCCGACCTGGCCTCCCGCTGCAACCTCGACGACCTGCCCGCGGCCGCGGACGCGCCACTGCTCGGGCTGGTACCGGAGGGCGCCGGGAGCCTGCCGCCGGGCGCGTTCCGCTCCGCGGCCCCGGGGTGGCTGGCGCCCGCGCTCGGGGGGTCGGGGGCGTTTCGCTTGCCGGGGTGAGTACGGGCGGGGCCCGGCGCACGCCCGTACTCCCACGGCACGGGCGGCGGCACGGGCGGCGGCACGGGCGGCGGCACGGGCGGAAGGTTGCCGGGCCCGGCACGGGCGGCGACCCACCGGCTCCGGTGCGGGCGTCAGCCGTGGCGGGCACCGGCCGCATCACGCCCCGGCCGCCCGGAAATCCGCTCCCCCGGCCGCCCCGTCCACGGCAGGCTGACGGCCATGACCGGCCTCACCGACGCCGAGCGCCTGGCGCACTGGTACGACGCCTGCAACCCCTGGGGCACCTGCGACGACTTCTCCCTCGACCTGGTGATGCGGGCCGGTGCGGTCCTCGATGTCGGCTGCGGCACCGGCACCCTGCTGCGCCGCGCCCGGGAACGCGGCCACCGCGGGCGCCTGTGCGGTCTCGACCCGGATCCGGCGATGCTGGCCCGGGCGCGCGCGGGCGGCCCCGGCGGTATCACCTGGATCGCGGGCGGTCTGGGCGCCACCACCGACCCGGCGGACCTGGGCGGCATCGGCGGTGCGCCGGAGTTCGACCTCGTGGTGATGACGGGCCACACCTTCCAGGTGCTGTGCGAGGACGCGGAAGTGCGGGCCGCGCTCACCGTCATCCGCCGGGCGCTGGCCCCCGGCGGCCGGTTCGCGTGCGAGACGCGGAATCCGGCGGCGCGGGCGTGGGAGCGGTGGACCCCCGCGCACGCGGTGGAGGTGACCGGACCTGACGGCGCGCGGGCCCGGATCGCGCACCGGGTGCGGCAGCCCGTGGACGGCCAGTTGGTCCGCTTCACCACCACCCTCACCGAGCCCGGTCTGCCGCGCCCCGTGCGGGCGGACAGCACCCTGCGCTTCCTGCCCGCGGACGCCCTCGACGAGTTCCTGGCCGGTGCGGGGCTGGCCGTCGAGGAGCGGTACGGCGACTGGGACCGCTCCCCGTTCGGTGCGGCGAGCCCCGAGATCATCACCGTGGCGGGGGTCAGTCCAGGGCGGCGCCCTTGCGTTCGGGGATGAGGAACATCGCCGCCATGTCCAGGACGTAGAGGACCGCCAGCAGGCCGATGGCCTTCTGGAAGCCGAAGCTCCCGGCGACCAGCGCGACGACGAGCGGGGCGAAGCCGCCGACGCCGCGGCCGAGGTTGAACAGCACGTTCTGCGCGGTGGCCCGGGCGTGCGTCGGGTACAGCTCGGCGATGAGCGCGCCGTAGCCGCCGGTCATGCCGTTGACGAACGCGCCCATGACGGCGCCGCCGATGAGCAGCGCGACGGGCGTGGTGAGGGTGGCGTAGGCGAGGACGGTGAGGACCGCGCCGGTCTGGAAGAGCCAGAAGGTGGGGCGGCGGCCGATGCGGTCGGCGAGGTGGCCGAAGGCGAGGATGCCGCAGGCCATGCCGAGGACGGTGACGGCGGTCCAGGCGCCGGACTTGGTGAGGCTGTAGCCGAACTGCTGGGAGAGGTAGCTGGGCAGCCAGGTCATCAGGCCGTAGTAGCCGAAGTTCTGGACGGAGGTCAGAACGAGGACGCCGAGGGTGGCGCGGCGCGCGGCGGGGGTGTCGACGAGGCTGCGCAGCGGTGTGGTGGCCGGGCGGGCGCGATCGGTGGAGGCGGTGAACGCGGCCGGTTCCCGCATGGTGCGGCGGAAGAGGAACGCGGCGAGGGCGGGCACCACGCCGAGGGCGAAGAGGGCGCGCCAGCCCCAGGCGTTGATGACCGGCGCGGAGACGAGGGCGGCGGTGAGAACGCCCGCCTGCCAGCCGAGGCCGACGTAGGAGGTGCCGCGGGCGCGTTTGCGGCTGGGGAACGCCTCGGCGGCGAGCGCCATGCCGATGCCGAACTCGCCGCCGATGCCCATCCCGGCGAGGAAGCGGAAGGCGGCGAGCTGCGGGAAGTCCTGGGCGAGGGCGGTGGCGCCGGTGAAGACGGCGAAGAGCACGATCGACCAGGACAGCACCCGGATCCGGCCGAGGCGGTCGGAGAGCATCCCGAAGAGCAGGCCGCCGGCGACGCACCCGATGAGGGTGAGCGTGGTCAGCGATCCGGCCTGGGTGGACGTCAGATGCAGTCCGGCGGTGACGGCGGAGAGCGCGAAGCTGAGGATGAGGAGGTCGAAGCCTTCGAGGCCGTAGCCGACGGCGGAGGCGACGACGGCCTTGCGGGCGTAACGGTCCGCGGCGGCGTCGGGCGGCGCGGGATCCGCGGCCGTCGTCTCGGAGGGGGGCGGGGGTGCCGACGGCGCGGAGTGCTGGGGCATGCGTCCTTCAGTGCTGCGTACGGAGCGGGGGCGGCCGAAGCCGGGCCGAAGGCGGTCGGTGTCTCCCGTACGGGATGCCGCCGGTGCCGCGTGCCACCGTGTCCGGCCGCGCGCGGGGCCGAGGGGCCATTCCAGGGGGCGTGGCGCGATTCGTTCGCACGGGTATCCGGTCGAGGGTTGCGTACGGGGCCGGGGCGGGCCCGGCGGTGCGTCAGACCGTCCAACTGCGCAGTTCGTCGGCGATGGCGGCCAGTTCGGTGGTGTCGTCCTTGACGAGGCGGGCGAGGTCACGGACGCGCTCGGGCGAGGTCGCGATCTTGAGGCCGCTGGCGACGAGGTAACCGTAGGCCACGGCCGTCGCGAACAGGGCGTTGGACCGCTCCAGCGCCGGTACCCGCAGCAGGATCTGGAGGAGGGCCGCGGCGCGGTCCTGCGGGTCGGTGTAGACGGGGACGCCGATGATCTCCGCTTCGTGGCGGCTGACGGCGGCGACGAGGGCGCCCCAGTCGGTGATCGCGGGGTCGCCCGGGGTGTGCTGTTCGGCGACGAGGAGGAGCCAGGCGAGGTCGATGCGCAGGGTCACTTCTTGCCCGGGTGCCCTTCCCTGCCGCCGGCCACGCCGCGCGCGGCGGGCCCCGCCGCGCCGCGCCCGAATTCCTCGGCGAAGACGCGCTCGTACTGCTTCATGAAGTCGGAGGCCGCCTCGACGAAGGTCTGGCCGACCTCCCCGGCGTCCCGGAGGACGAGTTCCTCGATATAGCGATTCACGCTCACTCCCCGCTGCAGGGCGCGCTCCCGGGCCGCTTCGGCGGTGGCTTCGTCCACGCGGACGTTCAACTGTGTTTTCGCCACCTCTCCACGCTAGCGCGCATCCGCTAGCACCGGCAAGCGGTCGGCGGCCCCGGCAACCGGAGCCGTGCGCCCCGCCCCGGCCCGCGGCACACGCCCCGGCGCGGCTCAGGGGCCACGGGTGCCACAGCCGTTCGGGGCGAGCGGGGCGTCCGCCGCGTCCCGCGTGCTCGTCGGGCCCCCGGCGGCCACGGTCCGCGGGGCGTTCCCGTCGCCGGGCCCGTGACCGAGGGCGTGCACGCACAGGCCCGCGAGGATCAGGGTGAGCCCGAGCCAGCCGGACGCCGCGGGCGCCGCGACCCCGAGCAGCAGCGCCTCGCCGAGCAGCGTGAACGGCACCTCGGCCGCCTGCGTCGCCTCGACCGCCCCGAGCGCCGCCGGCTGAGCGCGGACGAGGTCCGTCGCGCGGAAGAAGAGCGTCGTGGCGAGGACGCCGGAAGCCAGCGCGACGATCACGCACTGCACCACCTGCCCGCCGGACGGCGGCCCCACGGTGACGCCCGCGGTGGCCGCCAGCACCAGCCACAGCGGCAGCGAGCCGAGCGTCATCGCCAGGGTGCGCTGGACGCCGTCGAGCCCGTCCGTGCCGAGCAGCATGCGGTTGCCGAGCGGGTAGGCGACGGCCCCGATCAGCACCGGCACCACCACCGTGAACGCGGCGGACGCGCCCGTATCACCGACGTGTTCCAGCTGGGTCAGAACGACGCCCATGACGATCAGCACGGAGACCAGGACGGTACGCAGCGGGACGCGGGCGCCGCCCAGCGCGCCGATGGCGATGCCCGCGACGATGACCAGCTGCCAGGTCGAGGCGACCAGCCACCCGGCGCCCGCCTCGGACGCCCAGGCGAGCGGCGCGTAGAAGAGGCCGAAGCCGACCGTCGACCACAGGAGCCACCGGGCGGGGCGGGTGCGCAGGCTGCGCAGCACGGCGGGCAGGCCGCCGCGCACCGCGACCAGGGCGGTCATCGGCACCACCATGAAGAGGTAGCGCAGGCTCGCGGTCCACATCCACGAGCCGCCGGACAGGCTCATCCCGCGGTTGAGCACGAAGCTCATGGCGAATCCGGCGGCGGCGAGGACGCCGAGGCCCATGGGCGTGGCGAGGGCCGGCATCCGGCGCGGGCGGCCGGGGCGTATCCGCACAGTCGTCTCTCCCGTGTGTCGAGGCCGTCGCGCCGGGGCGGGCGCGCGCCGAGGTGACTGACATCTGAAATGTCAGTGGCGTCGGGTCACGGTACGACACCCGGTGCGGGCCGGGGCGCCCGCCCCCACCCGTCACCGCGGCCCGCCCGGGCGGGCACCTTAGGATCGCCGGGTGACCGCACTGGAACCGGTCCCGAGAAGGCTGCTGCGCGACGAGGCGTACGACGCGCTGCTGGAGGCGATCGTCTCCGGTGAGCTTCCTCCCGGGCAGAAACTCAACGACGCCGAACTGGCCGCGCGCCTGGGCCTGTCCCGTGCGCCGGTCCGCCAGGCCCTGGCGCGGCTGACCGGCGAGCGCCTGGTGGTGTCGAAGCCGCAGAGCTACACCCGGGTCGCGCCGGTCGACGCGCGGGAGACCCGGGACGCGCTCGCGGTGGTGCGGGCGATGCACGCGCTGGCCGTACGGGAGGCGGTGCCGCGGCTGACCGCCGCCGATCTGGCGCGGATGCGGGCGGCCAACGAGGACTTCGTCCGCGCGCTGGACGCCGAGGACGCCACGGCGGCGCTCGCCGCGGACGACGCGCTGCACGCCGTCCCGGTCGAGGTCTGCGGCAACGCCGCGCTCGCCGAGACGGTCCGCCGGTACACGCCGTTGCTGCGCCGGTGGGAGCGGCGCCGGTTCTCCGGGGCGGCGGCGCGCGCCTCGGCCGCCCGGCACGACGCGCTGATCGACGCCTGCGCGGCGGGCGCGACGGACGCCGCGGTGGCGCTGTCCGGGGAGATCTGGAGCGGCTTGGACGCGGTGAGCTGAGCGCGCCCCCGGGGACCGTGCGCGGAACGGTCCCCGGGGCGGGCCCGGTGCGCGGCCGACGGGCTACCGGGCCGTGTCCGTCCACGTGACCGGCAGGGCATGGACCCCGTAGATGTTCATGTCGGTCCGCAGCCGCACCTCGTCGGCGGGGACGGCGAGGGCGAGGTCCGGGAAGCGGCGCAGCAGTCCGTCGAACCCGGCGCGCATCTCGATACGGGCCAGTTGCTGGCCGAGGCACTGGTGGACGCCGTGCCCGAAGGAGAGGTGGCCGCGGGCGTTGCGGCGGATGTCCAGGGCGTCGGGGTCGTCGAAGCGGCGGGGGTCACGGTTGGCGGCCAGCAGGGAGACGACGACGGTCGAGCCCTCGGGGAGGGTTTCGCCGCCCAGCGCGATGTCCTCCGTGGCATAGCGGTAGAACATGTCGGCGACGGACAGGTAGCGCATCAGCTCCTCGACGGCGCCCGGCGTCAGCTCCGGGTCGGCGCGCAGCGCGGCCAGCTGCTCGGGGTGCTCCAGGAGCGCGAAGGCGCCCAGGCCCAGCATGTTGGCGGTGGTCTCGTGGCCCGCGAGCAGCAGCAGGAAGGCGATGCCGGTCAACTCCTCGATGGTGAGGTCGTCGTGGCGGGCCAGGTCGGAGAGGATGTCGTCGCCGGGTTCGGCGCGCTTACGGGTGACCAGCTCGGCGAGGTAGGCGGTCATCGCGCCGTACGCGGCCATCTTCTCTTCGAGCGTCTGCTCCTTGAGCAGGAAGCGGGCGGAGTTGGTCTGGAAGGTGTCGCGGTCCTCGTAGGGGACGCCGAGCAGTTCGCAGATCACCAGCGAGGGCACCGGCAGCGCGAACTCCTTGACCAGGTCGACCGGCGGGGCCAGGCGCGCCAACGCGTCCAGCTGCTGTTCGACGACGTCGGCGATGTGCTCTTCGAGTCTCCTCATCCGCTTGACGGTGAACGCGCCGGTGAGCTTGCGCCGCAGCCGGGTGTGGTCCGGCGGGTCCATGGCGATGAACAGGCCCGGCACCTGCGGGGACGGTTCGGTCGGCACGGGCATCCCCGGGGTTTCGTACGGCACATGGAGGATGCCGATGTCCTGGCGGGAGCTGAACCGGCTGTCGGCCAGCAGCTGCCGGGCCTCGTCGTAGCCGGTGACGATCCAGCCCTCGTGACCGTCGGGGAAGCGCAGCGGGCTGACGGGGCGGGCCTCGCGCATCCGGGTTATCTCCCGGGGCGGGTCGAAGGGACCGGCGTCGCGCTCCGTGGGGAGGGCACGGGCGGCGGGGTCGGTGTGAGACATGGGGTGACCTTTCGTGAGGGCGATCGCGAGGGGATATGGGCATGACAAATACACCCGTGAGGCGGTGCGTGGTGGGGTGCGGGACGGGTGTTCAGGCGTGGGCGCGGAGGATGTCGATGTTGCCGTGGCGGGTGCGGGCGTGGACCTCGACGGCGTCCGTCGCCTTCTGCGGGGCTTCGGCGCCGGTGAGCGCGTTGCGGACCTGGCCGGAGATGGAGGCGACGTCGATCCAGGCGGCGTCTTCGCGGATACCGACCGGGGTGAGATCCATGACGCCATAATGGCGCCACAATGGCGCCACGCGCAAGCCCCAGCGACAACCCGCGCGGCACAGGCACAGAGACAACCGCCTGAACTGCGAGAACGCAGGAAATTCAACTCGCCTCACGGCGCCACCACATACACCCCCACGCCAGAGGCGGCACGCAATGACGCCAGATGGCACCACACGGCACCACATGGCACCGCCTGACGCCGAGCGACGCCACCGGACTCACCCAGGCACTCCCCCGAGACCATCCCGCCCCGACCGGCTCCCGTGGTTGCATGACTCCGTTCGGACGCAGCCGAACGTGCCCACGGGTACCGGGCCTTGGGTACCCGTCGCCAAGGGGGCCCCATGTCCCGACCGTTCCGTTTCGGACTCGCCATCCTCACCATCGACACCGGCGCGACCTGGCGCCGGACATGCCGACGGGCCGAGGAGCTGGGCTACGACGTACTGCTCGTACCGGACCATCTCGGCCGTCCGGCGCCGTTCCCGGCGCTGGTCACAGCGGCGGAGGTGACCTCCAGGCCGCGGGTCGGCACGTTCGTCCTCAACGCCGGTTTCTTCCACCCCGCGCTGCTCGCCCGCGAGGCGGCCACCACCGACACGCTCACCGGCGGGCGGCTGGAGCTCGGCCTTGGCACCGGTTACGTCCGCGCCGAGCACGAGACGGCGGGGTTGCCCTTCGGGTCGCCGGGCGAGCGCGTCGACCATCTGACCCGCACCGCCGAGGAGTTGGACCGGCTGCTGGGCGACCCGGAGTTCGCCCCGCGACCGGCGCAGCGGCCGGGCCCGCCGCTGCTCATCGGCGGCAACGGCCCGCGGATGCTGCAACTGGCCGCCGCGCATGCGCAGATCACGGCGTTCTCCGGCGCCCGGCAGGCCCCCGGGCGCACCGAGGGCACGCTGGAGCTGCTGTCCGCCGAGGAGGTGGCGGCGTCGGTGGCCCGCTACACGACGTACGAGGAGGCCGCCGGGCGCACCGATCCGGCCGAGCGGAACGTCCTCGTCCAGCGGGTGGTGGTGACCGACGACCGCCGGGCCGCGGCGCGGGAGTTGGCGGCGGAGGGCCTGGGGCTCGACGCGGAGCAGTTGCTCCAGGCGCCGACGGTGCTCATCGGGACGCCCGCCGAGATCGCGGACCAGCTGCGCGAGCGCCGCGGGCGGTTCGGGTTCTCGTACATCACCGTGCTGGATCCGGTCATGGAGGAGTTCGCGCCGGTGATCGAGGAGGTGCGGCGCGGCTGACGCGTCCGCGGGTCCGGCCGGGTGCCGCCGGGCCCCGCGGCGCCGGGTACGGGGCGGCCGCCCGCATCGTGGCGCCATCCCCTCAACGAAAGGGTTCGACGTGCGCGCGGGGTCGTTGATGGGATGGCGCCATGAGTGATCACCTCCGTATCCGTTGTGCCCGCCTCTCCGACATCGACGCCGTGCTCCGCTTCTGGCGGACGGCCGCGGAGGGCACCAGCATCAGTGACGACCACGAGGGCATGGTCCTTCTGCTGACCCGCGACCCCGAGTCCCTGCTCCTGGCCGAGCGGGACGGGGAGCTGGCGGGGACGGTCATCGCCGGGTTCGACGGCTGGCGGTGCTCCGCCTACCGGCTGGCGGTCCACCCCGGCCACCGCAGGCAGGGCGTCGCGACCGCGCTCATGGACGCGGCGCAGGCACGGTTTCGCGCATTGGGTGGCCGCCGGGTCGACGCGATGGTCCTGGAGGCCAACGAGCCGGCGCACCGCACCTGGGCCGCCGCGGGCTACCACCGCGAGGACCACTGGCGCCGCTGGGTGAAACCGCTGCCCGTGGAGGGGTGAGGCGCCCGGTGCCGTACAGCGAGCCGCGGGGGCTTCCCGCCGGGCCGTCCAGGTCCGGCGGGAAGCCCCCGTTCCGTGTTCCCCCCTCAACTCGCCTCCCACGCCCGCTGGTTGACCCACCGAACTCCCCTATCCCCTCCGTATATACATTGCGCGTATACACGCGTTATATAGTCGGCTTTCCCGTCGACCGGCGGGGCGTTCGACTCGTTCTGGAGGACCACCGTGCTCAGGGGCACTTCGCTACTTCCCGCCCGGAAGGGGCGCGCGTCCGCGGCGGACCGGACGGGCGGCGCCCCCCCGGCCTCGGGCGGCGGGGCGCGGCTGGCCGCCATCGACGGGCTGCGGCTGGTGGCCGCCGCCGCGGTGGCCGCGTACCACTTCCTGGGCACGACCACCCCGCACTTCTGGGGCGCGTACGACCTGCGGGAGACCGTTCCGGCGCTGCACGAGGTCAGCCGCTACGGCTGGCTCGGGGTGGAGTTCTTCTTCCTGATCAGCGGGTTCGTGATCTGCATGAGCTGCTGGGGGCGCACCCCGGCGCAGTTCGTCGTCTCGCGCGTGTCCCGGCTGTTCCCCACGTACTGGTGCGCGGTGCTGCTCGTCATCGCGCTGGTACTGACCGCGCGGGTGGCGCATCTGGACGCGGCGACGCCGATCGATCCGCGGACGGTACTGGGGAATCTGACGATGGCGCCGGGGCCGATGGGGCTCACGCTGATCGACGGTGTCGCCTGGACGCTGTGGGTGGAGGCGCGCTTCTACCTGTTGATGGCGCTGATGCTCTTCCTCGGGCTCACCTACCGCCGCATGATCGCGTTCTGCGGCGCCTGGCTGACCCTGGCGCTGCTCGCCCGCGAACTGCACTCCGAGGCGCTCGACGCGGTGGTGCTGAGCCAGTACGCGGGCCTGTTCGTCACCGGGATCGCGCTCTACCTGATGCACCGCTTCGGGCAGAACATCGTGCTGTGGCTGCTGGCCGGGTTCGCCTGGTGTTACGAGCTGACGGTGCTGCACGACCGGGTGGCCGGGCACACCGTGAAGCCCGCCGCGGGCGGGGCGCTCTCCTGGGCCGCGTGCGCCGCGCTGCTGACCTTCTTCCTCGTCGTGCTGGCGCTCGCAGCGTTCGGCCCGCTGGCCCGGATACGGTGGCGCGCCCTCGTGACGGCGGGCGCGCTCACCTATCCGTTCTATCTGGTGCACCAGAGCATCGGCGTGCCGGTGGCCAAGGGGCTGCTCCAGGTGGCTCCGGGCCTGGGTCTGCTGCCGTCCGTGGCGGCGGGCCTCGCCTTCGCCCTGCTGCTGGCCTACGCCCTGTACCGCCTCGTCGACCGGCCCGCCGGGCGGATCCTGCGGCACCACCTCACCCGGGGGATGAACGTGACGGACCACCGCACGACCGGCCGGAGCGGCACCGGCGCACCGCCGCGGCAGCCCGCGGCGAGCGGCGCGGAGGCGGCCGCGCGGCCGGTGCCCAGCGGCGTGTGACGCGAGCGGGACCGGCGCGCGAGCACACACGGAACAGCACAAGGGGCCGCCTCCCGGGAGGCGGCCCCTTACGTGTGCCCGATAACCCCGCACCGCACGCACCGCCCCGCCTTTTGCTGATCCTTTACCATGGTGGGGTCTCTTCCCTCGTACGCAGGCGCACACGGTGCCCCGTACGCCCCCAGCGAAAGGTGTGTGAACGTCCAGCCATGGGCGAACCTCCCAGTTGCCGAGCCTGCTCCCGGCAGAGCGCGAACCTCCGGACCCTGTTCGATCATGGGACGGAGGTGACCCGATGACCGAGCTGCTCCTCCTGGCCCTGGCTCTCCTTCTGACGCTGGCCTGCGGCGTCTTCGTCGCGGCCGAGTTCTCGTTGACGACCGTCGAGCGCAGCGATCTCGAACGCGCCGTGGAGCGCGGCGAGCGCGGCGCGGAGAGCGCGCTCAAGGCCGTCCGCCGCCTGACCTTCCAGCTCTCCGGCGCCCAGCTGGGCATCACCGTGACCGGCCTGGTCATCGGCATGCTCTCCAAACCGGCCCTGGCCACCCTGCTCGCCGGACCGCTCGACGCGGCCGGGCTGCCGGACGCCGCCGCCCAGTCCGTGGCGCTGATCCTCGGCACGGCGCTCTCCACCGTCGTCCTGATGGTCGTCGGCGAGCTGGTCCCCAAGAACTGGGCGATCTCCAGCCCGCTGCCCGTCGCGAAGCGGGTCGCGGGGGTGC
Source organism: Streptomyces benahoarensis (assembly GCF_007280575.1). Lineage (GTDB taxonomy): Bacteria > Actinomycetota > Actinomycetes > Streptomycetales > Streptomycetaceae > Streptomyces > Streptomyces benahoarensis. The sequence goes on from NZ_VKJP01000023.1 coordinate 29,610, forward strand.
AGCGGGCGTTCAGCGCCGCGTTCTCCCCGTTCATCGGCCATCTCAACGCCACCGCGAACCGCACCGTGCGCCGGATGGGGCTGGAGCCCGCCGAGGAGCTGGCCTCCGCCCGCGGGCCGCAGGAGCTGGTGGCGCTGGCCCGGCACTCCGCCAAGGAGGGCGCGCTGGAGCCGGACACCGCCGAGCTGTTCGTCCGCACCCTCAACCTCCCCGGTCTCACCGCCGAGAACGTCATGACGCCCCGCGTCCAGGTCACCGCCCTGGACGTGCAGGCCAACGCCGAGGACGTCGCCAACGCGACGCGGGCGACCGGCCTGTCCCGCTTCCCCGTCTACCGCGGCGGCCTCGACAGCGTCGTCGGCGTCGCGCACATCAAGGACGTGCTGGCCATCCCGGCCGGGCTGCGCACCCGCCGCCCGGTGTCCGAGCTGCTGCGCGAACCGCTGCTGGTCCCGGCGACGCTGCCGGTCGACCAGCTCCTGGACCGGCTCTCCGGCAAGCGCACCATGGCCGTGGTCATCGACGAGTACGGCGGCACCGCGGGCGTCGTCACCCTGGAGGACATCGTCGAGGAGGTGGTCGGCGAGGTCCGTGACGAGCACGACCCGATGGAGACCCCCGACCTCGCCGCGGCGGGCAGCGACCCCGAGGGCCGCGTTCTCTACCACGCGGACGGCGCCGCCCGCACCGACCAGCTCGCCCGCATCGGACTGCGGCTGCCCGAGGGCCCGTACGAGACGCTGGCCGGGGTGATCGCCGCCGGTCTCGGCCGGATCCCGGCCGAGGGCGACACGCTGGAAGTGGCGGGCTGGACCATGGACGTGCTCGACGCGTCCGGGCGACGCGCCGCGCGGGTGCTGCTGCACGCGCCGGCCGCGGAGCCGCCCGGTGAGCCGGGACGGGAGGCCGCGCGATGACCGTGCTACAGATCTTCGTCGGCCTGCTCACCCTCGTCGTCAACGCGTTCTTCGTGGGCGCCGAGTTCGCGCTGATCTCGGTGCGCCGCAGCCAGATCGAGCCGCACGCCGACGAGGGCGACCGCCGCGCGCACCGCGTGCTGTGGGGGCTCCAGCACGTCTCGGCGCTGCTGGCCACCGCCCAGCTCGGCATCACGCTGTGCACGCTGGTGCTGGGCGCGGTCGCCGAACCGGCCATCGCGCATCTGCTGGAGCCGGTCTTCGACGCGGTGTCCGTGCCGGACGCGCTGGTCCACCCGGTCTCGTTCGTGATCGCGCTGGCGCTCGCGACCTATCTGCACATGCTCTTCGGCGAGATGGTGCCGAAGAACGTGGCGCTGGCCGAGCCGGTGCGCACCGCGCTGCTGCTGGGGCCGCCGCTGGTGGCGCTGACCCGCGCGCTGCGCCCGGTGATCTTCGCGGTGAACAAGCTGGCCAACGGGGCGCTCCGGCTGTTGCGGGTCGAGGTCAAGGACGAGGTCACGGCGACGTTCTCGGACGATCAGCTGGCCCGGATGGTCGACGATTCGCGTGCGGCGGGGCTGCTGGACGAGCGCGCCAAGGAGCGGCTGCGGGACGCCCTGGAGCTGGGCCGGCGGCCGGTGCGCGATGTGGTGCTGCCGGTGGAGAAGGTCGTCTCGGCCGGTCTGGGGATCACCCCGGAGGGCCTGGAGCGGCTGGCCGCCGCGTCCGGGTTCTCGCGCTTCCCGGTCGTCGACGACACCCACCGGATCCTGGGATATCTGCACGTCAAGGACGCCCTGGACGCCATTCCGCGGGACGTGCCGTTCCCGGTGCCGGCGATGCGGCCGATCGCCCGGGTGCGCGCCGCGACCCCGCTGGACGATGTGCTGACCGCGATGCGCGGCTCCCGGACACATCTGGCGGCGGTCATCGGCGACGGCGGCACGCTGGCCGGACTGGTGACGATGGAGGACGTCCTGCGCGAACTGGTCCTGCAACAGCCGACGGCCTGAGCCCGTCCGGGCCGAACCACACCCCCGTACGGCCCGGACGGGGCCCCTCACCACCCACCGTCTGACCGGTCGGTTAGTTTACTGACCGATCGGTCAGGCGTGGTGCGCCGACGGCGTGCCGTACGCCCTGGCCGGTCGCTCCGCCGTGGCGTACGACCGCGGCCGACACCGAGGGGGCACGGAAATGGCACGCACCACCTGCTGCATCGCGGGCGGCGGACCCGCCGGGATGATGCTCGGCCTGCTGCTGGCCAGGGCGGGGCTGAAGGTCACCGTCCTGGAGAAACACCCCGACTTCCTGCGCGATTTCCGCGGCGACACCGTCCACCCCTCCACGCTGCGCCTCCTCGACGAACTGGGGCTCGGCGCGGAGTTCGCCAAGATCCCGTTCCCGCGGCTGGAGGAGATGCGGGTCCGGATCGACGACACCAGCGTCGTGATGGCCGATATGCGGCGCCTGCCCGGCCGTCATCCGTACATCGCGATGGTGCCGCAGTGGGACTTCCTCGATCTGCTCGCCCGCGCCGCGGCCGCCGAGCCCTCCTTCGAACTGCGGATGTGCACCGAGGTCACCGGCCTGCTGACCGAGGGCGGCCGGGTGACCGGCGTCCGCCTCCGCGACGCGGACGGCCGCGACGGCACCCTCACCGCCGACCTCACCGTCGCCTGCGACGGCCGCGGCTCGGCCGTGGCGGCCGCCGCCGGGCTGCGCCAGGAACTGTTCGACGTACCGATGGACGTGTGGCAGGTACGGGTCGACGCCCCGGCCGACGCCGTCACGTCCGGCCGGGTCGTCGCCCGCTTCGGCGGCGGGCAGGCCGCCGTCACGATGGACCGCGGCGACTACTTCCAGACGTCGTACCTGATCGGCAAGGGCCGCGACGCCGAGCTGCGGCGCCACGACGTCCAGTGGTTGCGCGACCGGCTCGGCGCGCTCTTCGGCTGGGACGCGCGGGTGACCGGCACGATCGGCTCCTGGGACGACGTCAAGCTGCTGGAGGTCACCTTCGGGCGGCTGCGCCGCTGGTACCGGCCGGGGCTGCTCTGCATCGGGGACGCGGCGCACACCATGTCGCCGGTGGGCGGCGTCGGCGTCAACCTCGCGCTGCAGGACGCCGTCGCGGCCGCCCGGATCCTCGCCGGTCCGCTGCGCGCGGGCACCCTCTCCGTCCGCGACCTGGCGCGCGTCCAGCGCCGTCGGCGACTGCCGCTGACCGTCGCGCAGAAGGCCCAGCACACCGAGCACGGGCTGATCACCGCCGCCCTCGACGGCACCCTCGACGCGCACCGTCTGCCGCCGATGCTGCGACTGCTGCGCCGGGTGCCGCCGCTGCGGACGGTCACCGGCTATCTGGGCGCCATCGGGATCCGCCCGGAACACGCCCCGCCGTTCGCCCGGCGGGGATGAGCGGTCCGGGGCGCGGGCCGTACGGGGTCCGGCCGCGCCCCGGGCCGAGGACGCACGGGGGCGGGCGGATGCGGGCCGGGCGGTGCGGGCCCGGCGGCCCACATCCCGTTCAGTCCCGGGGCTCGATCGCGTACCGCGTGAACGTCTCCAGCTCGGCGGTGGCCGCGTCCAGATCGAGGTCGGGGTGGGCCAGCCAGTGGGCGATCACGCCGTCGATGGCGCCGCCGATGGCGAGCGCGACGGTCCGGGTGTCGCACCGCCGCAACCGTCCGGCGTCCTGACCGGCGGCGAGCAGCGCGGCCAGGAACTGCCAGCGGCCGTGGGTGTCGTGCGAGCCGGGTGTCTTGAGCCGGGTGCCGCCCTCGTCGTCGAGCAGCATCTCGGTGATCACGCGGACGTGGCTGCGGTGGGCCTGCTGGTAGCCGACCATCGCCCGGACGTAGGCGAGCACCGCGTCCCGCGGATCGCTCTCCTTCGCCACCTGCTCGGTGACGTACGCGGCGAACGCCTCCAGGACCTGGGTGAGCGTGGCGCGGGTGAGGTTGTCCTTGGAGGAGAAGTGGTAGAGAACGGCCGCCTTGGACAGGCCCGCGCGCTCCGCGATGGCGGCGAGCGAGGTCGCCGGGTAGCCGCGGGTCGCGATCAGCTCGATCGTGCAGTCGATCAGCTGCTGCTTGCGGGCGCTCTCCGTGAAGGTCGGCGTGGCGCCGCCCGCGCCGCGGCGAGGCGTCATCGCGGACCCGCCCTCCTCGTTCGTTGTGCACACCGGTCGGTAGGTGACGGTACACCGCGGGATAGGATCGCCGCGCCATGGAGATGAATGCCCATTACACCAGTTTTGTCGCGGTCGGCGACAGCTTCACCGAGGGAATGTCGGACGGCCTGCCGGACGGCTCCTACCGCGGCTGGGCCGACCTGCTCGCGGCCCGCCTCGCCGCCCGTACGCCCGGCTTCCGCTACGCCAACCTCGCCGTCCGCGGCAAGCTCATCGGGCAGATCGCCGACGATCAGGCCGGGCCCGCGGCGGCGATGGGCGCCGATCTGGTGACGATGGTCGGCGGGCTCAACGACGTACTGCGGCCCACATGCGATGTGGCGCAGGTGTGCGAACGGTTCTCCGCCGCGGCGGCGGTCCTCGCCAGGGGAGGCGGGCAGCTGGTGCTGATGCGCAGCCCTGGCCGTCAGGGCCCGGTCCTGGAGCGCTTCCGGCCGCGGATGGAGGAGCTGTACGCGCACATCGACGCGGTCGCCGCCCGGCACGGCGCGCTCGTCGTCGATCTGTACGCGTCCCGGGCGCTGGCCGATCCGCGGATGTGGGCCGACGACCGGCTGCACCTCAACGCCGAGGGCCACCGGCGGGTGGCGGAGGCCGTCTGGCAGACACTGGGGTTCGGCGCGGAGAACGACTGGGACGCCCCGCTGCCGCCCGCGGTGGCGCCGGGCTGGCGGGCGCGCCGCTCAGCGGATGCGCGGTTCGCGCGCGAGCATCTGGTGCCGTGGATCAGCCGTCGGCTGACCGGCCGCTCCTCCGGGGACGGCCGCCCCGCCAAGCGGCCCGCGCTGCTGCCGTACGACGGCTGAGCGGCCGGCGGCCACCGGCGGCGGACCTGGAGGAACGTACAGCCGGGACCGGGGCGCCAGCCTGCGGAAAGCGACAGTAGACTCTGGCCATGTGACTGCTGTGACTGCGAAGCCCCGCATCCCCAATGTCCTGGCCGGCCGCTACGCCTCCACCGAGCTGGCCGTGCTGTGGTCCCCCGAGTACAAGGTCAAGCTGGAGCGGAAGCTGTGGCTCGCCGTTCTGCGCGCGCAGAAGGACCTGGGCGTGGAGGTCCCGGACGAGGCGTTGGCGGACTACGAGCGGGCCCTCGACACCGTCGACCTCGCCTCCATCGCGGAGCGCGAGAAGGTCACCCGGCACGACGTCAAGGCCCGGATCGAGGAGTTCAACGCCCTCGCCGGGCACGAGCAGGTCCACAAGGGGATGACCTCCCGCGACCTGACGGAGAACGTCGAGCAGCTGCAGGTGCGACTGTCGCTGGAGCTGATGCGCGACCGCACGGTGGCCGTGCTGGCCCGTCTCGGGTCGCTCGCCGCCCAGCACGCCGAGCTGGTCATGGCCGGGCGCTCGCACAACGTCGCGGCGCAGGCCACCACCCTCGGCAAGCGGTTCGCGACCGCGGCGGACGAGCTGCTGGTGGCGTACGGGCGGCTGGAGGAGCTGCTGGCGCGCTACCCGCTGCGCGGCATCAAGGGCCCGGTCGGCACCGCGCAGGACATGCTCGACCTGCTGGGCGGGGACGCCGCCAAGCTCGCCGAGCTGGAGCAGCGGATCGCCGCCCACCTGGGCTTCGGCCGCGCCTTCACCTCCGTCGGCCAGGTCTACCCGCGCTCGCTCGACTACGACGTCGTCACCTCGCTGGTGCAGCTCGCCGCCGCGCCGTCCTCGCTCGCCAAGACGATCCGGCTGATGGCCGGTCACGAGCTGGTGACCGAGGGCTTCAAGCCCGGTCAGGTCGGCTCGTCGGCGATGCCGCACAAGATGAACACCCGCTCCTGCGAGCGCGTCAACGGTCTGATGGTGATCCTGCGCGGCTACGCCTCCATGACCGGTGAGCTGTCGGGCGACCAGTGGAACGAGGGCGATGTGTCCTGCTCCGTGGTCCGCCGGGTGGCGCTGCCCGACGCGTTCTTCGCGCTGGACGGTCTGCTGGAGACGTTCTTGACGGTGCTCGACGAGTTCGGTGCCTTCCCCGCCGTCGTCGCCCGTGAGCTGGACCGTTACCTGCCGTTCCTCGCCACCACCAAGGTGCTGATGGGCGCGGTGCGGGCCGGGGTGGGCCGCGAGGAGGCGCACGAGGCGATCAAGGAGAACGCGGTGGCGTCGGCGCTGGCCATGCGCGAGCAGGGCGTGGAGCGCAACGAACTCCTCGACAAGCTGGCCGCCGACTCCCGTATCCCGCTGGACCGTGCGCAACTCGACGCGCTGATGGCCGACAAGCTGTCGTTCACCGGTGCCGCCGCGGACCAGGTCGCGTCGGTGGTGGAGCGGATCGGGAAGGTCGCCGGGGAGCACCCGGAGGCCGCGGCGTACACGCCCGGCGCGATCCTCTGACCGGGATCCGAAACCGTACCGCCGTGGGTTTCACCCCTGAGGAGCTGCAGGCCGCGCGCGGCCGTCATGTCCCCGATGTGACGGCGCCCGGCCTGCGGGTCCTGTTCTGCGGTATCAACCCGTCCCTGATGACGGCGGTGACCGGGCACCACTTCGCCCGGCCCGGGAACCGCTTCTGGCCGGTGCTGCACGCGGCGGGTTTCACGCCGCGGCTGCTGGCCCCCGCCGAGCAGGGTGAGCTGCCCTCGTTCGGGGTGGGCATCACCAACGTCGTGGCGCGGGCGACCGCCCGGGCCGACGAGCTGACGGCGGAGGAGTTCCGCGAGGGCGGCCGCCTGCTGGCGGAGAGGGTGGCGCGGCTGCGCCCGCACTGGCTGGCCGTCGCGGGCGTCACCGCCTACCGCACCGCCTTCGGCGACCGCCACGCGGCCATCGGCCCGCAGGACCACACCCTGGGCGCCACCCGTATCTGGGCGCTGCCCAACCCGAGCGGCCTCAACGCCCGGTGGACGGTGGCGGCGATGGCCGAGGAGTACGGACGGCTGCGCGCGGCGGCGTTCGGCGAGGAGGCCGTGCCCACGGCCTGAGCCCGGCCGCGTACGACGTCCCGGGGCAGTCTCCTCGGCGGGTGTTCGGGGCTCGCCGGGACCGCGCTGACCGGCTACGCTCCGCCACACACCGAGGCGAGGAGACGGACGTTGGGGCGGCTCACCGGCGGGGACCCCTCCCTGCTGCGACGGATCAACTCGGCGGTGGTGCTGCACGCCCTGCGCGCCGCCGACTCCCCCACCCTCACCGATCTCGTGCAGGTGACGGGTTTGTCCCGGCCGACGGTCGAGGGCGTGGTCGAAGGGCTCATCGAGGCCGGACTGGTGGCCGAGGCGGCCGCCGAGGAAGGCGAGGCGCGCCGTCAGGGGCGGCCCGCGCGCCGGTTCCGGTTCCGGGCCGAGGCCGGGCATCTGCTGGGCATCGAGATCGGCCCGCACCGCGTCTCCGTCCTCCTGTCCGACCTCGGCGGACGCGTCATCGACGCCACGCAGCGGACGGTCGACGAACGGGCCGGGGCCGACGAGCGGTTGGAGCGGGTGCGCACCGCCGTCGCCGAACTGCTGCGCCGCGCCGGGGTGCCGCGCCGCTCCCTGCGGGCCGTCGGTGTGGGCAGCCCCGGGATCGTGGAGGCGGACGGCACGGTACGGCTGGGCACCGCGCTGCCCGGCTGGACGGGACTGCCGCTCGGCGAACGACTGCGCCGCTCGTTCCGCTGCCCGGTGCTGGTGGAGAACGACGCCAACGCGGCGGCGGTGGCCGAGCACTGGAGCGGTGCGGCGACCGGCAGCGACGACGTCGTCTTCGTCCTCGCGGGGCTGAGCCCGGGGGCCGGTGCGCTGATCGGCGGGCGGCTGCACCGGCCCCCGGG
>NZ_VKJP01000240.1 GCF_007280575.1 Streptomyces benahoarensis
CTCTCCCGGACCCGGCCGCCGCGCCTCCCGGCCCGGACGCGTCCACCGACCGCGAGTGGACGCTCGACGAGCTGGCGGACGCCTACGCGTACCCGGACGAGAGCGATCCGCTGCGCGCCGGACGGCCGGGCTGGCTGCGCGCCAACATGGTGGCGTCGTTGGACGGTGCGGCGCACCACGAGGGCCGTTCGCAGCCGCTCTCCAGCACTGCCGACATGCGGATCTTCGGGGTGCTGCGGGCGCTCGCCGATGCGGTCGTGGTCGGCGCGGAAACGGTTCGCCAGGAGGGGTACCGGCCGGCCCGCGCCCGGGCGGCGTTCGCCGGACGCCGGGCCGCCGCCGGGCAGGGCCCCGCCCCTGCCGTCGCCGTGGTGACCGCCGGACTGGGTCTGGACTTCACGCTGCCGCTGTTCGCCGAGCCGCTGGTGCCCACGCTCGTCGTCACCGGCGCCGGGGCCCCGGCCGAGCGGGTGGCCGCGGCGCGGGCGGCCGGGGTGGAGGTGCTGTTCGCGGGTGAGGGGCAGGGCGTCGACCCCGCGCGGGTCCCGGCGGTGCTGGCCACGCGGGGGCACCGGCGGTTGCTGACCGAGGGCGGGCCGTCGCTGCTGGGGCAGTTCGCCGCCGCCGGGGTGCTGGACGAGATGTGTCTGTCGCTGGCGCCGGTCGTCGCGGTGGGCGACGCGCCGCGGATCATGGGCGGCCCGGCGGTCGCCGTCCCGGAGCGGTTCGCGCTGGCGTCCGTCCTGGAGGAGGCCGGGTTCCTGTTCACCCGATACCGTCGAAGCTGACAATCAGCGGAATTACTCGTTCCGCTTAGGTTCCTTTGGGCACACTTGGAGCCAACAGACCCCGTGTGGCGGCGGGGGCAGGATGGTTTCTGTGGGGTGCCGCGACATGCCGTGCCCCGGAAGAAGAGAAGAAGGGCGTCCGTCGTGTTCACGAGCGTATTGATGATCGAGAAGCCTCTGACGCCCGCCGACGTCGATTTCGTCACGACGCTGCACGGCGACGATCCGGTCTCCTTCGTCGTCCTCATGCAGCCGCGCGGCGCGCAGGACCTGCTGCTGCGGGCCATCGACGACGTCGCCCTGGGCGAGTTCGACGACGCCGTCCGCGAGGGTGCGGAGCCGGAGGGCGACGCGGCGGACGCACCGGCCGAACGCGCGCTGGCGCACACCCTCGCCGCGCTGCGCGCCACCGGCGCCGAGGCTACCGGGCAGGTCGCTGAGCGGCACCCGCTGGACCGGCTGCGCGAGGTCGTCGACGAGACGGGCGCGGACGAGGTGATCGTGCTGACCACCCCCCACTTCGTGGAGGAGTTCTTCCACCGCGACTGGGCCTCCCGCGCCCGCCACAAGGTCGGCGTGCCGGTCCTCAAACTGTTCTCGCACGCCCCGGAAGATCCGCCCCAGGCGCAGGAGTGAGCCGCCCGTCCGTCACCTCGACGACGGCGTCGACCGCCGTCAGATGCGACCGGTCGTGCGTGACCAGCACCGTCGCCGTCCCGCGCCGGTGGGTGAGCGTGGTCAGCAGCTCCAGCACCGCCGCGCCGCGCACGTGGTCGAGGGCGCTGGTCGGCTCGTCCACCAGCAGGACGGCCGGGTCGTTCATCAGCGCCCGCGCGATGTTGACGCGCTGCCGCTGACCGCCGGAGAGCTGGTGCGCCCGCTTGCCCTCCTCGCCCTCCAGCCCGACGGCGGCCAGCAGCTCCCGCGCCCGCTGCCGCGCGGCGTGGGGCGGACGGCCGTCGAGGTGGGCCATCACCTGGAGCTGTTCGGCGGCGGTCAGCGACGGCAGCAGGTTCGGCTGCTGGAAGACGGTGCCGACGGTGGTGCGGCGCAGCGTCGTCAGCGCGGCGCGGCCCAGCCCGGTGGTGTCCCGCCCGGCGAGCACGACCCGCCCGCTGTCCGGCGTGATCAGCGTCGCGGCCACCGCCAGCAGACTGGATTTGCCCGAGCCCGACGGCCCGATCACCGCGGTCAGGGAGCCTGCCGGAACGGTCAGCGAGACGCGGTCCAGCGCGGTCAGCCGGGCGTCGCCGTCCGGGTAGGTCAGCGTGACATCGGTCAGTTCGAGGCTCATCGGGCACTTCCCAGGGCGGTCAGCGGTTCCACGGACGTGATGCGGCGGATGGCGAGGGCGGCACCGGCGGCCCCCAGCGCGATCATGATCAGCGCGGGGACCAGTACGGTCGACGGCGTGAGGACGAACGGCACCGCCTGCCCGACCACCGCGCCCAGCCCGGCGACGAGCGCGGCGCCCACGCCCGTCCCGAGGGCCAGCAGGACGACCGCCTGGCCGAGCGCGTCCTTCAACAGCAGCCCGGTGGACGCGCCGAGCGCCTTGAGCACCGCCACATCGCCGCTGCGCTGAATCGTCCAGACGGTGAAGAACGCGCCGATGACCAGCGCCGAGATGACGAACAGGAACCCGCGCATCAGCTGCAGCGAACTGTTCTCGGCGGTGTACGAGCCGATGCCCGCCAGCGATCCGGCGAGCGTCACCGTCGTGGTGCCGAGCCGCGCGTCGGCGGCGGCCAGATCGGTCCCGGACGCGGTCAGCGCCACCACCGTCGCCCCGTCCCCGCCGCCGGGCAGCGTCCGCCAGTCGTCCAGCGTCGTCCAGACCACCGGGGTGTGGCTGTACATCGCCGCGCCCGTCACGGCGGCGACCGTCACCGTACGGCCCCCGAGCGTGAGCCGGTCGCCGCGCGCGAGGCCCAGTGCGTCGGCGGCCTTCCGCGACAGCACGGCGCCCCCGGTCACCGGCGCGCCCCCGGGCGCGAGCGACGAGCCGGGCCCGACCCCGAACACCGACACGGCGGCGGTGTGCCGCCCCGCCTCGGCCTTGGCGGTGGCGATGCCCAGCGGCTCGGCGCGCTCCACGCCCGGCACCGCGGACCAGCCGTCCACGGTCTTCCGCGACAGCCGCGAATCGGTGAACGACACCGTGCCGCCGTCGGCCGGCTTCGAGAACACCAGGTGGTCGGCGGGGAGCGCGGTGATCGCTGAGGTGTTCTCCCGGCCCAGGCCAGCGGTCAGCCCCGACAACAGGCCGACCAGCACCGTGATGAGCACGATGACCGTGCCCATCAGGGCGAACCGGCCCCTCGCGAATCTCAGATCCCTCCAGGCGACGAACACAGCCTCATCCCTCTTGTTCTCCGGCGGCCGGGCCCACTGCCCGGCGGATGGCTCCACCGTCCCGCCCCGGGGCGCCCCGGGGCATCGCGCCCGGGAGCGGTTCCCCCGGATCGAAAGGTGCGGCGGCCGCTCAACCTTTCGATGGATGCTGCTCCCCGGCGCCGTGCCTAACCTGGAGGAACCGTGACCGACCCCTCCCTCACCCCCGCCGTGCGGGTGCTGCGCAGCTGCCTGCACCTGATGGTGGCGGCGCTGCTGACGCTCGCCGCCGCCCGTGCCGTCGTCGACGACAACCCGTACGCCACCGCCGTCGTCGCCGTATCCGCCGTCCTCCTCGGCTGCTACGTCGCGGGCCCGCTGCTGCCCCGCGTCCGCCCGCGCAGCGGCGCCGCGGCCCTGTGGCTGATGCTCGTCGCGGCTGTGTGGATCGTGCTGCTGGCGCTCACCCAGGACGGCGTCTGGCTCGCCTTCCCGCTCTTCTTCGTCCAGCTGCATCTGCTGCCGCCGCGCTGGGGGCTGCCCGCCGTCGTCGTCACCACGGCCGTCGCCGTCGCCGGGTTCGCCCGCCACACCGGGACGCTGGGCGTCGGCACGGTCATCGGGCCGGTGCTGGGCGCCGCCGTCGCGGTCGCCGTCGTCCTCGGCTACCAGGCCCTCTACCGGGAGAGCGAACAGCGCCGCCGGATCGTCGAGGAGCTGACCGCCACCCGCAGCGAACTGGCCGCCGCCGAGCACGCCGCCGGGGTGCTGGCCGAACGCGAACGCCTGGCCCGGGAGATCCACGACACGCTGGCGCAGGGCCTGTCCAGCATCCAGCTGCTGCTGCGGGCCGCCGAACGCGCCCTGCCGTCCCGCCCCGAGGCCGCGCTGGGGCATGTCGTCCATGCCCGCGCCACCGCCGTCGACAACCTCGCCGAGGCCCGCCGCTTCGTCCGCGAACTGAGCCCGCCCGACCTGGAGACCGGATCGCTGCCCGCCGCGCTGGAGCGGCTCTGCGCCACCACCGCCCGCACCTCCGGCCTCGCCGTGCACTGCCACGTCTCCGGCACGCCCGCGGAACTCCCCACCCCGCACGAGGTCGCCCTGCTGCGCATCGCGCAGTCGGCGCTGGCCAACACCGTCCGGCACGCCGGGGCCCGCCGCGCCGAGCTGACCTTGAGCTACATGGACACCGAGGTCGCCCTGGACGTCGTCGACGACGGCGCCGGATTCGCCCCCGAAGCCCTGCCGCCCGCCGGGACGGCGACGGCCGACGGCACCGGCTTCGGCCTCGCCGCCATGCGGGCCCGCGCCCGCGCCCTGCACGGCGCGCTCGCCGTCGAATCCGCCCCCGGCGAGGGCACCGCCGTCGCCGTCACCCTGCCCCTGCCGCCCGCCCCCGGAGGCGCCGGCCATCCGGACCGCAGCGAGGAGAACACCCCGTGAACGACGCCGCCCCGATCCGGCTGCTGCTCGCCGACGACCACCCCGTCGTACGGGCCGGACTGCGCGCCGTCCTGGAGACCGAACCGGGCTTCGCGGTCGTCGCCGACGTCCCCACCGCCGAGGAGGCCGTCACCCTCGCCGCGCTGCCCGGCGTCGACGTCGTCCTCATGGACCTGCGGTTCGGCGGCGAGATGCGCGGCTCCCAGGCGACCGCCGCCATCACCGCCCGCCCCGGCGCGCCCCGTGTCCTCGTGCTGACCACCTACGACACCGACGCCGACATCCTCGCGGCCATCGAGGCGGGCGCCACCGGCTACCTCCTCAAGGACGCCCCGCCCGAGGAGCTGGCCGCCGCCGTCCGCACCGCGGCGGCCGGGAAATCGGCCCTCGCGCCGGCCGTCGCGCTGCGCCTGATGGACCGCATGCGCGACCCCGCCGTCGCACTGTCGCGCCGCGAGACGGAGGTGCTCCAACTCGTCGCCGACGGCCTGTCCAACGCCGAGGTCAGCAAACGGCTCTTCCTCAGCCAGGCCACCGTCAAATCCCACCTGGTGCACATCTACGCCAAGCTCGGCGTCGACTCCCGTACGGCGGCGGTGGCGGCCGCCACGGCGCGCGGTCTCATCCGCCGCTGAGCCGCGCGGGCCGCCGCCCGTCCGTCGTGGCGCGGAGCGGCCGGGCACGCGTTGTCGGAGGTGGGTGCGAGAATCAACGGCAGCACGAGAGCCGCGACGATCAGGGAGTCACCCATGGCAGCCGCCATCCCAGCCTCGATGGACCGACCGCACTTCATCGGCATCGGCGGAGCCGGTATGTCGGGCATCGCCAAGATCCTCGCGCAGCGCGGCGCCCGCGTCGCGGGCAGCGACGCCAAGGAGTCCGCGACCGCCGCCGCCCTCCGCGAGCTGGGCGCCACCGTCCACATCGGCCACGCCGCCGACCATCTCGCCGCGGACGCCACCGCCGTCGTCGTCTCCTCCGCGATCCGCCAGGACAACCCGGAGCTGGCTGCCGCCCGCGAGCGCGGCATCCCGGTGGTGCACCGCTCCGACGCCCTCGCCGCCCTGATGGACGGCGTCCGCCCGATCGCCGTCGCCGGTACGCACGGCAAGACGACGACCACCTCCATGCTCGCCGTCTCCCTGACCTCGCTCGGCCTCAAGCCGTCGTACGCCATCGGCGGCGACCTCGACGCCCCCGGCTCCAACGCCGAGCACGGCACCGGCGAGATCTTCGTCGCGGAGGCCGACGAGAGCGACCGCAGCTTCCACAAGTACGCGCCCGAGGTCGCCATCGTCCTCAACGTCGAGCTGGACCACCACGCCAACTACGCCTCGATGGACGAGATCTACGCCTCCTTCGAGACGTTCGTCGGCCGGATCCGTCCCGGCGGCACCCTCGTGATCTCCGCGGACCACCCCGGCGCCCGTGAGCTGACCGCGAAGATCGAAGGCAAGCACGACATCCAGGTCGTCACCTACGGCGAGTCCAAGGACGCCGACGTCCGCATCCTGAAGATCAACCCGCGCGGTCTGACCAGCGACGTCAGCGTTTCCCTGGCCACCGGCCGGATCCTGACCTTCACCGTCTCCGTCCCCGGCAGCCACTACGCCCACAACGCCGTCGCCGCCCTCGCCGCCGGTATCGCCCTGGGCCTGCCGCCGCACAACCTCGCCTCCGCGCTCGGCACGTACACCGGCGTCAAGCGCCGCCTCCAGCTCAAGGGCGAGGCGGCCGGGGTGCAGGTCATCGACTCCTACGCGCACCACCCCACCGAGATGACCGCCGATCTGGAGGCCATCCGCGGCGCCGCCGAGGACGCCCGCGTCCTGGTCGTCTTCCAGCCGCACCTCTTCTCCCGCACCCAGGAGCTGGGCAAGGAGCTGGGCCAGGCGCTCGCCCTCGCCGACGCCTCCGTCGTCCTCGACATCTACCCGGCCCGTGAGGACCCGATCCCCGGCATCACCAGCGCCCTGATCGTCGACGCGGCGCGCGCCGCCGGTGCCGACGTCACCGCCGTCGACGACCGCGCCGCCGTCCCGGACGCCGTCGCCGGAATGGCGCGGGCCGGTGACCTTGTTCTCACCATGGGCGCGGGCGACGTCACCGACCTCGGCCCCGCGATCCTGTCCCGCCTGGCCGGCTGAGCTGAGGAGACCCCATGTCGTACGAGATCGACAAGCCCGATGAGCAGTGGCGCGCCGAGCTGAGCCCCGCCGAGTACCAGGTGCTGCGGCAGGCGGGCACCGAGCCCGCCTTCGTCGGTGAGTACACCGACACCACCACCGAGGGCGTCTACTCCTGCCGCGCCTGCGGCGCCGAGCTGTTCCGCTCCGACACCAAGTTCGCCAGCCACTGCGGCTGGCCGTCCTTCTACGACCCGAAGGACTCCGCGGCGGTGGAGCTGATCGACGACCGCTCGCACGGCATGGTCCGCACCGAGGTCCGCTGCGCCCGCTGCGGCTCGCACCTCGGCCATGTCTTCGAGGGCGAGGGGTACCCGACGCCGACGGATCAGCGGTACTGCATCAACTCCATATCGCTGCGACTGTCGCCCGACGCGGGCTGACGCCGGGGCCGGGGCGCGGCTGCGCGCCCCGGCCCGCTCTCAGCGCTCCACCGTCACCGCCGTCACCACCAGACCGTCGGCGACCAGCCAGCCCCCGTGGAAGACGGTCAGCGGCACCCCGCCGATCTCGGGGCCGTCGACCAGCAGCCGGGCGGTGAACGACGCGTCCGTGGGGTCGAGGGTGAGGACGGCGTCCTCGAAGCCCAGCCAGCGGCCGGTGAGCGGGTACCACGCCTTGTAGACGCTCTCCTTGGCGCTGAAGATCAGCCGGTCCCAGTGGATCTCCGGCTGGGCCGCCTGCAGCGCGGGCAGCGCGGCGCGTTCCTCGGGCAGCGTGATCAGGCCGAGCACGCCCGGGTCGCGGACCGGTTCGTTGGGCTCCGCGTCCAGGCCGACGGAGCGGAGGTCGGTGGAGCGGGCGACGGCGGCGGCACGGTAGCCGGTGCAGTGCGTCATCGCGCCGACCAGCCCCTCCGGCCAGCGCGGGGCCCGGTCCGCCCCGGGCACCAGCGGCGCCGGGGGGATGCCGAACGTCGCCAGCGCGGCGCGGGCACAGGCCCGTACGGTTCCGAACTCCCGCTGGCGGGAGGGGACGGCGCGGGCCACGGCCGCCCGCTCCTCGGGGAACATCTCGTCCAGCGGCCGGTCCTCGAACGCCTCGGCGGTCGCGATCGGCGGCGGCAGCAGCTTCTCGATCATGCCGGGATCCCGGCGGTCACCGGCGGCAGGATCTGCACCGGGCGGCCCGGTGCCTTCGGGCGCGGCCGCCATTCGCGCGGATAGCCCAGCGACACCTCCTGGTGCGGGATGCCATCGCAGGTCAGCAGGCGCGGGATGTGCAGATGGCCGTAGACGACGGTCCGGGCGCGGAAGCGGCGCGGCCAGTCGGCGGTGGCCTCGCTGCCGCACCACAGGGAGAACTCCGGGTAGCGCAGCGGCCGCAGCGGTTCCCGGACCAGCGGGAAGTGGTTGACGAGGACGGTGGGCAGCTCCTCGGGGATCTCCTTCAGCCGCGCCTCGGTGAGGGCGAGCCGCTCCCGGCACCAGGCGTCGCGCGTCGGATACGGATCCGGGTGCAGCAGGTACTCGTCGGTGCAGACCACGCCCGCTTTGTGGGCCGTGGCGAGCGCGGAGTCCTTGTCGTGGGTGCCCGGCGGCCGGAACGTGTAGTCGTAGAGGAGGAAGAGCGGCGCGATGACGGCGGGGCCGCCGTCGCCCTCCCAGACCGGGTACGGGTCCTCGGGGGTGAGGACGCCCAACTCCCGGCAGATGCCGACCAGATGGTCGTAGCGGGCCACGCCGCGCAGCCGCACCGGGTCGTCGGGCGGGGTCCACAGCTCGTGGTTGCCGGGGACCCACACCACCTGGGCGAAGCGGTCGCGGAGCAGGCCGAGGGCCCAGCGGATGTCGGCGACCTGTTCGCCGATGTCCCCGGCGACCAGCAGCCAGTCCGTGTCCGACTCCGGCCGCAGCTGTTCGACGATCTCGCGGTTCTCGTCGTACCGGACGTGCAGGTCGCTGACGGCGACGAGCTTCCCGGGCCGGGCGCCGGGCGTGCCGGGGCCGTCGGTGGGCCGGGGACGGTCGGGGGCGTGGGGCAGCGGGCCCGTGGCGCGGATCTCGTAAGTCACCTGCGCAGTAAAGACCGTGGGGG
>NZ_VKJP01000241.1 GCF_007280575.1 Streptomyces benahoarensis
CACGACGTACGACGGGGGGCGCGGGACGCGCACGGGGCGCGGCGCACGGGGCGGGCGCCGCGGTGAACCGGCCGCTCGGCCGGTTCAGCGGAGGCGGGTGACGCGCCAGATGGCGAGGGCCGCGGGGACGACCACCACGGCGGTGTAGGCGAGCACCACGCGCCAGCTCGCGCGGCGGCCCGAGCCGCGCCCGGGCAGTCCCGGCCAGGTGTGGCCGACGCGGCGGGCCGCCATCATGCCCCAGCCCGCGGCGCAGCAGCACAGCAGCAGGCCGAGCATGGCGATGGGCGCACCGCCGTCGCCGCCGAACTCGAAGGCGAGGGGGAAGGCGAACATCAGGGAGCCGATGGCGGCGAGCGCCACGACCGGCGCCAGCTGCCACAGCCGCAGTCGCCGCGGCGGGCGCAGCTCCCGGAACGACTCGCCGCCCTCGGTGGACGGCTCGTCGGCGTCGGGCCCGTCGGAACCATCCAGGGCGGGGCTGTGCGGGGCCTGGAGAGCGGTGCCGTCCGGCTCCGGCAGGTCGTCGGCGCGCGGCTCGCGGCCACTGGGGACGGCGTACGGGGCGGCGTCGGCGTCCCCCGGGTGCGCGGGGTGCGAGGTCGGGGCGTCGGTGTCGCGCGGCGCCGTGCCGGTGCCGTGCCGGTCCGGGTGCTGCGCTCCGTTACGAGGGCCGGCCTCCATTGCCACGCGCCCTCCCCACTACAGACTGCACGCTCGATCGACGGTTGATGATGACATGCGCTCAGGGGCGCCGATGACGGGCGGAGCGTCCCGATGCCATGACGTGATCAGGCTGTGACCGGTCGTTCGAGGAGGGCGAGGGCGTGCCGCGGGAGTTCCGCGCGGTCGGCGTCGGCGCCACTGAGCCAGTGGACCCGGGGATCGCGGCGGAACCACGCGTCCTGCCGCCGGGCGAACCGCTTCGTGGCCCGTACGGTCTCCTCCCGCGCCTCCGCTTCGGTGCACTCCCCCGCCAGGTGGGCGAGGACCTGCTGGTAGCCGAGGGCGCGGGAGGCGGTGCGGCCGTCGCGCAGGCCGACGGTCTCCAGGGCGCGCACCTCGTCGACGAGGCCGTCCTCCCACATGCGGTCGACGCGGCGGGCGATGCGGTCGTTCAGCTCCGGGCGCTCGACGCCGACGCCGATCTGGAGGGTGTCGTAGACGGCTTCGTGGCCGGGGAGGTGGGCGGTGAAGGGGCGGCCGGTGATCTCGATGACCTCCAGGGCGCGCACGATGCGGCGGCCGTTGCCGGGCAGGATCGCGCGGGCGGCCTCCGGGTCGGCGGCGGCGAGCCGGGCGTGCAGGACACCGCTGCCGTGCGCGGCCAGCTCGGCCTCCAGACGGGCGCGGACCTCCGGTTCGGTGCCGGGGAACTCCAGGGCGTCGAGGGCACCGCGTACGTACAGCCCGGAGCCGCCGACGAGGACGGGGGTGCGGCCCTCGGCGAGCAGCCGGTCGATCTCGGCGCGGGCCAGGCGCTGGTACTCGGCGACGTTGGCGGCGCGGGTGACGTCCCAGATGTCGAGGAGGCGGTGCGGCACGCCCCGCCGCTCGCCCTCGGTGAGCTTGGCGGTGCCGATGTCCATGCCGCGGTAGAGCTGCATGGAGTCGGCGTTGATCACCTCGCCGCCCAGGTGCGCGGCGAGCGCGACCCCCAGATCGGACTTCCCGGCCGCGGTGGGCCCGACGACGGCGATGACCCGCGGAGCGGGGACTGCGGTGTTCACACCGCACAGTCTCCCAAACCTCCGGCGCGGCCCGGTCCCCGGCCCGGACGGCCCGGCCGGCGGCCGGGGCCGCACGGGGCGGGCCGGTGGCGGCGCCGACCGGGGGCGCATGGGGCGGCGCCGCGCGCCCCGGGCTACGTCCAGCTGGCCACGAAGTAACCGACGCCGTACGGGGCCTCGTCGTAGTGCAGTGCGCCGTGGAGGGGGGTGCTCGCGCGGGCGGCGCCGGTGAGGAGCTGCCAGGGGGCGCGGCCGGTCGCCTTGAGGGACGCGGCCTCCTCGGGGTCGAGGGCGGCGAGGGTGTCGGTGTCGGCGGTGGCCAGGGCGCGGGCGAGCGTGGTGTCGAAGTCCGCGGCGCGGGCATCGTGGTAGCAGGGTGCCTTGACCGTGCGGCAGGCGCTGCCGTCGCCCATCACCAGGAGCGCCACCCGGGGGGCCGACGCGGCGATCTCACGGCCCGCCTCCAGGCACTGTTCCGGGGCGAGCGCCTCGTCCACGCCCAGGCCCTCCACGGGGGCGTCGACGGGGGCGGCATGGGCGAGCAGCCAGGCGCCGACGGACAGGGACGGCGGCAGCGGGCGCGCGGGCGGGTGCGGCGCGGCGCCGAGGCGGACCTCACTGTCCACGCCGAAGCCCCGGAACGAGCCGGTCGCGCCCTGCGGGTGCGGCCCCTGTCCGGCCCGGTCGGCGGGGCCGACGACGACCAGCCGGTCGGGGCGGGCGGCGGCGAGGGCGCCGACGGCCTCCCGGCAGGCGGCGCGGAGCGGTTCCAGCTCGGCGGCGGCGCCGGAGGCGACCTCGGGGACGAGCAGGGGCGGGCACGGGCACAGGGCGGCGGCTACGAGCATGCCAGGCAGCGTAGCCCGCGCCCCCGAGGCGGCCGAGGGCCGCCGCCCGCTCCGGCCCGAGGGCCGCTGTGCGCGGCAGCCCCCGGCCCCGTTCCCCCTCAGTCGCAGCCGCAGCCGCCCATCGGCGCCGGGGTGGCGGCCGGGGCACCGAGGGTGGGCAGGCCCAGCATGACACCGGCGGGCTTGGCGGCGGGGGCGGCGTTGCGGCGTTCCCAGGCGTCGCCCGCGGCGGTCCGGCGTACCGCGGAGACAGGGCCCTCGGCCAGGAGGTG
The DNA here is from genome assembly GCF_007280575.1 of Streptomyces benahoarensis. GTDB lineage: Bacteria > Actinomycetota > Actinomycetes > Streptomycetales > Streptomycetaceae > Streptomyces > Streptomyces benahoarensis. Next base: position 2,851 of record NZ_VKJP01000241.1, read on the forward strand.
GTGCGGGGCGGCGTAGGTGATGTCGACGGTCACCGTGTCGCCGGGGCGGACCGCCTCATCGGGGCGGGTGAAGTGGACGAGGCGGTTGTCGGGGGCGCGGCCGGAGAGGCGGCGGGTGGCGTCGTCCTTGCGGCCCTCGCCCTCGGCGACCATGACCTCCAGGGTGCGGCCGACCTGCTTCTTGTTCTCCTCCCAGGAGATCTCCTCCTGGAGGGCGACAAGACGCTCGTACCGCTCCTGGACGACCTCCTTGGGGATCTGGCCGTCCATCTCGGCCGCCGGGGTCCCGGGGCGCTTGGAGTACTGGAAGGTGAACGCCTGGGCGAAGCGGGACTCGCGGACCGTGTGCAGGGTCTGCGCGAAGTCCTCCTCGGTCTCACCGGGGAAGCCGACGATGATGTCGGTGGAGAGCGCGGCGTCCGGCATGGCGGCGCGGACCTTCTCGATGATGCCGAGGAAGCGCTCCTGCCGGTACGAGCGGCGCATCGCCTTCAGGACGCGGTCGGAGCCCGACTGGAGCGGCATGTGCAGCTGCGGCATGACGTTCGGGGTCTCGGCCATGGCGGCGATGACGTCATCGGTGAAGTCGCGCGGGTGCGGGGAGGTGAAGCGGACCCGCTCCAGGCCCTCGATCTTCCCGCAGGCGCGCAGCAGCTTGCTGAACGCCTCGCGGTCGCCGATGTCGGAGCCGTAGGCGTTGACGTTCTGGCCGAGGAGGGTGATCTCGGAGACGCCCTCGGAGACCAGCGCCTCGATCTCGGCGAGGATGTCGCCGGGGCGGCGGTCCTTCTCCTTGCCGCGCAGCGCCGGGACGATGCAGAAGGTGCAGGTGTTGTTGCAGCCGACGGAGATGGAGACCCACGCGGCGTACGCGCTCTCGCGGCGGGTCGGCAGCGTCGAGGGGAACGCCTCCAGGGACTCGGCGATCTCGACCTGCGCCTCCTCCTGGACGCGGGCACGCTCCAGGAGGACCGGCAGCTTGCCGATGTTGTGCGTGCCGAAGACCACGTCGACCCACGGGGCCTTCTTGACGATGGTGTCGCGGTCCTTCTGCGCGAGGCAGCCGCCGACGGCGATCTGCATGCCGGGGCGGCCGGCCTTCTTGGGGGCGAGCTGGCCGAGGTTGCCGTAGAGCCGATTGTCGGCGTTCTCGCGGACCGCGCAGGTGTTGAAGACGACGACGTCGGCACCGTCGGCGTCCTTGGGGGCGCGGACGTATCCGGCGTCCTCCAGGAGGCCCGACAGCCGTTCGGAGTCGTGGACGTTCATCTGGCACCCGTAGGTGCGGATCTCGTAGCTTCGCTCAACGCCCACGTCACAACTCCGGTCACTGCTGCTGGTCACCCCACAAGGGTAAGGGGGTGCGGGAAGCGGATCTCCCCCGGCGACGGGACGGGCCCCGTACGGTGCGCCGGGTGCCTGGCCGGGTGACCGCATCGCGGGCATCGTGCGGCGGCCGGGCCCGGTGCCGTGCGCGGCCCCCACCCGCGGACAGGCGGGGGCCGGTGCGCACGGGGCGCGTCAGCTCGCGTCGAGCCCCCAGAGGGGCGACGGCGTCGAGCCGTTGAAGGTGTCGCCGAAGAGGGCGGGGTGCGCCGGGGCGCCGACGTCGGCGGGGGCGAAGGATGTCACGCCGCCGTGGGCCGGGTCGCCGGACAGCACGGACCAGACGGCGCCGTGCCGGTCGTTCTCACCGGGCGCGGAGACCGCCAGATCGGCGTGGCCGTCGCCGTTGGCGTCCAGCAGCCGCACCCCGGCACCGAACAGGTCGCCCGCCTCGGCGACGCCGGGAACACCGGGGCTGTCCTGGCTGAAGGCGAGCGAGCCGGTGCCGGTCAGCCCCTTCGCGGAGCCCTTGAGCAGCACCACCGAACCGGCCCTGGCCTTGGTGCCGACGGCCTCGCCGGGCACGCCGACGGCCAGCTCGTCGCGGCCGTCGCCGTCGGTGTCACCCGCGGCGAGGGACGCGCCGAACACGTCGCCCTCCTCGTCGGCGCCGGGCACACCGGGCGTGGCCTGGGTGAACGTGTCGGTGCGGCTGCCGAGGCCGGAGGCGGTGCCGTAGCGGACCTTGACGGTGCCGGAGTCGGTCCAGGGACCCTCGATGACGCCGTCGGGCGCCTCGCGCCAGGCGAGGTCCGCGCGGCCGTCGCCGTTGAAGTCGCCCATGGTGGCCGGGAGCGCCTCCGGGCCGTTGTCGGACTGCTTGGTCAGCCCCTTCGGGCCGCCGAGGAAGACGGCTCCGGGGCGGGCCGACTCCTCCATGGAGCGGGCGACGAACACATCGTCGGCGCCGTCGCCGTTGAGGTCGCCCGCGGCCAGGGACAGCACCTCGGAGTCGCCGTCGGCGACCGACACGGTCTGCTCGTGGGCGGCCTTGCCGTCCCGGGTGAACGGGCCCTGGAGCAGCTTGGCCTGCTTCTCCTGCCCGTAGGCGGTGGTGAAGAGGTCCTGGTGGCCGTCGCCGTTGAAGTCGCCGCCCGCGATGTGGCGGGCGTGGCGCAGCGTGACGGCGCCCTCGCCGCTCAGGCCCTTGCCCTTGGTGCCCCACAGGGCGAGCAGGGTGTCCTGCTGCCCGGCCACGACGACGGCGAGGTCGGTGACCCCGTCGCCGTCGAGGTCACGGGCGACGAGCGCGTCGCCGAACCGGCCCTCGACGGACGGGATGCCGGGCGTCTTGGCGTCGATGACGGTACGGGTCGCCGGGTCCAGCCCGTGCGCGGAGCCGTAGACCACGGCGATGTACCCGGGGTTGTCGCCCGTCGCGGGGGCGCCGACGGCCAGGTCGTTGTAGCCGTCGCCGTTGAAGTCCTCCTTCAGCGCTGTCTTCATGACGGCTGCCCGGGGGGTGCTGCCGGGATCGCTGCCGCCGGACGTGACGGCGCCCGCGGTGACGGCGAGCGCCCCCACGACGACGGCTCCCACGCCCGTGGCTATCGCTCCCCTGGTGCGCTTGCGCACTCGGCCTCCTGAGATCAGTGGTCCGCGTATTCCCTACGCCTGCCTTCGTACGGTGCCCGGGCCCGCCGGGCACCGCCCCCGTCCCCCTCCGAGGGGGATGCCGTTCCGCGCTCCGTGGCCGGTGGCGCGCCCCGGAGAAGCGGAAGGTCACCCAGGGGGACTCCAGCAGGACCCCTGCCGGTTGCATTCCCGTTGCCTCGTCATTGCTCCGTGATTGCCTTGTGATTGCCCTTTGCCTGTACGGGCGTTGGGGAACGGGGCGCCCGGCGGCGCCCGGCGGGCGGGCCGCGCGCCCCGTGACCGGTGGGCCCGCACCCCTCCCCCTTCCGGACACGCCCTGGCAGGATTCCGGTCATGTTTCCGGCGATCCCGTCGCTCTCCGCGCTCCCCCGCCGCCTGGCCGGGGCCCTGCGCCGCCCGCTGTCCGCCACGCTCTGCGCCGTGGCGGCGCTCGCGCTGCTCGCCTGGTGGCTGCTGCCCCTGGGCGGCGCCCCGTCCCCCCGGGGCACCGTGACGCTGGCGACGGGCGTCCCGACCGGGGTGTACGCGCGCTACGGCGAACTGCTGCGGCAGGACCTCGCCCGAGACATGCCGCAGCTGGACGTCCGGCTGACGCGCAGCGAGGGGTCGATCGACAATCTGCGGCAACTCACCTCCGGGCGCGCGGAGTTCACCATCGCGACGGCCGACGCGGTCGCCGCATACCAGGAGCGCGGCGAGGCGGGCGGGCGCTCACTGCGGGCCTGTGCCCGGCTCTACGACGACTACATGCAGCTGGTCGTGCCGGAGGGGTCGCGGGTGCGCTCCGCGAAGGATCTGAGCGGGCTGCGGGTGGGCGTGGGCGCCAACGGTTCGGGCGTCCAGCTGATCACCCGGCGGCTGCTGGCGGCGGCGGGCCTGGACTTCGCCCGCGACATCCACCCGGTGCGCGTCGGCATCGACACCATGCCGACGCTGCTGCGCCACGGAAAGCTGGACGCGTTCTTCTGGTCGGGCGGGCTGCCGACCACCGCGGTGCAGCACCTGGAGGCCCGTTTCCCGGTCCGGCTGGTGCAACTCGGCGATCTGGCGGCGGCGTTGCACCGTCAGGGCGGGAAGGCCCGCTACTACCGGGAGGCCGTGATGCCGGCCGACGCCTATCCGCGGGCGCAGCACGGGCAGGGCGTGAAGACGATCGCGGTGGCCAATCTGCTGGTCACCACCGACCGGGAGGACGCGGCGCTGACCGAGGCGATGACCCGGACGGTGATACGGAGCCGGGACGCGATCGGCGAGGAGGTGCACGCCGCGCAGAAGGTGGACCTGCGGACCGCGGTCTTCACCGATCCGCTGGCGCTGCACCGGGGCGCGCGGCGCTACTACGTGTCCGAGAAGCCCTGAAACGGCGCGGCCCGGCACCCGGTCCTGAAGGCCGGGTGCCGGGCCGCGCGTCCGGCTCAGGCTGCGGGCGTCCCGCCGGGGCGACGGCCCGGGCGGCTGCGGCGCGGTCGGCGACGGCCGCCCGCCGCTCCGCCCGCGGCGCCTCCCGAGGCGCCTCCCGCGGGGCTGCGCCGTCCGCCGCCCGCGGGGCGCCGCCGGGCGGGCTGCTGCGGGGCGGGGGCGGCGAGCTGGACCTGCTCGCCCGAGGGGGTGCGGGCGCCGGTGATCCGTATCAGCTCGGCATCGCCGGGGCGGACCGTGGCGGTGTCCGGGGTGATCTTCGCCTGGCGCATCAGCCGGGTCATGTCGCGGCGCTGCTCGGGGGTGACGAGCGTGACGACGGTGCCGGACTCCCCGGCCCGCGCGGTGCGGCCGCCGCGGTGCAGATAGTCCTTGGCCTCGGTGGGCGGGTCGACGTTGACGACGAGGTCGAGGCCGTCGATGTGGATGCCGCGGGCCGCGACGTTGGTGGCGATCAGCGCCGAGGCATGGCCGGTGCGGAACTGCTCCAGGGTGCGGTTGCGCTGCGGCTGCGACTTGCCGCCGTGCAGCGCGGCGGCGCGTACGCCCTGGGCGAGCAGGTGCTTGGTGAGCCGGTCGGCGCCACGCTTGGTGTCCACGAACATGATCACGCGGCCCTCGCGGGCGGCGATCTCGGTGGCGGTGGCGCGCTTGTCGGTGTCGGCGACGTAGAGGACGTGGTGGTCCATGGTCGTGACGGTGGCGGCCGAGGGGTCCACGGAGTGGGTGACCGGGTCGGTGAGGAAACGGCGGACCAGTTTGTCGACATTGCGGTCGAGCGTCGCGGAGAACAGCATCCGCTGACCGTCCGGGTCCACCTTCTCCATGAGGCGGGTGACCTGCGGCAGGAAGCCCATGTCGGTCATCTGGTCGGCCTCGTCGAGGACGGTGATGGCGACCTGGTCGAGGGCGCAGGCGCCGCGGTCGAGGAGGTCGGCGAGCCGCCCCGGGGTGGCGACCAGCACCTCGGCGCCGCGGCGCAGGGCGTCGGTCTGCCGGTTGATCGAGGTCCCGCCGACGACGGTGGTGGTCCGCAGCCCGACTGCCTCGGCGTACGGGCCGAGCGCGTCGGCGACCTGCCCGGCGAGTTCGCGGGTGGGAACGAGCACCAGCGCCAGCGGCCGCCTGCTCTCGGCGCGGCGGCCGGCGGTGCGGCTGAGCAGCGCGAGGCCGAAGGCGAGGGTCTTGCCCGAACCGGTGCGGCCACGGCCGAGGACGTCGCGCCCGGCGAGCGTCGCGGGGAGGGTCGCCGCCTGGATGGGGAACGGCTCGGTGACACCCTGTGCGCCCAGCGCGGTCAGGAGGGCCGGGGCCAGCGGCAGCTCCTCGAAGGAGGCCACGGCCGCGGGGGCCGGCGTCCGGGGGGATGTGCGGGGTGCGGCGCTGCGTCGCGGTGCGGTCGCTCGTGTCACTGAAGGCCCTTCGGGTGAGGTGGAGGCGTGGTCGTGCCGACCGCGCACTCATCCGTGGAACGGCGCTCGGACACGAGGCGCACGGGGGGCGCGGTGGGGTGGAGCCGGGG
>NZ_VKJP01000242.1 GCF_007280575.1 Streptomyces benahoarensis
GGCGGGTACGGGAGCGCCGGCGGGCGGGGTGCGCCGGAGCTCGGCGGCGCAGGCACACCGCCGCGCGGCGCCTGAACCGTGACGGGGACGGCGGTGGGGCAGACTTGGCGTCGAAGACCGACGACAAGGATGGGCATGCCGATCACATCTGCCAACGGACAGACCGCCGAGCTCGCGGCGGTGAACGCACCGGACGGCGCCGCCGGGCCGATCATGCTGGAGCTGGTCGACGAGGACGGTACGACGATCGGCACCGCGGAGAAACTCGCCGCCCATCAGGCCCCCGGGCAGCTGCACCGCGCGTTCTCGGTCTTCCTCTTCGACGAGCAGGGGCGGCTGCTGCTGCAACGCCGGGCGCTGGGGAAGTACCACTCCCCCGGTGTGTGGTCCAACACCTGCTGCGGTCATCCGTACCCGGGCGAGAAGCCGTTCGCGGCGGCCGCGCGCCGGACGGCGGAGGAGCTGGGGCTGGCGCCGTCGCTGCTGGCCGAGGCGGGCACGGTGCGCTACAACCACCCGGACCCGGCGTCCGGCCTGGTGGAGCAGGAGTACAACCACCTCTTCGTCGGGCTGGTGCGGGAGGTGCCGGAGCCGGATCCGGCGGAGATCGGCGAGATCGCGTTCGTGACGCCGCAGGAGCTGGAGAAGCGGCACGCCGAGGGCCCGTTCTCCGCGTGGTTCATGACCGTGCTGGACGCGGCGCGTCCGGCGGTGCGGGAGCTCACGGGGTCCGCGGCGGGCTGGTAGGCCGGGGCGCGGCGGCCGGTCGGGGCATGGCGGCCGGTCGGGGCGCCAGCGGGAACTCCACCCAGATGGCCTTGCCGCCGCCGGAGGTCGGGGCGACGCCGCAGGCGCCCCCGGCCTCGGCGGTGACGGTCTTGACCAGCCACAGCCCCCGGCTTGACCAGCCACAGCCCCCGGCCGCCGAGATCGCCCGCGTCGGCTTCGAGCGTCTTCGGGCAGGAGGGGTGGTTGTCGGCGACGGAGAGGCGCAACCGTCCGGGGCCGAGGTCGAGGCGTACCGCGATCTCCGGGGAGAAGAGGGCGACGTGCCGGACGGCGTTGGTGACGAGTTCGGAGACGATCAGCAACAGGCCGTCGAGGACGGCGGGGGCGAGGGGTTCCCGCCGCTCGGTGAGCAGGTCCCGGACGGCGTGCCGGGTCCGGGGTACCGATGCCGCATCGAGCGGTGCGGTGAAGCGCCAGGTGCCTTCGCAGGCGGGCGGCGTGGTCAGTTCCTCTGGGGAGTCGGCGGGCGGGCCGGGAGGCGTCCTCACAGGTCGAGTGTGGGGAATGCGCCGATCCGGCCCGGCCCACTGAACACAAGTCAGCGCCAATCGACGCCTTCCGACCGATTCAGCGAGTTTTGCTCACTCGGATGACCGATTCTGTCGCTTCTGCTTCTTCGTCAGGGAACTCCAGGGCGCGGCGGACGCATGTTCCGAGCCATTCGCCACGCCCTGCCCCGTCCGGCCCGGTCCGTGCCGGGCCTCGTCGTACCGGCCCTCCTCGACCATGCCGACGATCCGGCGTCCGCCGAACCCCATCGCGAAGAGGCCGAGGCCGTCGAAGAGCAGCGCAAGGGAGATGAAGATGCCCAGCACATAGCGGCTGCTGTGCGGCCAGTTGCTGAGCACCAGGATGCCCAGCAGGAGGTCGAAGGCGCCCTGCACCAGCGTCCAGCCGAACTGCGGCCCGCGCACCACCACCCCGCCGACCAGCCGGAAGACGCCGCCGGTCAGGAAGAGCAGCGCGGCGAACATCGTCAGCGCCGCCGCGGCCACATCGGGCCGGACGATCACCACGACACCGGCGGCGAGGTTCAGCGCCGCCACGATGACCGCCAGCCAGACGAAGTTCGACCCCCGCGCCTGGAGGGCGTGCAGCAGCCCCACCGCACCGCCGATCAGTAGCAGCCAGCCGAAGAGCAGCATCGAGGTAAGGGTGGCGAGACCGGCGTACGCCAGGCCCACCGCGCCCGCGATGACGAGGACGATGCCGAGCGCCATCAGCCTGCCGAAGCCGCGGCCCAACTCGGCGGAGTGCTGCTCCGGCGTACGGTCACGAGCGGATCTGCCGGTCATCGCCGCCTCCTCCACAAGCCCACTTGATCCCGGTATAGCGCGTTTCGGCGGGCGGGGCAGAGCGAGCGGGAGCAGCGGGAGACGGGAGCAGGCGCGGAAACGGCGTACGGAAACGGCGAAGGCCCGGTGCCTGGGCACCGGGCCTTCGCCTGTGAGTAGCGGGGACAGGATTTGAACCTGCGACCTCTGGGTTATGAGCCCAGCGAGCTACCGAGCTGCTCCACCCCGCGTCGGTTCGCCCCACCATACGGGCCGCCCGGCACAGGACCAAATCGGTGATCGGAAACCACCCCGCCGCCGGTCACCGCGTCACACCGCCCGGTCGGTGACCGTCCCGGCGTCGACCTCGATCCGGCGGGTGGTGTGCACCGCGTCCAGCATCCGCCGGTCGTGCGTGACCAGCAGCAACGTGCCGCCGTACGACGCGAGCGCGGACTCCAGCTGCTCGATGGCCGGGAGGTCGAGGTGGTTGGTCGGCTCGTCCAGAACGAGGAGGTTGACGCCCCGGCCCTGGAGGAGCGCGAGGGCGGCGCGGGTCCGCTCCCCCGGCGACAGGGTGTCCGCCGGACGCAGCACATGCGCCGCCTTCAGCCCGAACTTCGCCAGCAGGGTCCGTACGTCGGCGGGGGCCATCTCCGGTACGGCGGCGCGGAAGGCGTCCATCAGCGGGGCGTCGCCGGTGAAGAGACCGCGGGCCTGATCGACCTCGCCGACCACCACGCCGGGGCCCAGCGCCGCCGCGCCCGCGGTCAGCGGCAGCCGGCCGAGGAGCGCGGCGAGCAGCGTCGACTTGCCGGAGCCGTTGGGGCCGATGATCGCGACCCGGTCGCCCCAGTCGATCTGGAGGTCCACCGGGCCGAAGCGGAAGGTGCCGCGGTGCGCCTCGGCGCCGCGCAGGGTGGCCACCACGGATCCGGCGCGGGGCGCGGCGGCGATCTCCATCCGCAGCTCCCACTCCTTGCGCGGCTCCTCGACGACGTCGAGCCGGTCGATCAGACGCTGCGTCTGCTTCGCCTTGGCCGCCTGCTTCTCCGTGGCCTCCACCCGGCCCTTGCGGGCGATCTTGTCGTTGTCGGGGGCCTTGCGGCGGGCGTTGCGGACGCCCTTCGCCATCCAGTTGCGCTGGGTGTGCGCGCGGGTCTCCAGCGACGCCTTGGTGTCGGCGTACTCCTCGTACTCCTCGCGGGCGTGGCGCCGGGCCCGCTCGCGCTCCTCCAGGTAGGAGGCGTAGCCGCCGCCGTAGGTGTTGACCTGCTGCTGGGCGAGGTCCAGCTCGACGACGCGGGTGACCGTGCGGGTCAGGAACTCGCGGTCGTGGCTGACCAGGACCGTCCCGGCGCGGAGCCCGGAGACGAAGCTCTCCAGGCGGCGCAGTCCGTCGAGGTCGAGGTCGTTGGTCGGCTCGTCGAGGAGGAAGACGTCGTAGCGCGACAGGAGCAGGGAGGCGAGGGAGGCGCGGGCGGCCTGGCCGCCGGAGAGGGCGGTCATCGGCCGGTCGAGGCCGGTGGTCAGGCCCAGCTGGGCGCAGGTCTCCTCGGCGCGTTCGTCGAGGTCGGCAGCGCCGAGGGCGAGCCAGCGCTCCAGCGCGGTGGCGTACGCGTCGTCGGCGCCGGGGCGTTCGTCGACCAGCGCCTGGGTGGCGGCGTCGAGGTCGGTCTGGGCGCGGGCGACGCCGGTGCGGCGGGCGAGGAAGGCGCGGACCGACTCGCCGGGGCGGCGGTCGGGCTCCTGCGGGAGGTGGCCGACGGTGGCGGTGGGCGGGCTGAGGGCGAGGGTGCCCTGCTCCGGGGTGTCCAGACCGGCGAGCAGGCGCAGCAGCGTCGACTTGCCCGCGCCGTTGGCGCCCACGAGTCCGATCACATCGCCGGGGGCGACGACCAGATCCAGGCCGGAGAAGAGGACGCGCTCACCATGGCCGGCGGTGAGGTCTTTGGCGACGAGAGTGGCTGACATCAGACCGCCGATCGTAGCGGCCCGGCCGCCGGTGGTCGCTCTAATATCCGGGCATGGAACCGGGCCTGAACACGCATGTCAGCGACGGCACAGCGACCGTCGTGCTCAGCAATCCCGCCAAGCGCAACGCGATGACACCACGGATGTGGCGGGAGCTGCCCCCGCTGCTGGCACGGCTGGCCGCGGACGGCGCGGTGCGGTCGCTGGTGCTGACCGGCGAGGGCGGGACGTTCTGCGCCGGTGCGGACATCGCGTCGCTGCGGCAGGGCGCGGGCGAGGCGCAGCAGCTGTCGGTCGCGGCGGAGGAGGCGGTGGCGGCCTTTCCCCGGCCGACGCTGGCGGCGATACGGGGGCACTGCGTGGGCGGCGGCGCGCAGTTGGCGGCCGCCTGCGATCTGCGGTTCGCCGAGGAGGGCGCGGTGTTCGGGGTGACTCCGGCCAAGCTGGGCGTGGTCTACCCGGCGTCGGCCACCCGGCGGCTGGTGCGTCTGGTGGGGCTGTCGGCCGCCAAGTACCTGCTGTTCTCCGGTGAGTTGATCGACTGTGCGCGGGCGCTGCGGACCGGGCTGGTCGACGAGGTGAGCGCGGCGGACGGGCTGGACGCGCGGGTCGCGGAGTTCACCGCGGTGCTGGCGAGCCGGTCGTCGATGACGCAGACGGCGGCGAAGGAGCTGGCCGACGGCGTGTGGGACGTCCCGCCGGAGGAGGCCGTACGCCGGGCCGCGCACTGGGCGGCGCGGGCGCACGCCAGCGGCGACACGGCGGAAGGCGCCGCGGCGTTCCTGGAACGCCGGGCGCCGCGCTTCGGGCCGATGGGCTGAGCGGCGGGGCGGGGGGGGCGGTGCCCGCGCCGGACGGGCCGTACCCGGCTGTCGCGAGCGGGCGCGCCCGGCCGGGGCCAGCCAGAGGGCGCGCGCGTCGGGGAACAGCGCACCGCGGGCGGGCGCGCCCGGCCGGGGCCCGAGGGGCGGTTCGCCACGGAGGTCCGGCCCCACTCGGCCGGTGACGCACGCCCGGGTTCCCCACCCCCCACCGCCCTTCCCGCCATACCAACGGGTCGGTAACCTGCCGGGCATGACCTCTGCGATCTCTCTGGCGCCGCGCGCCGGACGGCACTGCCACCACGTCGTCAACCCGTTCCACTCGACGCACTACTTCTCCCCCGACCTCGGCGCCGAGTTGGCGAAGGTCGGGATCGAGGACCGTAGCGCCGGGTACTTCGCCGTCCGCGCCGCCGCCATGGGCGCGGTCGGCCCCGGCACGGTCACCGCGACGTTCTACAACTTCAGCCACGCCCTGGTCGCCCGGCATGTCCCCGCCGTCTGGGACACCGTCACGCCCGAGGCCGTCCTGGAGGCGCGGCTGCGGGCGGCCGACACCACGCTGCGGCGGCTGCTGGGCGAGGAGGCGCTGGCGTCGCCGGAGATGGCCGAGGCCGCGGAGCTGGCGCTGCGCGCCGCCGAGGCGGGCACCCGGTACGCCCGGCCGCTGTTCGCCGCCCACGCCGATCTGTCGGTCCCGGACGCCCCGCACCTGGCGTACTGGCACGCCGCGACGCTGCTGCGCGAACACCGCGGCGACGCCCATCTGATGGCGCTGCTCGACGCGGAACTGGACGGCCTGGAGGCGCTGGTCACCCATCACGCCAGCGGCCGCGGCATGAGCTACCTGGGCGTCATGCGCACCCGCGGCTGGACCGAGGAGGAGTGGGCCGCCGCGCAGGAGCGGCTGCGCGGGCGCGGACTGCTGGCCGCCGACGGCGAGTTGACCGAGGCCGGGCTGCGGCTGCGCGAGGACCTGGAGGACACCACCGACCGGCTGGACCGGGCACCGTACGAGCGCCTCGGCGCCGAGGGCGTGGCGCGGCTCACCGAGATCGGCGGGGCGTTCACCCAGGCGGCGATGGCGGCGGGCGCGTTCCCGGCGGAGCTGTTCGGCCGGTAGGCCGCTTTCCCGGGCCGCACGCCCGTCCGCCGTTCCCGTACGGGAGCGCCGGGCGGGCGTGCGCCTTCTCACACCCCGGCGCTCCCGGCCGGGCGGTGCGACACCGCGACCGGTGAACCTGCACAATGCAGGCTCAAGCGAGCGCGGGAAGGCGGGTCTGGTTCAACGTGACGGCATCCACCGAGGTCATGGTGTCCATCGAAGCGAGGATCGCCGGGGAGCTCGGCGTCAAGGAGCGGCAGGTGACGGCCGCGGTCGCGCTGCTGGACGGCGGCTCGACGGTCCCGTTCATCGCGCGCTACCGCAAAGAAGCCACCGAGATGCTCGACGACGCGCAGCTGCGCGCGCTGGAGGAGCGGCTGCGCTATCTGCGGGAGCTGGAGGAGCGGCGCACCGCGATCCTGGAGTCCGTACGGTCCCAGGGCAAGCTGGACGCGGCGCTGGAGGGGCGGATCCGGGGCGCGGAGTCCAAGGCGCGGCTGGAGGACATCTACCTCCCGTACAAGCCGAAGCGGCGGACGAAGGCGCAGATCGCGCGGGAGGCGGGGCTCGAACCGCTCGCCGACGGTCTGCTGACCGACCCGTCGGTGGAGCCGCAGGCCGCCGCGGCGGCGTTCGTCGCCGCCGACAAGGGCGTCGCCGATCCGGCCGCGGCGCTGGAGGGCGCGCGGGCCATCCTGACCGAGCGGTTCGGCGAGGACGCGGATCTCATCGGTGAGCTGCGCGAGCGGATGTGGTCGCGCGGCCGGGTCGGCGCGAAGGTCCGCGAGGGCAAGGAGGAGGCGGGCGCGAAGTTCGCCGACTACTTCGACTTCGCGGAGCCGTTCACCGACCTGCCCTCGCACCGGGTGCTGGCGATGCTTCGCGGTGAGAAGGAGGAGATCCTCGACCTCGCGCTGGAGCCGGACGCGGAGCCCGTCGAGGGCCGTACGTCGTACGAGCAGTCCATCGCCGCGAAGTTCCGGATCGCCGACCGCGGGCGGCCCGCCGACGGCTGGCTGCTGGACACCGTCCGCTGGGCCTGGCGCACCCGCGTCCTGGTCCACCTCGGCATCGACCTGCGGCTGCGGCTGCGCCAGGCGGCGGAGGACGAGGCGGTGCGGGTCTTCGCGTCCAACCTGCGCGATCTGCTGCTGGCGGCGCCCGCCGGGACGCGCGCGACGATGGGCCTGGACCCCGGTTTCCGTACCGGCGTGAAGGTGGCCGTGGTGGACGCGACCGGCAAGGTGGCCGCGACCGAGACGATTTACCCGCATGTGCCGCAGCAGAGGTGGGACGCGTCGCTGGCCACGCTGGCGCGGCTGGCGAAGGAGCACGACGTCGAGCTGATCGCGATCGGCAACGGCACGGCCTCCCGCGAGACGGACAAGCTGGCCGCCGATCTGATCGCCGCACAGCCGGAGCTGAAGCTGACGAAGGTGATGGTCTCCGAGGCGGGCGCGTCGGTGTACTCCGCCTCGGCGTTCGCCTCCCAGGAGCTGCCGGGGATGGATGTGTCGCTGCGCGGCGCGGTCTCGATCGCCCGGCGTCTCCAGGACCCGCTGGCCGAACTCGTCAAGATCGACCCGAAGTCGATCGGCGTCGGGCAGTACCAGCACGATCTGTCCGAGGTGAAGCTGTCACGGTCACTGGACGTGGTGGTCGAGGACTGTGTGAACGGCGTCGGCGTGGACGTCAACACCGCCTCCGCACCGCTGCTCTCGCGGGTCTCCGGCATCAGCTCCGGCCTGGCCGAGAACATCGTCGCGCACCGCGACGCCAACGGCCCGTTCCGCTCCCGCAAGGCCCTCAAGGACGTGTCGCGGCTGGGCCCGAAGGCGTACGAGCAGTGCGCGGGCTTCCTGCGGATCCGCGGCGGCGACGATCCGCTGGACGCCTCCAGCGTGCACCCGGAGGCGTACCCGGTGGTGCGCCGGATGGCCGGGGTGGCGGGCGGCGCGGTGGGCACGCTGATCGGCAACACCGCGGTGCTGCGGTCGCTGCGCCCGGCCGATTTCGTCGACGACGCGTTCGGTCTGCCGACCGTCGGCGACATCCTCCAGGAGCTGGAGAAGCCGGGCCGCGACCCGCGTCCGGAGTTCCGGACCGCGACGTTCAAGGACGGCGTGGAGAAGATCGGCGACCTCGCGGCGGGGATGATCCTGGAGGGCGTGGTGACCAACGTCGCCGCCTTCGGGGCGTTCGTGGACGTCGGTGTCCACCAGGACGGTCTGGTGCATGTGTCCGCGATGTCGAAGACATTCGTCAAGGACCCGCGCGAGGTGGTCAAGCCCGGCGACATCGTGCGGGTCAAGGTCCTCGACGTCGACATCCCGCGCAAGCGGATCTCGCTGACGCTGCGGCTGGACGACGAGGCCGGGCTCGACGGCAAGGCGGCCGGTGAACGGCGCGGCGGCGGCGAACGGCGCGACGGCCAGCGGCCGGGCGGACAGCGCTCCGGCGGGCGCGGCGGCGCGCCCCGGTCGGGCGGCGCGCCCCAGTCGAGCGGCGCGCCCCGGTCGGGCGGTGGCCGCGGCGGCGACCGGCGGGGCGGCCAGGGCCCCGCGCCCGCCAACGACGCGATGGCCGACGCGCTGCGCCGGGCCGGTCTGCTCGGTGGCGGCGAGGGCGGCGGCCGGCGGCGCTGAGCGGGGCCGGGGCCCGGGCTGCGGGTCCCTGCGTACGGGGTGGGGCTTCGCGGGGATCACCCGCGGGGCCCCGCTCTGCGCCGCGGCTGCGGATTCGCCCGTACGGGGC
>NZ_VKJP01000243.1 GCF_007280575.1 Streptomyces benahoarensis
GAGGGGCCGTACGGCTTGGGGAGGACCTTGCGGGGCGGGAGTTGCCAGTGCTTTCCGTGGAAGCCCTCGTACTCGTCCTGGAGCCACATCTTGGGGAACTCCGCGATGGTCTCCTCCCACAGCTCCTTGGTGTGGTTCATGTCGGTGACGCCCGGCATGAACCCGAGGATTTCGTGGCTGCCCGCGCCGCGCCCGGAGCCGAATTCGAAGCGTCCGCCGGAGAGGTGGTCGAGCATGGCGACCTTCTCGGCGACCTTCACCGGATGGTTGACGGGCGCGAGGGGGTTGAATATGCCGGAACCCAGATGGATGCGTTCGGTGGCGTGGGCGAGGTAGCCGAGGAACACGTCATTGGCGGAGAGGTGGGAGTACTCCTCCAGGAAGTGGTGCTCGGAGGCCCAGGCGTATTTGAAGCCGGAGCGGTCCGCCTGGATGACGTACTCCGTCTCCTCGATCAGCGCATGGTGCTCGGCCTCGGGGTCGGCCGCGGCGCGCGCGGCGGGGACGTAGCCCTGTACGAAGATCCCGAATTCCACGGGGGTTCACCGTCCTTACGTCTCTTCCGACGCCGCTTCGCGAGGACGCCGCTGGGTGACGGGCCGTGCGGGTGGGTGATGCCGGCTCTCACTTTTCTGACGAGCCGTCAGATTGACGAGCCTGCGCAGACTGTTCCACCGGCACCGCGAAGCGTCAATAGCTGATGAAGCGTCAGATACGGCTTCGGGCGCGGCCCCGGAACACGCTCACCCGAGGGCGACGCCCGCCAGCCAGCCCCCGTCCACAACGAACGGCTGCCCGGTGATGTACGACGAGTCGTCGCAGGTCAGGAAGAGTGCCAGCCGGGCGATCTCCTCCGGACGGCCGATCCGCCCCATCGGCACGAGCTTGCGGTACAGCGCGTCCACCGCCCGCGCCGACGCCTCCGGGTCGGCGTCCGGGTCGAGGGCCGCCGGGTTCGTCATCGGGGTGTCCACCG
Organism: Streptomyces benahoarensis; assembly: GCF_007280575.1. GTDB lineage: Bacteria > Actinomycetota > Actinomycetes > Streptomycetales > Streptomycetaceae > Streptomyces > Streptomyces benahoarensis. The sequence goes on from NZ_VKJP01000243.1 coordinate 977, forward strand.
CCCCCGGGCACACCGCGTTCACCCGAATCCCCTGGGCCGCCAGCTCCAGCGCCGCGACCCGGGTGAGCCCCAGCACGGCATGCTTGCTCGCCGCGTAGGCACCGACGTACGCCATGCCGGTCACCCCCGTGTACGAGGCGGTGTTGACGATGGTCCCGCCGCCCGCCGCGGCGATCTCGGGCGCGACGGTACGGATCCCGAGGAAGCAGCCGACCTGGTTCACCTGCATCACTTTCAGGAACTCTTCCAGTGGGGTGGCGGTCAGCGCGTTGAACCGCAGGATCCCGGCGTTGGCCACCAGCCCGTCGATCTTCCCGAAGGCATCCTTCGCCGCCGCCACGGCCGCCGCCCAGTCGTCCTCCCGCACCACATCCAGGTGCACGTACCGCGCGGCGTCCTCCCCCAGCTCGGCCGCGAGCGCCGCCCCCTGCTCGTCCAGCACGTCCCCGATCACCACCCGCGCCCCCTCGGCGACGAACAGCCGCGCCTCCTGCTCCCCCTGCCCGCGCGCCGCACCGGTGATGACGACGACCCGCCCGTCCAGCTTGCCCATGCCCAGCCCCTCACGTGGATTTCGTCTCTGGTCCTGCGCTTGGTTCCGGGCTTGGTTCCGCGCCTGAACGGCGCTCCCGGCCGCCGCGCCGAGTGGGGCTCCCACCCCGCCTCACTCCTCCAACAACGGCCCGACCTCCGCCCCGAACGCCGCCATCTGATCCGTCAGCTCCTCCCGCCCCCGGCACCGGAACCGCACCTGGATCTGATCGACGCCCATCTCCCGGTACTCCCGCAGCGACGCGGCGATCCGCTCGGGTGTCCCGCTCAGCGCCCGGCGCCCGATGTCCCACCCGGGCTCACCGACGTACAACGGCTCGGCGATGGCCCCGATCTCCGCGGGCTCCGCCACCTCCGCGATCTCCCGCAGCCCCTTCAACATCCCGATTTTTTCCCGTAGCTGGGGTCGCCGATCGCCCTGCGGCAGCCACCCGTCACCCCGTTCCGCGGCCCGCCGCACCGCCGCAGGCGAGGAGCCGCCCACCCACACCGGTGGCCGCGGCGTCTGCACCGGGCGCGGCGCCTGCCCCAGCTCCGAGAACGCGAACCGCTCGCCCGCGAACGCGACGAACTCCTCGGGCCCCAGCGCCGCCTTCAGCGCGTCCACCGTCTCGTCCAGCAGCGCCCCGCGCCGCGCGAAGTCCACCCCGAGCGCCTCGAACTCCTCCTGGACGTGCCCGGCGCCCACCCCGATGATCAGGCGCCCGCCCGACAGCCGGTCGAGCGTCGCGAACTGCTTCGCCGACAGCAGCGGATGCCGCAGCCCGACCACCGCGACATGACTCAGCAGCCGCACCCGCTCGGTGACCGCCGCCAGATGCGCGAGCGTGGCCACCGGGTCGTACCAGACCGTCCCCATAGCCCCCGCCAGCCGCCGCGGAATCGCGACGTGCTCACAGCAGGCGACATACGCGAATCCGTACCGGTCCGCGACCCGCGCCACCGCCACCAGATCCTCCGGCCCCGCCGCCGCCTCCCACCCCTCCGCAAACACCCCACTCTGCGCCTGCACCGGCAACTGCATCCCATACGCCAACCGCCCGCTGGGCAGCACCCGCACCATCCCGCACCTCAAATCTGACGAGCCGTCACATTGCTACGGTGCGGCAATGGTGGGCGCTCCGGCGCCACCGGGCAAGAGGCCGACGGGCATCGACGGAACGTCGGCCGCCCGCCTCTACGGCGCCCCAGCCCGCATCCGGCAGCCGGGCTCCCCGCCCCGCCTTCCCCTACCGTGCACACGAAGCCCGCAGACCATCGACACCCAGGAGGACGCGATGGGGAGCCGCGAGTGGGTCAGTACCTCGATGCCGTACCTCGCACCCCGGGAGAAGGGTCAGCCCGACCCGTGGACCGCCGAGACCGCCGCCGCGGGGCGCCGCGGCCGCCAGCGCATCGTCCACGCCGGGGAGGTCGCGGCCCCACCGGAGATCGCGGTGCCACTGGGGCTCGCGCCGGGCGCGGACGTCGTCGTACGGCGCCCGCGTACGTGAGGACGTCACCGCCCGGATGCCCACCGCGGAGGAGCGCGACGCCTTGGACATCGGGCCGGACACACCCGTACTCCACGCGATCCGGGTGACCTTCGACGACAGGGACCGGCCGTTCCAGGTCGACAGCATGGTGATGCCCGCGGGGCGCCAGCGGCTCCGCTACGAGATGAGGATCGGATGACCGGGCCGACAACCGAAGGCGAGGGCCACGACCGGCGCTCCCGTCCGGGCCGAGGTACCGGTCAACTCACAGGCGCCGACACACCCCAAAGCCCCTCCCCCGTCAGCCCCAGCAGTTCGATCGCGTTCCCCCGCACCAGCCGCTCCACCACCTCACCCGGGAGGTGCCCCATCTGCTCCTCCGCCACCTGGCGGGAGCGGGGCCAGGTCGAGTCCGAGTGCGGGTAGTCCGTCTCGTAGAGGACGTTGCCGACGCCGATCGCGTCGAGGTTGCGGAGCCCGGAGGCGTCGTCGAAGAAGCAGCCGTGGACGTGGTCGGTGAAGAGTTCGGAGGGCGGGCGGAGGACCTTGTCGGCGACGCCGCCCCAGGCGCGGTTCTCCTCCCAGACAGTGTCGGCGCGTTCGAGGATGTACGGGATCCAGCCGATCTGGCCCTCGGCATACATGATCCGCAGGTTCGGAAAGCGGTCGAACGTGCCGCTCATCAGCCAGTCGACCATCGAGAAGCAGCAGTTGGCGAAGGTGATGGTGGAGCCGACGGCGGGCGGGGCGTCGGCGGAGGTGGACGGCATCTTCGAGGAGGAGCCGATGTGCATGGCGATGACCGTGCCGGTCTCGTCGCAGGCGCGCAGGAACGGGTCCCAGTGGTCGGTGTGGATGCTGGGCAGCCCCAGGTGCGGGGGGATCTCGCTGAAGCAGACGGCGCGGACGCCGCGGGCGGCGTTGCGGCGGACCTCGGCGGCGGCGAGTTCGGGGTCCCAGAGGGGCACGAGGGTGAGCGGGATCAGCCGCCCGCGCGACTGCGGGCCGCACCACTCCTCCACCATCCAGTCGTTGTACGCGCGCACCCCCAGCAGCCCCAGTTCGCGGTCCTTGGCCTCGGTGAACGTCTGGCCGCAGAAGCGCGGGAAGGTGGGGAAGCAGAGGGCGGACTGGACGTGGTTGACGTCCATGTCGGCCAGCCGCTCGGGGACGCTGAACGACCCGGGGCGCATCTGCTCGTAGGTGATGCCTTCGAGGCGTATCTCGTCGCGGGAGTAGCCGACGGCGGTGTCGAGGCGGGTCAGCGGGCGGTGCAGGTCCTCGTAGACCCACCAGTCGGCCAGCGGGCCGTCGTCGCCGGGGGCGCCCATCTTGGGGGCGAACTTCCCGCCGACGAAGGTCATTTCCTTCAGGGGTGCGCGCACGATCCGCGGTCCGGTGTCGCGGTACTTCGCGGGGAGTCGGTCCTGCCACACCTCGGGCGGCTCCACCGCGTGGTCGTCCACCGAGATGATCTGGGGAAGGGTCTCGTGGGTCTCCATGAGGGGTACGGTAACGCCGATCTGACGGATCGTCAGTAAGTGTGGAGGGGCGAACCCCGGCCGACAACGGGTGCGCGCACGGCGCTCGCCGGGTTACGTTGTGCAGTCGCGCGAACGGATCCCGTAAGGGTGACGGTCCCGCACCCCGGGCGTGACGTACGGCATGCGAACAACCGGTGAAGAAGTGGCATGGACATGCACGGATCGGGCGGGGCGGGGCGGAAGCGGAGAGAGGGTGGAGGGGCAGCTCACGGCGGATCGACGGGCGGCCCCGCGCCCGAGGGACGTCCGGCGGAGTGCGGCGCTCCGCTCCGGCGGCGCCCCGTCCGGCGCGGACGCCGGTGGCCGAGGAGGGTTTGTGGACGGTCCGGCCCCCTACTGACGCGAACCGCCGGGACAAGGCAGACTGACCGTTGCGCACACAGCGGAACGACACCATCACAGCACAGAGACGGCAGGGGCAGGGGGTCACCATGGACGACGGTCCGGGACAGAGGCGGGAGCGACTGCGCTTCACCGTGCTCGGTCCCGTGCGGGCGTGGCGCGGTGAGCACAAGCTGGGAGTGGGATCGCCGCAACAACGGGCGCTGCTCGCCGCGCTGCTGCTGCGCGGCGGACACACCGCCACCGCAGCCGAACTCGTCGACGCCCTCTGGGGCGGGGAACCGCCGCACGCCGCACTCGCCGCCCTGCGCACCTACGCCTCCCGCATCCGCAAGACCCTGGGGGACGACGCCGACCTGCTCGTCAGCGAGTCGGGCGGCTACGCGATCCGCACGGCCGACGGGCAGCCTCTCGACCTCGACCACGACCGCGCCGAGCAGTACGCCGCCGAAGCGGAGAAGTCCAAGGCCGCGGGCGACCGCTGCCGCGCCCGGGAACTCCTCGACGCCGCGCTGGCCCTGTGGGACGGCGAACCGCTCGCCGGACTGGCCGGACCGTACGCCGAGAACCAGCGCACCCGCCTCGACGAATGGCGCCGCTCACTGCTGGAGTCCCGGCTCGAACTGGAGCTGGAGCTGGGCCACCACACCGAAGTGGTCTCCGAACTGACCTCCCTGACCGCCGCGCACCCGCTCCGCGAACGCCTGCGGGAGCTGCTGATGCTCGCGCTGTACCGCAGCGGTCGGCAGGCCGAGGCCCTCGCCGTCTACGCCGACACCCGCCGCCTCCTCTCCGAGGAACTGGGCGTCGACCCGCGCGCCTCCCTCTCCGAACTCCAGCAGCGCATCCTGCGCGCCGACCCGGACCTGGACGCGCCCGCGGCGCCCGGCTCCGAGCACGGCACGGGCGAGCCGGTCCTGCTGCGCCCGCAGCAACTCCCGGCCACCGTCCCGGACTTCACCGGCCGGGCCGACTTCGTCGCGGAGCTGAGCGACCAACTCGCCACCGCCGAGGGCCACATCATGGCGGTCTCCGCGGTGGCCGGGATCGGCGGCGTCGGCAAGACCACCCTCGCCGTGCACGTCGCGCACGCCGCCCACCACCGCTTCCCCGACGGACAGCTCTACGTCGACCTCCAGAGCGCCGGGAGCACCCCCGTCGAGCCGGAAGCCGTCCTCGGCGCCTTCCTGCGCGCCCTGGGCACCCCGGAGACGTCCATCCCGGACGGTCTCGACGAACGCGCCGCGCTCTACCGCTCCACGCTCGCCGGGCGCCGCATCCTCGCGCTGCTCGACAACGCCCGCGACGCCGCGCAGATCCGCCCGCTGCTGCCCGGCACCGAGGGCTGCGCCGCGCTGATCACCAGCCGCACCCGCATGATCGACCTGGCCGGGGCGCAGCTCATCGACCTGGACGTGATGAGCCCGGAGGAGGCGTTCACCCTCTTCACCCGGATCGTCGGCGAGGAGCGGGTCAACGCCGAACGCGAGGCGTCCATGGACGTCGTCGGCGCCTGCGGTTTCCTGCCGCTCGCCATCCGTATCGCCGCCTCCCGGCTGGCGGCCCGCCGCACCTGGACGGTCTCCTTCCTCGCCCGCAAGCTCGCCGACGAGCGCCGCCGCCTGGACGAGCTGCGCGCCGGGGATCTCGCGGTCAAGGCCACCTTCGAGCTGGGCTACGGCCAGTTGGAGCCGCAGCAGGCCCGCGCGTTCCGGCTGCTGGGCCTCGCCGACGGCCCCGACCTGTCGCTCGCCGCGGCCGCCGCCCTGCTCGGCATGGACACCGACCCCACCGAGGACCTGCTCGAATCCCTCGTCGACACCTCCCTGCTGGAGTCCGCGGCACCCGGGCGGTACCGCTTCCACGATCTGGTCCGGCTCTACGCGCGTTCCTGCGCCGAGCGCGACGAACAGCCGCCGGAGGAGCGGGACGCGGCGCTGTCCCGGCTGCTCGACTTCTACCTGGCGACCGCCGCCCGGATGTACACCCTGGAGCGGCCCGGCGACGCCCTCGTCACGCAGATGGAGACGCCGCACTACCCGGGCCTCGACTTCGCCGACCGCGCCGAGGCACTGGCCTGGCTGTTCAGTGAGACCCGCTGCCTCATCGCCTGCGCCCTGCAGAACACCGGCCCCACCGGGCTGCGGCGCGCCGTCGATCTGCTGCTGCTCACCCGCGACATGGCCGAGTCCGGCGCCAACAACCGGCAGTACGAACAGGCCAACCACGTCCTGCTGGCCGCCGCGCTGGAGGCCGACGACCAGCACGCCGCCGGGCGGATCCACTGGTCGCTGCTGCCGATCTGCACACAGTTCGGGCGTCTCAGCGAGGCCGACGAACACGCCAAGCTGGCCACGCTGTTCGGACTGGCGGCGGGCGATCCCTTCACCTCGTCCAACGGGCCCAACGACCGCGGCATCATCGCCGGCATCCGCCACCAGCACGAGGAGGCCGAGGCGTACCTCAACCAGGCGCTCCTCGCCTTCCGGGAGAACAACAGCAAGCAGTCCGAGGCCAGCGCACTGTGCAACCTCTCCCGCGTCCATCTGGACACGGGGCGCACCAACAGCGCCATCCGCCTCGCGCAGCAGGGCATCAGTTGCTACCGCGAGGCCGGGGCCACCCGCCGCCTCGCCAACGGCATGTACGCCCTGGGCATGGCGCTCACCCTGGCCGAGCGGCTGGACGAGGCGACCGAGCAGCTCGTCGCCGCGCTGGCCATCTTCCGGGACAGCCGCCAGCGGTTCTGGGAGGCGATGACATATCTGCGGCTCGCCGAGGTCGATCTGGCCGCTCACCGCCCCACCAGCGCCGCCGACCACGCGGAGCAGGCGCTGAACGCGCTGCGCGGCATCGGCGGGGCCCACTGGCGGGCCGACGCGCTCCAGACGCTGGGCAACGCGCTCAACCAGATCGGGCACACCGGCCGCGCGAAGGTCTGCTGGCAGGAAGTGGTGTCCATCCACGAGCAGCTGGGCCTGTCCGCCGACAGTTCGATGAGCACCACGCTTGCGGGGAACACCGCCGGGCAGCCGTTGATGTCCCCCGCGGCGGTCGCATAACCGCAGGTCATCAGCGGCGTCACGGACGTTTATCGATCGTTCATCGCCGCCCGGCACTCTTATGGGTACCGAACCGTCGCCTCGGGGGGCAAGCGGCTCGGTACCCATGGCCACACCACCACGGTGTCCGGCCTTGGTCCGCTCGTCCGGCAACCCACGGGGGAGTTGCCGGACGAGTGGGTTCACCAACGCCCATGCACAGGAGTTGAGCCACCATGACCACGCAGCATTCACAGCACGGCGACGGAAACGACGCCATGCGCCCGATGGATAACAACCGCCCCATCCGTCCGATGGACAACAATCGTCCCATCCGCCCGATGGATAACAACCGCCCGATCCAGCCAGCTGACACCGCCGGAGCGGTCCAGACCCGGGACAACAACCGCCCGGTCGTCGGCTCCGGTGCGCTGGTCGACCACGCCGCGCCCGCTGCGGCCGACGGCGGCATCGAGACGAAGGACAACAACCGTCCGATCGCCGAGCCGAAGCACTGAGCCACGGTGAGGCGCCGTAGGTGTCGCGTCATACCGTCCACCGGACGCGATACCCACGGCGCACCCGCCGAGGGCCGGTTCCCTTACGGGATGCCGTAGGGGAACCCGGCCCGCGGATGCCACAGGTACGGCGGCACAGCGCACTCCCGGAGGGGGAAACCGGGTGCACGCACCGCCGTACGGCATCTGGGGGGGAAGGTCCGGCCCGCGGGCCCCGGGGGGATCGGGGCGCCAACGGAACGGACCGAGGG
>NZ_VKJP01000244.1 GCF_007280575.1 Streptomyces benahoarensis
CCCGTCGGGCAGTTCGTCGGGTTGCGGCGCCCGCCGCCCCGCCGCAACCCGACGAACTGCCCGACGGGTACACGCCAACCGCCCGCGATCTCCCGGTCATCGGCGCGGGCCGCACGGACACCCTCATCGACCAGCCCGCCGCGCATCTGCTGCCCGCCCCGGAGACCGAGGGCGAGGCGGCCGCCGGTCCCGGCCCCCTCTACGTCGTCGGCGATGTGCACGGCTACTACGACGAGCTGCGCGAGGCGCTGACCGCCGAGGGCCTGATCGACGCGGATGGCAGCTGGGCGGCGGGCAACGCCCGGCTGTGGTTCCTCGGCGACTTCACCGACCGTGGTCCGGACGGCATCGGCGTCATCGACCTCGTCATGCAGCTGTCCGCCGAGGCGGCGGCGGCCGGTGGGTACTGCAAGGCGCTGATGGGCAACCACGAGCTGCTGTTGCTGGGCGCCAAGCGGTTCGGTGACACCCCCGTCCAGTCGGGCGCGGGCACCGCGTCGTTCCAGGCCGCCTGGCTGCTCAACGGCGGCCAGAAGACCGATATGGACCGTCTGGAGGACCACCACCTCCAGTGGATGGCCCGGCTGGACGCCGTGATGGAGGAGGACGGGCATCTGCTCGTGCACTCCGACACCACCGCGTACCTCGAATACGGCGATTCGATCGAGGCCGTCAACGACACCGTCCACGACGTCCTGACCCGCAGCGAAGCCGACGAAGTCTGGGATCTCTTCCGGAAGTTCACCAAGCGCTTCGCGTTCCGCGACGCATCCGGCGCCGAGGCCGCGCGCCGTCTCCTCGACACCTACGGTGGCACGCGCGTCGTGCACGGCCACAGCCCGATCCCGTATCTGCTGGGCGAGGTCGGCACGGAGGACAGCGACGGCGAGCAGGTCGCCGTCGAGGGCCCGCACGTCTACGCCGATGGTCTGGCCATCGCGATGGACGGCGGCGTGACCATGGCCGGAAAGCTGCTCGTCACCCAACTACCGCTGGCTTCCTGAACGTTGACACGCGGCGCGTCCCCCAAGGGTCGCCGTCCGGGGTGCGTCAGGTGACGGCGAGCCAGATGACCCCGGCGCTGAAGAAGGTGGCGGCGAGAGCGAGCGGCGCGTAACGGATGCGGCGTATGCGGTCGACGCGGTGGAGCCCGAAGCCCAGCAGCACGGCGAGGAGCAGCACGGCGAGCGTGCCGATCGTGCCGGGCAGGGCGCCCTGGCTGAATCCGAACTCCCCGGCATGCCGGAGAAACCAGACCACGCCCACCCACTTCATGTCCCACCCCTGTGTGTCTCCGCTGCCCAGCCCCTCGCCGAGGCGGGCCGGGACGGCCAACGTAGCAATCCCGGGCGGCGAGCCGCGGCACGGGGACGCGGCGGACGGCAACCGGAACGCGTCCGCCGGTACGGTCGCCGCGCCCGGTACGGCCGACAGCCCAGTCACTCCGCCGACCTGGTGAAGACCCCCGCCCGTGCGGCCGCGACCGTGGCTTCCGCGGCGCGGTCCGCGGCCGCCTCGTCGAGCGGCGCGTCGCTGGTCAGCAGGCGGTAGTAGAGCGGGGCCGAGACGGCGCGTACGACCTCGCGGGTATCGGTGCCCTCGGGGAGTTCGCCCCGTTCGACGGCCTGTTGGACGCACGGTTGCCACGCGTCGACGCGGATCTCGTAGAAGCGGTGGAGGGCGGCCGCCGTCTGATCGTCGCAGGTGGCAGCGGCGATCACCGCTTTGAAGAGGGCCCCTTGGCGCGGGTCGGCGAGCGTGCGCCGCACCAGTCGGGCGTTCGCGCGGAGGTCGCCGAGGAGCGTGCCCGTCTCCGTACGCGGCAGTGACTGCTCGGCCATGTCCGCGAGCAGGTCGGCGACGAGCTGCGTCGGCGAACCCCACCGGCGGTACACCGTCGTCCTCCCCACCTCGGCGCGGCGGGCCACCTCGGCCAGGTCCAGGTGGGCGAGGCCGCCTTCCGCGAGGGCGTCCCCGGCGGCCCGCAGGACCGCGGCCCGCACGCGTGCGGTGCGTCCGCCCGGGCGCACGCTCCCGGGATCCGTACTTTCGGTCGCCATAACGGGACTCCCGTTCCATTAGATGGATGGACTCTGCTACGTTGAGCCTCATATTAACGGGATAGCAATCCCTTTAGTTGGGCTGTCCCGTGTCGTCGGGCACCGTCCCGTCCCACCCGTCTCCGCGGACGGGGCGGCACAAAGAAGGGGAAACGGCATGGAATACAGGCAGCTGGGCGCGTCGGGGCTGAGGGTTCCGCAACTGAGCTTCGGCGCGGGTACCTTCGGCGGACGCGGCGAACTCTTCGGCGCCTGGGGCACCACCGACGCGGTGGAAGCGCGCCGCCTCGTGGACATCTGCCTCGACGCGGGAGTCACCCTGTTCGACACCGCCGATGTCTACTCCGGCGGCGCCTCGGAGGAAGTCCTCGGCGCCGCCATCAAGGGCCGCCGCGACCGGGTCCTCCTCTCCACCAAAGCCGGTCTGCCTCTGGGCGACGGCCCGGCCGACTGGGGAACCTCCCGTTCCCGCCTGCTCAAGGCCGTCGACGACGCACTGCGCCGCCTCGGCACCGACCACATCGACCTCTTCCAGCTGCACGCCTTCGATGCCGGAACACCGGTCGAGGAAGTCCTCTCCACCCTCGACGGCCTCGTACGGAGCGGAAAGATCCGCTACACCGGGATCTCCAACTTCTCCGGCTGGCAGCTGATGAAATCGCTCGCCGTCGCGGACCGGTACGGCTACCCGCGCCACACGGCCCACCAGGTCTACTACTCGCTCGTCGGCCGCGACTACGAGTGGGAGCTGATGCCCCTCGCCCAGGACCAAGGCGTCGGCGCCCTCGTCTGGAGCCCCCTCGGGTGGGGACGGCTGACCGGGAAGATCCGCCGGGGCGAGCCGCTCCCGGACGGCAGCCGCCTGCACCGGACGGCGGACTACGGCCCTCCCGTGGAGGAGGAACTCCTGTACCGGGTCGTCGACGCCCTCGACAAGATCGCCCAGGAAACCGGGAAGACCGTGCCGCAGATCGCCCTCAACTGGCTACTGCGGCGCCCGACCGTCTCCTCGGTGATCATCGGCGCCCGCGATGAGGCACAGCTCCGGCAGAACCTCGGCGCGGTCGGCTGGAGCCTGACCCCCGACCAGGTGGCGCGGCTCGACGCCGCGAGCGCCAAGGCCGCCCCGTACCCCTACTTCCCGTACGAGCGCCAGGAGGGCTTCGCCCGGCTCAACCCGTCGCCGCTGGGGCGCCCGTAGAGCCGGGACGCTGCCGCACGCGGCCGACCTGGGACGTTCGTCGGTCGACCGGAGCGCACCGGGGCCCGCCCATGGAGGAGGAGCCCCGGTGCGGCGGAGGGTCAGTCGGCCAGCGGGAGGTAGACGCGGTTGCCCGCGGCGGCGAACTCCTTGGACTTCTCCAGCATGCCCGCCTCGACCTCCTCGGGGCTGGCGCCGTCCCCGCCGCCGAACTGCTCCGTGATGCTCCTGCTGATCTTCATCGAGCAGAACTTCGGCCCGCACATGGAGCAGAAGTGCGCCGTCTTCGCCGGTTCCGCAGGCAGCGTCGCATCGTGGAACTCCCGCGCGGTGTCGGGGTCGAGGGCCAGATGGAACTGGTCCTCCCAGCGGAACTCGAAGCGGGCGTCCGACAGCGCGTCGTCCCACTCCTGGGCGCCGGGGTGTCCCTTGGCGAGGTCCGCCGCATGGGCCGCGATCTTGTACGTGATGACGCCGGTCTTCACATCGTCGCGGTCCGGCAGGCCCAGATGCTCCTTGGGCGTGACGTAGCAGAGCATCGCCGTACCCCACCAGGCGATCATCGCGGCGCCGATACCCGACGTGATGTGGTCGTAGGCGGGCGCGATGTCCGTGGTCAGCGGGCCGAGCGTGTAGAACGGCGCCTCCTCGCAGATCTCCTGCTGAAGGTCGACGTTCTCCTTGATCTTGTGCATCGGGACATGGCCCGGGCCCTCGATCATCGTCTGCACTCCGTGCGCCTTGGCGACCTTGTTCAGCTCGCCGAGCGTCCGCAGCTCCGCGAACTGCGCCTCGTCGTTGGCGTCCGCGATCGACCCCGGACGCAGCCCGTCACCGAGCGAGAACGTCACGTCGTACGACGCCAGAATGTCGCACAGCTCCTCGAAATGCGTGTAGAGGAACGACTCCTGATGGTGCGCCAGACACCAGGCGGCCATGATCGAGCCGCCACGGGAGACGATGCCGGTCTTGCGGCGGGCGGTCAGCGGCACGTACCGCAGCAGCACACCGGCGTGGACCGTCATGTAGTCGACGCCCTGTTCCGCCTGCTCGATGACGGTGTCCTTGTAGATCTCCCAATTCAGCTCCTCGGCCTTGCCGTCAACCTTCTCCAGCGCCTGGTAGAGGGGGACGGTGCCGATCGGCACGGGGGAGTTGCGCAGCACCCATTCGCGGGTGGTGTGGATGTTGCGGCCGGTGGAGAGGTCCATGACCGTGTCGGCACCCCAGCGTGTCGCCCAGGTCATCTTCTCCACCTCCTCCTCGATGGACGAGGTGACCGCGGAATTGCCGATGTTGGCGTTGACCTTCACCAGGAAGTTCTTGCCGATGATCATCGGCTCGATCTCCGGGTGGTTGACGTTCGCCGGGAGCACCGCGCGGCCCACCGCGATCTCGTCACGGACGAACTCGGGCGTCACGCCCTCGCGGACCGCGACGTACTCCATCTCCGTGGTGATCTCGCCGCGCCGCGCATAGGCGAGTTGGCTGACCGCCGAACCGCCCCGCCCGCGCCGGGGCCGGCGGGGCCGCCCGGGGAAGACCGCGTCGAGATTGCGCAGGCCACCGCGGGGTGAGGTGTGTTTGAGACCGTCGTCCTCGGGTCGCGGCGGGCGGCCCGCGTACTCCTCGGTGTCGCCCCGCGCGGTGATCCAGTTCTCCCGCAACGGTGCCAGACCGCGGCGGACATCGGTGTCGATCTGGGGATCGGTGTACGGACCTGACGTGTCGTACAGCGTCACGTCCTTGCCGTTGGTGAGGTGCACTCGCCGGACCGGTACCCGCAGGTCGGGGCGTGATCCGGCGACGTAGTCCTTGTGCTGGCCGAACTCCTTGACGGAGCCGTCCCGCTCGGACTCGCCGTTTTCGGGCGTGCGTGCATCCTGCAGAGCCATGAAGACCCAACTCCCTACGCCGGCATTACCCGGTAACAGGTTCGGCGGTCGACGCAGCGGCTTCCGTCCGCGACGTTTCACGTGAAACGTCGTCGGGACGAAGGTCAGCGCCCTCTCAGCCCGGTGCTCCGAGCTCCCGCGATTGCAAAGGTGGCACCACGGTAGCGGCCGGTACGGCGAGGTGGCCAGGGGGCCCGGGCTTCTTGCGATGATCGGGCGGTGACCGGCATCGACACGTCCTCGCCCTCTTCCGTCCCGCCCCAGGCCCACGGCCGTGGGCACGGGCACGGGCACGGGCACGGCCATACGCACGGGCACGGGCACGGCCCGGCGGCGCCCGTCTCCCGGCATCTGCGGAAGATCATCGCCGCGGTGCTGATCCCGTTCGCCGTCGCCGTCGCGGTCGGCCTGGTGGTGCTGTGGCCGGGCGGCGCACCCGGCCACAAACCGTCCGGCGTCGGCTTCGACCAGCCCCAGGAGTCGGCCCGCGTGACCAAGGTCGCCGAGGTCGACTGCGCCAAGGTCCACGCCCAGGAGCAGCCGGTCCCGGGCGAGCAGCCGAACGGGCGCCCGGCGAAGGCCAAGGGGCCCTGCGAGGTGGCGACGGTGGAGGTGACGACGGGCGAGAACGCCGGGCGGACCTTCGAGACGGTGGTCACCCCGGACGCGCTGCGCCACTACACCACCGGGCAGGAGGTCCGGGTCGCGTACTCCCCCAAGGCGCCGAAGGAGTTGCAGTACTCGATCAGCGATGTCGACCGGACCGTACCGATGTGGGTGCTGGCCGCGCTCTTCGCGTGCGCCGTCGTCGTGGTGGGAAGGCTGCGCGGGGTGCTGGCCCTGGTCGCTCTGGTGGCGAGCTTCGGGGTGCTGACGCTGTTCATCCTCCCGGCGATCCTGCAGGGCTCGAATCCACTGGTCGTCGCGGTGGTCGGCGGCAGCGCGATCATGCTGATCGCGCTGTACATGTGCCACGGTCTGACGGCCAGGACCTCGGTCGCGGTCCTCGGCACCCTCGCCTCGCTGCTGCTCATCGGGCTGCTCGGCTCGGTGTTCATCGGCTGGGCGCTGCTGACCGGCAACACCGACGACTTCACGGGGCTGGTGCACGGGCTCTTCCCGGACATCGAGATCCGGGGCCTGCTGCTGGCGGGCATCATCATCGGTTCGCTGGGGGTGCTCGACGATGTGACGGTCACCCAGACCGCGGCCGTGTGGGAGCTGAAGGAGGCCGATCCGTCGGCGTCCTGGCGCACGCTGTACCGCGCGGCGATGCGGATCGGCCGGGACCACATCGCCTCGGTGGTGAACACCCTCGTCCTGGCCTACGCGGGCGCGGCGCTGCCGCTCATGCTGCTCTTCTCGATCGCGCAGAGCGGGGTGGGCGCGGTCGCGGGGAGCGAGGTGGTGGCCGAGGAGCTCGTGCGGACGCTGGTCGGCAGCATCGGGCTGGTCGCGTCGGTGCCGCTGACGACGCTGCTGGCCGCGCTGGTCGTCTCGGCCGACCGCGTACGGCCGGGCACTGCCGGGAAGGGGGCGGCCGGCCGGGACGCCGGTGCTCCACCGGCCGGGGGCCGGGCGGCCGCGCGGCGCGGCGGACGCGGGACGCGCGGGCGGCGCCGCAAGGCGTGAGGGCCGCCGGGGGCGGGATCGGGTACCGGCGAGAGCGGTCGCCGGGCCGACCGGGCCCGAGGGTGGCGCTCGGCCCGGACCGCCGGGGGACAGGGGGGTCCGGGCCGCCGCGGACGGCGGGGCTGCCCGCGGACGAGGGCGAGGTCAACTCGCCTTCGACGCCTCGGTGAGGATGCGGTCCAGTACGGCCTCCAAGGTGTCGCACACCTCTTCCGCACCGAGCGGCACCAGGCGGTCCGTACGGTCGAGGAAGGCCACCAGAGGCGGGGCGCTGACGCGGAAAAGCGCGCGTTCGGAGCCCACTTGGAGACTGATGAAGACATCGCTGAGATGCCCGCCGCCGGCCGGTTCGATGCGCACATCGCCCTCACCGGAGGGTCTACTCAGCCCGTCGAGCATCAGCTCACGACTGAAGGCCCAGGTCACCGGCATATCACCGGGTAGGTCGAAGGTGAGGCGGACGGCGTACGGATCGGCGCTGTCGAAGTCCAGCTGCACCGGGATCCGGAAGGCGAGTTCCTCGGAAACGAGGAAGCTCATGATCACTTCTGCCTGAACTGTGTCGGTCATCAACCACTGCCCCGCACTAGATCGGGATGGCCGGGATTCGTCCCCCGAGGCCCTATTGACGCCATCGTCTGTCACGTGCCAGCAGATCACAAGGAGTGAGTTTTCAGATACTGATAGAGAAGGCGAGTGTCGTTAGCGTCGCCTCCGCCATTTTCCGTAGTCGCACCGTGACAGAACGCAATCGATGCAGTTCCTCGGCGGGGAGAGAAATCGCCAGCGCCGCGGCGACGGAGCCGACTTGGACGGGAATCGCAGAACAAACCGTGCCAAGGGCATATTCCTGTTGTTCGTACGCCACGTGCCCGCGACGCACCGTATCCAATCGGTGCAGCAGATCGTCCTTGGATCGCACGGAAAAGGGGGTTACGGACTGCACCGGATAACGGGACAGGTGTTCCTTGCGCGTGGCCGTGTCGAGCTGCGCCAGGAGGCACTGACCGATCGCATGGGCATGGGCGGTGGAGCGGAAGTCGGCCCACTCCTGCACCGGCGGCCGTTCCGGTGTGCCGCCGGCCGCGACCACCTCCACCTCGCCCTCGCGGTAGATGGCGAAGTAGACCGCTGCGTTCAGACGTTTGCCGAGCACGGCCAGCGCCTCGGAGAGCTCCTGGCGCCGGTGCCGCTGCTCACCGGCCCGGCCGAGGGAGTCCGCGGCCGGGCCGAAGACGAAGACGCCGTTGCGGCGACGGAGATAGCCCTCGTGGGTCAGGGTGCGGAGCAGGTGATACGTGGTCGGCAGCGGTAACCCGGCCTCGCGGGCGAGCTGCTTGGCCGGGGCACCCTCCGGATGCGCGCCGACCGCTTCGAGGAGCCGTAGGGCGCGCTGGACGGACCCGATCAGTGTGGGGTGAGAAATGGATTCGCCACTCTCGGCTGCCAACGTCAACCCCCAGTCCGATCGCCCGTGGGGCACGGGGAGCCCCGGTCACGGGACCGTTCCCGCGCCGCGCGCGTCTCCCAGGGCCCGTTCTCGACGTCCGGGCCGCATGCTCGCCTCGGTCGTTATTTTCCGGAACGTCATCATCCGGAAGACGCATGCGACGGCACTCTAACGCGGTGCAACCGAGTGGTAACCCGAATGGCCTGGGAGTTAACTCACCTGGCGCACTTCTTGACGCTGCCCACCAAGCGGCGCCACCCCACCCTCACGCCGGGCCCGCGCAGGCTCACAGCCCATAGCTGCAAGGCGGTTGAGCTGCTGCGATGTGACGGGCGGGGCTGCGCTGGGTGGGGTGCGAAACCCCCGCCGTCGCGGGGGAGCCGTGGGTGGGATGTGGCTGAA
>NZ_VKJP01000245.1 GCF_007280575.1 Streptomyces benahoarensis
CGCCCTCCGAGATCTACACCTATTAAGTCGTCGGCAGCGTCAGATGTGTAGAAGAGACAGGCTCAGTGGTCATCGGTGCCGCCGCCTTGACGCTCGCGGCGGATGCGGAGCCGGAGCCGGAGCAACTGCCCGGCGATGATCAGTATCGCGCCGCCGGCCAGGACCAGACCGACCGCCTGGGCGCCGCTCATCTCGGCGGCGGTGCCGCTCGCGACGGGACGGGCCGTCGCGCGCGCGGGCGCCGCCGTCGCGGTACCTCCCGCCGCGCAGACCGCGAGCAGGGCACAGAGTGTGAGCAGTAGCGAGCGCATGGTGAACCTCCGCATACTCCGACGGTCCGCCCAGGCGCGGGCGCCCGCATCCGGGGCGCGGCGCCGGTGCCCCGTTCAGGTGAGCGGGGGTGACGGGTGGCGGGGCCCGGCCGTCGTCCCGCCGGGCCCCGGTCCGCCAGGTCCTAGATCAGGTCGACGAGGTCCGCGATGGAGTCGACGACGCGGGAGGGGCGGAAGGGGTGGCGTTCGACCTCTTCGGGGCGGGTGAGGCCGGTGAGGACGAGGAAGGTTTCCATGCCCGCCTCCAGACCGGCGAGCATGTCGGTGTCCATCCGGTCGCCGATCATCGCGGAGCTCTCGGAGTGGGCGCCGATGGCGTTGAGGCCGTGCCGCATCATCAGCGGGTTGGGCTTGCCGACGAAGTACGGTTCGACGCCGGTCGCCTTGGTGATGAGTGCGGCCACCGAACCGGTGGCGGGCAGCGCGCCCTCGGCGGACGGCCCGGTCTCGTCCGGGTTGGTGGCGATGAAGCGGGCGCCGTTGTTGATCAGCCGGATCGCCTTGGTGAGGGCTTCGAAGGAGTAAGTCCGGGTTTCGCCCAGAACTACGTAATCGGGTGCGTGGTCGGTCAGGACGTAGCCGATGTCGTGCAGCGCGGTGGTCAGGCCCGCCTCACCGATGACGTAGGCGGTGCCGCCGGGCCGCTGGTCGTCCAGGAACTGCGCGGTGGCCAGCGCGGACGTCCAGATCGACTCCCACGGCACGTCGAGGCCGATGCGGCTCAGCCGGGCGTGCAGATCGCGCGGGGTGTAGATGGAGTTGTTGGTCAGGACGAGGAAGGGGCGGCCCGATTCGCGCAGCCGCTTGATGAAGGCGTCCGCGCCGGGGACGGGGATGCCCTCGTGCATCAGGACGCCGTCCATGTCGGTGAGCCATGACTCGATCGGCTTGCGCTCTGCCACTGCCGGACTCCTGCCGTACGTGTTGGCCTGGGGCGCCGACGGTAACCCGGCGGGGCCTGCTCGCCCAGCCCAGCCTACGTGCGCCGGGAAACGGGCCCGGGACGGGGCGGCGGGCGCCCCGTCCCCGGTGGATCGGGTCAGCTGCCGGTGGCCTTGCGCCAGGCGTCGAGGTAGCCGCCGAGGTTCTTGTCGATGTCCTTCCAGTCGGGCTCGAAGACGTCGACGCCCTTCATGAGGACGGCCAGTTCGGTGGCGTGGGCGTCGGTGGCCTTGATGTCCTGGCGGGCGGCGAAGCCGCCGCCGACCGCGGAGACCTGGCGCTGGACGGGCTCGGAGAGCAGGTAGTCGAGGAACTTCACAGACCGGGGCGGCCGGGCCATGCGGACCTGCGGCGGCTGCGGGAGGCCGGGCCACCCCGGTGGGCAGGGGCTCGGGCGGGCGCGTCGCCATGGCGCGGTCCTTTGCTGCTCGCTGGCCGGGGCACGCGGCGACACGGCCACCGCGCACCGCACGTGCCGGACCCTGCCACGGCCGACGGCCACCGCCTGAGGGGCCGGCCAGGCGCCGAGCGAGCCCCCGCCCACCACGGCGGCCCGGACGCCCGCCAGCGGGGCAGCCGCCGCCCACCGGGCACTCCCGGCCTTCCTCAGCCGCCGCCACGAGCCCGGGACGGGTCCCCGGCAACCGCCCCCTGCGGAGGCACCTACCGCTACGGAAGCGCAGCCATCGCCCGTACCCCGGACTCCTCCGAAACCACCCCCCGTTGCGGCACAGCAGCCGACCCCGCCGAAGCGCCGAACAGCGGCCCGAGGATCAGCTGCGCCGCCCCCTGCGCCACCGTCCCTGGGCCGTCGGCCGGGACCACCGCCACCGAGGGGCGCGCGGACCCGCGAGCGGCGGCCCGGTCCGTCAGCTCCTCGGTCACGCCGCACAGGAAGACGTCCGGGTGCGTGGCGACCGTGCGGCCGCCCAGCAGGATGCGGTCGATGTCCAGCAGTTCCACGAGGTTGGCGGCGCCGACACCCAACGCGCGGGCGGCGCCGGGAAGATCATCGCGGGCGAGTGCCGCCAGGCACAGCGCCTCCACGCAGCCGCGCCGCCCGCATGCGCAGCGCGGGCCGTCCCACCACACCACCTGATGGCCGAATTCCCCGGCGCCGGTGCGCGGCCCCCGGTACAGGGCGCCGTCCAGCACCAGACCGGCGCCGAGGCCCGTCCCCAGATGCAGATAGGCGAACGAGCTGGGACGGCCGGGGCCGTGTGCCAGGGCGAGGGCGGCGGCGTTGGTGTCCTTGTCGACGACGACCGGCAGGTCCAGCCGCGCGGCGAGGGCGTCGCGCAGCGGGAAGCCGTCCCACCCCGGGGCGCCGGTGACCCGGCGCAGCACTCCGGTGGTGTGGTCGAGCGGGCCGGGGCAGGCGACCCCGGCGCCCAGCACACCGGGCGCGTCGGCCTCCGCCCGTACCGCGGCGACCTCGCGGGCGACCGCGGTGAGGACCGGCCCGGCGCCCGCGGTGAGGTCGAGCGGGGCGCGGCGGACCGCCACCGGGGCGCCCGCGAGATCGGCGAGGACGAGGACCGCCTCGTCACGGTCGAGGTGGATGCCTATCGCGTGGCGGGCGCCGGGGACGAGCCGCAGCAGCGTGGCGGGTTTGCCGCCGGTGGAGGCGCGGCGGCCCGCCTCCACCGCCAGGCCCTCGGCCCGCAGCCGGGCGGTGATCTTGCTGACCGCCTGCGGGGTCAGCGCCGTACGCGCCGCCAGCTCCAGGCGGCTGACGCCCTCCTCCCCCGCCGCCCGCAGCAGGCCGAGGACCAGCGCGGCGTTGTGTCCGCGCAGCGCGGGGAGGTTGAAACCGGCCGCGGCACCGGCGGCGAGGGACGCGGCGGCCGTCGCTCCGGGGTGCTCCGGCGGCCCGTGGTCGTTACTGGTCACCTCTCCATTGTCCCTATCCCTTGCGCTTTGGCAACACTGTTGCTTAAGTGGATTCATGAACGATTTCCCCGGCATCCCCGCGCCCCCGGCCCGCGACGGCGCCCCGCTCCGCGTGGGCCTGATCGGTTACGGCCTGGCGGGCTCGGTGTTCCACGCGCCGCTGATCGCCGCGGTCGAGGGGCTGGTGCTGGACACCGTCTCGACCCGCAGCCCCGAGCGGCAGGCGCAGGCCCGCGCGGAGCACCCCGGGGTGCGGACGGTCGCGGGCCCCGAGGAGGTTCTGGCCCGCGCCGGTGATCTCGATCTGATCGTCCTGGCGACACCCAACAAGACGCATGTGGCGCTGGCGTCCGCCGCGCTGGAGGCGGGGTTGCCGGTGGTGGTCGACAAGCCGCTCGCCGCGACGGCCGCCGAGGCCGACCGCCTCGCGTCGCTCGCCGCCGACCGCGGTCTGCTGCTCTCCGTCTTCCAGAACCGCCGCTGGGACAACGATTTCCGCACGGTGCGCAAGCTGCTCGACGAGGGGGCGTTCGGCGAGGTCCGGCGCTTCGAGTCGCGTTTCGAGCGGTGGCGGCCGCGCCCGAAGGGCGGCTGGCGCGAGTCCGGCGACCCGGCGGAGATCGGCGGCCTCCTCTACGACCTCGGCAGCCACCTCGTCGACCAGGCGCTGACGCTCTTCGGGCCCGTCGCGTCCGTCTACGCCGAGTCCGACGTCCGGCGGCTCGGCGCGGAGGCCGACGACGACACCTTCTTCGCGCTCACCCACACCAGCGGGGTCCGCTCCCATCTGTGGGTGAGCGCCGCGGCCGCCCAGTTGGGCCCGCGCTTCCGGGTGCTGGGCAGCGCGGCCGGTTATGTGAAGTACGGCCTCGACCCGCAGGAGGCGGCGCTGCGCGCGGGCGCCCGGCCCGGCGCCGAGGGCGCGGCCTGGGGCGCGGAGCCGGAGTCCGCCTGGGGCCGCCTCGGCGCCGGGGAGTCCCCGCAGACCGGGGGCGGTACGCCGGTGCCGACGCTGCCCGGCGCCTATCCGGCGTATTACGCGGCGGTGGCCCGGGCCCTGCGCGAGGGCGGTCGCCCACCGGTGACCGCGGCGGAAGCCGCGGCGGCCCTGCGGGTCCTGGAGGCCGCGAAACGGTCGGCGGCCGAGGACCGCACGGTCCGGATCGAGATACCGGACGCCTGAGGCCGGGCCCCGAGCCCCAGGCCCCGAGCCCGGGTCGGACACCCGAGTTCGGACGCCTGCCCCCGGCACGACGCCCCGCCCGTCAGATATGGCGGGCCCCAAGATCTGCCGTAGCGACGCGCCCGGGCACCGTCCCGCGGGAGGTCATCCCGTCAGACGGCGTCCGGTCAGGCGTCCTTGAGCTGCTGGCGCTGGCGGCCCAGGCCATCGATCTCCAGCTCGACCACATCGCCCGCCCGCAGATACGGCTTGGGTTCCGGCTGCCCCATAGCCACCCCCGCCGGGGTGCCGGTGTTGATGACGTCGCCCGGGTACAGCGTCATGAACTGGCTGACGTACCGCACCACCTCGGCCACCGGGAAGATCTGCTCGGCGGTCGTACCGCGCTGCTTCAGCTCGCCGTTGACCCACAGCCGCAGGCCGAGGGACTGCAGGTCGGGCACCTCGTCCGCGGTGACCAGCCAGGGTCCCAGCGGGTTGAAGGTCTCGCAGTTCTTGCCCTTGTCCCACTGGCCGCCCCGCTCGATCTGGAAGGCCCGCTCGGAGACGTCGTGGGCGACGGCGTACCCGGCGACGGCGGCGCGCGCCGCGTCGTCGTCCGGGAGGTAGCGGGCGGTGCGGCCGATGACGACGGCCAGTTCGACCTCCCAGTCGGTCTTCTCGGCGCCCCGCGGCACCAGCACCGTGTCGTCGGGGCCGACGACCGTGTCCGGCGCCTTCAGGAAGATGATCGGCTCCTCGGGGACGGCCGCGCCGGTCTCGCGGGCGTGGTCGTGGTAGTTCAGCCCGATGCACACGACCTTGCCGATCCGGGCGACGGGCGGGCCGGTGCGCAGCCCCGCCGCGTCGAGAACGGGCAGGTCGCCCGAACCGGCTGCCGTCCGGACGCGGGCCAGCGCGGCGTCGTCGGCGAGCAGCGCCCCGTCGATGTCCGGTACCAGGCCCGACAGGTCCCGCAGCACCCCGTCCGCGTCGAGCAGTGCCGGGCGTTCCGCCCCTGTCGTTCCGACACGCAGCAGCTTCATCGGTACCACTCCCGTGGTCGAAGGTCGGCCCGGAAGGGTCCTCCCGGTCCGGCCGATGGGGACGGCCATCGAGCAATTGGCCGATCGTCCAAGAACCCCGACCACTCCGCAAGACCCCCGTCCACGTGCGGGAGCGGGGGTCCGGAAACCCGCGCCCCGACGGGCACCGGGGCGCGGTTTCCGGCCGCCCGGCTCAGCTCCGGGCGGGCACGGCGTCCGCCCGGGCGCCGTCGTCCGGGCTCGCCCCGGCCGCCATGGCGGGCCGGTCGCGGTGGAGGAGGGCCCGCTCGGCGGCCGTCCACGCCGTGGTGGTGACGACGTACAGCGCGGCGGCGAGCGGCACCACCGCGACGGTGATCAGCGTGGCGTACGAGAGCAGCGGCAGCGCCTTGGTCAGGCCCGCGGCGCCCGGCAGCGCGGGGGCGGCGGCGTCCGGCCGCCGGGCCGCCGCGGCCCGCGCCCGCCGGACGTTCCAGGTGGCGACGGCGGTGACCAGCGCGAACAGGCCCAGGTAGACCAGGCCGTGCGGGCCGAACGGGCCGCCGTCGGCCAGCGCCTGCGTCCAGTGGCCGCCGAGCGGCGCGCCGAGGAGGGTGTGGCCGAGCAGTCCGGAGCCGCCGGTGGAGAAGAGGTTGCCGAGGCGGGCCCCCGGATGCGGGGGCCCGGCGGGCGGTGCGGGCGGAGTGCCCGCGGTGCGTCTACGCGGCCGTCGGGAGGGCGCGGCCCGGTGCCCGGGGGCGCGGGCGGCCCGCGGCGTCCGGGTCGCGTTGCGGCAGGAAGGCGGTGCGCCGTTCACGGTCCCGGATCGCGGTACGGACCCGGCCCGGCGGCATCGGCCGGGCGCATCCGGCGAGGAGCCCCAGCAGGAACGCCCGGCACAGCAGCACGATGGCGCCGGTGGTCGCGGCCGCGGTGAGCGCCGTGGCCAGGCCGCTCTCCGCCAGCAGCAGGCCGACGACGAGGAGCGCCAGGGCGGAGGTGTGGAGCCGCCAGATCTCGGCGATGCGGGACATCGGGCGCCTCCTCACGGTGATCGGTGCGCCGGGCGGCCCCGGCGCGGCCCGCTCCCGTACGGCGCGGGGCCTGTCGTGGCGTCAAGGGTAACCAGGGCGCGGAGGGTTCAGGAGGCAGGTGGGCGGAGTGGGAACTCCGGGTCCCGCCTGGTCCGCCCGCTCACCCGTCAGCTCACCGCGTCCGTCAGCTCACCGCGTCCGTCGCGCCCACCGCGTCACCCTGTTCCCGCTCCCCCACCCGCGGGAACTCGTCCTCCACCGCCAGCACCTCACCGTCCGGCCGCTCGTCCCGTTCGCGCGGTCCGAAGCGGGTGACGGTGAGGGCGACCGCGACGTTCAGCGCGAGCGCGAGCAGTCCGGCGTTGACGCCCCAGAGCGGGTCGTGGCCGCTGAAGACCGCCGTGCAGACGAGAGTGATCCCGGCCGCCGCCCCGGCGACCGCCGCCTGCCAGGTCAGCCGTCGCCAGACCAGCCCCAGCAGCAGCATCGGCACCAGTTGGGCCATGCCCTCGTACGAGATGAGGGAGAGGCGGACAAGGGTCTGCGGGGCGAAGTAGGTCAGGAGCAGCGCGAGGGTTCCGGCGGCGACCACGACCAGCTGCGACCACCGCTTCTGCCGCTGTCCGGCCGGGCCGTCGACCGGTGCCTCCGGGCCCGTACCCGTCCGGCCGCCGGACCGCGCACCGAACACGCTGCGGCCCCACATCGTGCCGATGACCAGCATGAACACCGCCATCGGGACGATCGAGGAGAGCGCCGCGGCCACCCCGATCACGCCGACCGCCCAGGCCGGGAGGGAGTCGGTGACCAGTTTGAAGAGCGCCAGGTCGGACTGGGCGCCGGTCAGCCCCGGCACCACGAACAGCGCCGCCATGCCGAGCGCCACCGGAACGAACAGCAGCACGTTGTACGCCGGGAGGTAGACGGCGTTGCGGCGCAGCGTGTCGGCGCTGCGGGCGCCGAGGTATCCGGCGACGGTCGTCGGGAAGATCACCACGGTCAGGGAGTTGACGACGGTGGTGGAGAGGAACCAGCCCTGGCCAAGACCGCCCGACTCGTGCCCGGGGAACGTCAGCCACTGCGGCTTCTCGGCGACCATCCGGTCGAGGAAGGCGCCGTAGCCGTCGAAGTAGTGCAGCGGTACGTAGACGGCGAGGAAGCCGAGGGTGGCGATGACCAGGACGTCCTTGAGGACGGAGACCCAGGCGCTGCCGCGCAGTCCGCTGACCACGACGAAGGTGGTGGTGAGGGCGAAGCCGAGGAAGTAGGCCCAGTGGAGGCTGATCGCGCCGTAGGAGATCGTCGAGACGACGACGCCCATGCCGGTGATCTGGAGCTGGATGTACGGCAGCAGACAGACGGTGGCGAAGAGGGCGACGGCGGTGCCCAGCCAGGGGCGGCCGTAGCGGTGCGCGACGATGTCGGTGATGCCGACCAGTCCGTGGCGGCGCGCGTACGCCCAGAGCATCGGCCCGACGACGTAGCCCAGGGCATAGCCGCAGGACATGTAGGCGATGACGTAGAGGACCGGGGCGCCGAACCGGTAGCCCCACCCCGCGGCGCCGAGGTAGCTGAAGCTGGTGTAGCTCTCCCCGGCCATCAGCACCCAGATGAAGACGGTGCCCAGGCTGCGGCCGCCGACCGACCACTCGGCGAGCCCGCGCTCACGGCGTCCGCCGCGCCGGGCGCGGACCGCCAGCAGGCCGAGCGCGAGGGTCAGCGCCATGAAGGCGGCGAAGACGGAGGTGGCGACGGTGGCCTTCATCGGTGCCCCCGCCGCAGGTCACCACGGCGCGCCAGCCACACCGCGCCCGGTGTCGCCACGGTCGCCAGCAGCATCCAGAAGAAGAGGAACGGCAGCCCGAACACGGTCGGCGTGAGCCGGTTGACGAGCGGCAACGCGGCCAGGAAGAGGACGTAGGGCAGCAGCAGCCACAGCAGCGCCGGGCGCTTGCGGGAGCCCGGGGGCGCGCCGCCGGGTGTCTGGTTTCGCACGGGGCGAGAGCTTAGGCGGTGCCCTGCCGGGAGCGGCAGGCCGCCTCAGCGCGGCCGGGTGCCGCGCAGCACCGCCCAGACGATCAGCCGGTACGTGGAGGTGAACTCCGGCGTACAGGTCGTCAGGGTGAGGTACGCGCCCGGGACGGTGAAGCCGTACGCGGGGTGGACGGTGCTGCGC
>NZ_VKJP01000246.1 GCF_007280575.1 Streptomyces benahoarensis
GTCCGGCTCCCCGCCCCCTCCGCGAACGGCAGCACCTCGCTTCCGCTGCCGCCGCTCGCGCCCCTCGCAGAGGGCGGCGGGGCGCCCCTGCCGGTCGGTGACCCGTCGTTCGGCTCCCCGTCGGCCGACCTCGCACCACCGCAGGCCGTCACCACCGTCGCCGTGCCGTTGCCCGCCCCCGCCGCGTCCGCGCCGCCGCACCTCGACGCGCCGACCGGTCCGCCGCAGGCCGCCGAGGCACCCGCCGGGCCGCAGCCGCCGGCCGGTCAGCCGCCCGCCGCGCCACCGGCGGCGGGGCAGCAACCGGTCGGCCAACCGGCGACCGTCGCCGAACGCACCATGCACGCGGCCGGGTTCCTCCCCCTCGTGCCCTGCCCCGGCGCGTACGAGCCCTGGCCGTGCCGCTGTACGCAGTGCGGCCGGGAGGTCACCCCGACGTACCGTCAGGTCCGCGACGAGGCGTTCACCTGCGCCTGCCGCGGTACGCGACGGCGCCGCCCCGCCCGCAAACGCTGACCGGCCGACGGCGAGCGGACGGGCCGCCCGTCAGCCCAGCCGCTCCCGCAGCCACGCCACCGCCTCCGCCGGCCCCGGCACCGTCTCCACCCCGACGGGCGCCGGGGGGCGGGTGACCAGCACGACGGGCACACCGGCCTCCCGCGCGGCGGTGAGCTTGGGGGCGGTGGCGGCGGCCCCGCTGTCCTTGGTGACGAGGACGTCGATACGGTGCGCCGCCAGCAGAGCCCGTTCGCCATCGAGGGTGAACGGGCCGCGGTCGAGCAGCGTCTCCATCCGCGGCGGACGGGGCCCCTCGGGCGCGTCCACGGACCGTACGAGGAACCAGAGGTCGGTGAGGTGCGCGAAACGGGCGAGGCCCATGCGTCCGGTGGTGAGGAACACCCGGCGGCCGAGCGCGGGCAGCGCATCCGCCGCCTCGTCCAGCGACGCCACCCGATGCCAAACGTCACCGGTCTGCGGGGCCCACCCGGGACGCCGCAGGGCCAGCAGCGGCACCCCGGCGGCAGCGGCGGCCCGCGCCGCGTTCGCGCTCATCGCCTCGGCGAACGGATGCGTGGCATCGACCAGCACATCCACCGCATGCTCCCGCATCCAGCACACCAGCCCCTCGGACCCGCCGAACCCCCCGACTCGCACCTCCCCCACAGGCAACCGCGGCGCCGCCACCCGCCCGGCCAACGACGACGTGACCCGCACCCCGCCACCCGCGTCCGCCCCGACCAGCCCGGCAGCCAGCTCCCGCGCCTCGGAGGTGCCGCCGAGGATGAGGACGTGGCGGCGGGGGCGCGGGGTGGCGGCGTCAGGTGTCGGGTTCATCGGTCCCATTATTTCGACCAGTAGGGGTCGTAGAGGTCCGGTGCATGGTCCGGTCCGCCATCAGGAGCGGTAGGGAATTTGTCACCTTCCTCACCTTCGATATCGCCTCCATGGCCTGGCGATTTCGCATCCACGCTCGCGCCGATGGAAATCCCCCCGCTCCCCTCCACCAAGAAACCCACCTCAAGCCCATCAGGGGATTTTGCGGAAACAAAATGAGGCCGGATAAATTTTTCCTCCAGCTCAAATCCAGATTTCTTCAGATAATCGCGCACAACCTCCGTAATTTTATCGAGCTTACGCCCCGAAACCTTGGTTCGCAGATAACGTTCCCGATGGACACTCACCACACCATTCGGCTTATTGGTGAACGAGTTGTCGTGCACGTCCATCCCGCCGGGACCTTCTCGCCACTTGACTCGGGGATGTATCGCACCGAACACCCCGTTCAGACTGGAGTCGATTTTCCGGACGGCCTGAGTGACAGTGAGGTCAGGAGCGCCTGGCACGATCGAGCAACCGCTGACACCACTGGACACCGTCAGCAGACCGACTGCGGCGACAAAAGCGTTACGCCAACGCATCCGACTCACCTCCTGGCCTGCAGGCTGACATGCTCCGGGCGCCCGGCAACGATTCTCCCCATATTCCTCAGCGACTCCCCTTCAATCCCGTCTTCGTGATCGAAGTAGCGGGAATGCGAATCGATACCGTTAACGGGGTCGCTGGGATCCACGCCGAAGCGGATTGCACCGAATTCATCACTGGCCGGATCCTGACCGAACCACAATTCATGGGGGTCCATCATGTGACCTATCGCCCCTCCGATGAGACCGAATCGGCTGCCGATGGCTTCGTTCTTTGACGGCGCGTGGGTGACCGGGTCATTCTCCGCCGCTCCTACCCAGACATGGCCTTTCCCGACGCCGAGGTCTTCCGCCTTCTGGGCTCCCGTACCGGGGCTTCCCACGAGAATGATGTCGTCGGCGGGAATTCCTCCTGGACGCTGAGCCGCCTGCCCCACAGCGAACGAACCGTAGCTGTGGCCGATCGCCGTGACGTGCGGCCGATCTCCTTGATGCGTCGCCTGGACTCCGTCGAGGAAGTTACCGAAATCCGCTCCACCCCGCTTGCCGTCGTTTTCGAGGGCAACCTCGGCACTCTGGGGTGCGTCGTATCCAAGCCAGACGATCGACGCCGTCTTGTGATGGTTGTCTGTTTCTCTCGCAGACTCCCAGACGCCATGAGCGCGATCACCATCGTCTCCGCCCACGTCCTCAAGGGTGGTACTGAAGCCCGGAACATAGGCCGCGACATTGTCCGCCGTATCAGGGTTCCCGTACGACAGAATGGCCCGCCCATGCCCCTCTTCCTCGATGCCCAGGAGGAGAGGCTCGGGGACTTTCCCGTCGTCACGGTCGAGACGGTCCCTGATGGCACGGAAGCCCTTCTGCTGCTCTGCCTGCTCTTCCGACATGGGCGTACCGGGCGGGTGAGCATCGATGAGACGGTCGATATTGACGCGGTTCGCCTCGTCGCGGGTTTCGGAGGGAATTCCGTCGAGGTTCCCGATCACGTCGGGATTCAGCGCCAGCTGCTCGTCCCGCTCCTCCTGGCTCAGGCCCTTCCACCAGTCGTTGACCTTTTTCGGGTCCGTGCCCTTCGGCGGGGCGGTGTGGAGACCGACCGCCGTGCCCGCGATCTGAGAGACGTCGGATGCGTCCCGCTCGGATTCCAGACCGTCGACCTTCAGCCCACGGTCGGCCTGTAGGCGCGCGATGGCGATGGAGTACCGGCCGTCGATCTCCTCGACGGTGCGACGGATCCCGAGGATTTCCCCCTCAAGATCGCGCCGCTCGACCTCTTTGTCCGGGGTCCCCACATCCGGGTCGCCCGTCGGAATGGAGCCCTCGTCCTTGTAGAGCACTTCTCCGCTGGGGAGGACCTTGAAGCCCCGCGCGGGCGCCTCGTCGAGCAGCTTGCGGAGCCGCTTCTGCTGCTCCTTCATCTCAGTGACGAAGCCGTCGATGGTGGTTTCGATGAGTGCGCATTCCTGGGAGCCGAACTGGAAGTTCTGTCCGAGGCGGTCCAGACGCTTCTGTGCGGCATCGGCCGCCTCACCGGACCAATCGCTCTTCAGCGGGCGGCGCATATGGCTTTCCACACGGTCCTGGTAGCCGCCGAACCGATGCGATGATCCCGCCCATTCCTCCTTGGCCTCTTCCAGGGCGGAAAAGCGGAGGTCTTGGATTTCCTGCAGAGTGGGCATCGGGCATCATCCGAACGGGCTGTTGTGGCGCGACTGTGCCGCGGGGCGGACCATGGCCAGGCTTTCGGAGCGCTGAGTGAACGACCGCGCGGTGTTGTCGTCATTCGTCTCGTAGTTGTCCGCGGATTTCCGGAGGGATTGTGCAACGTCCCCGCATTCATTTCGGACGTCGCCGAGCCTGGCCTGCCAGGAGTGCTGCGTCCGCATGAGTTGCTGGGCGAAGGAGAACCCCGCGGTCTGTCCCGGCAGACCTTGGTGATGCGCATTCAGTGCGCTGATGGCGGAGGCCACCCCGGACTGCATTTCCTCGCCCTGGCCCGCCGCGGTGCGCAGCGTCTTCGGCTGCACATCGGTATCCGGCACAACAGCCCCCCGTTTCCCCGTTTTTCCACGCAGTATGAGACAGCCGTTCACCCTAGGTGATGCGTGCAGGTGGCACGCTTATAGGATGCGATTCGGCCGATGGCAGGCCGAAAGGGAGCGATGGAGCCGCCCGGTGCCGGGCATTCCGGGCGTTCGGCGCCGCGGCCGTCCCGTACCCGACCCGGCCACGGCGCCGTACCACGTGGCAGGGAACATGGGCAGGCGGCTCACGGTGCCGCGTACCGATGGATCGGGTGGCGAAGGGGCAGGTGGCGACGGTGGGTGCGTCCGGCGCGGGTCCGGCGGGGCCACAGGGCCCCGGGGGCCAGCCGCCCCCCACAGGTGGCCGTAGCGCCCAGCTGGCGCATACCGGTCTGCGTTCCGGCTGGACGACCGGGGCATGTGCGACGGCGGCGAGTGCCGCGGCGTACACCGCGCTGCTGACCGGGGAGTTTCCGGATCCGGTGCGGATCACGTTGCCCAAGGGGCACACGCCGTCGTTCGCGCTGGCCAAGGAGGAGTTGGCCGCGGACCGGTCGTGGGCGAGGGCGGCGGTGGTGAAGGACGCGGGGGACGATCCGGATGTGACGCACGGCGCGTTGATCCGAGTGACGGTGCGGGAGCTGACGGCCGGTTCGGGGGTGGTGTTCCGCGCGGGGCCCGGCGTCGGGACCGTGACCCGCCCGGGGCTACCCCTGGAGGTCGGCGAACCGGCGATCAACCCGGTGCCGCGGCAGCTGATCTCTGGGCACCTGGCCGAGGTGGCGGCGCGGTACGGCGGGCGCGGCGATGTCGAGGTCGAGGTCTCCGTCGACCACGGCGAGGAGATCGCGCGCAGTACCTGGAACCCGCGGCTGGGCATTCTCGGCGGGCTGTCGATCCTGGGGACGACCGGCGTCGTCGTGCCGTACTCCTGCTCGGCGTGGATCGACTCGATCCGGCGCGGGGTGGACGTGGCGCGGGCGGCGGGGCGGCGCCATGTGGCGGGCTGTACGGGGTCCACGTCGGAGAAGGTCGCGGTGGCGCTGTACGGGCTGCCCGAGGACGCGCTGCTGGACATGGGGGACTTCGCGGGCGCGGTGCTGAAGTACGTACGGCGTCATCCGGTGGAGCGGCTGACGGTCTGCGGCGGGTTCGCGAAGCTGTCGAAGCTGGCGGCCGGGCATCTCGATCTGCATTCGGCGCGGTCGCAGGTGGACAAGGGGTTCCTCGCGGAGCTCGCGCGGCGCGGGGGCGCGGACGAGGCGCTGGCCGCCGAGGTCGCGGGCGCCAACACGGGGCTCGCGGCGCTCCAGTTGTGCGCCGCAGCCGGGGTGCCCCTGGGCGATCTGGTGGCCGCCGCCGCCCGGGACGAGGCCCTGGCGGTGCTGCGGGGCGCCCCCGTCACCGTCGATGTGGTGTGTATCGACCGGGCCGGGCTGGTGGTGGGGCGGTCGGCGCCCCGGGGGCCGGGGGCGTAGGGGCGCGTGGCCGGCCAGACAGCGGCGGGTGATCATGCTCATGATGAATTCGGAGTTGCGCTCCGCACGGAGGAAGATGCCGTACCGCTGCGGTATGCCCGCGCTGTTGTTCCAGATGACGGCCTCACTATCCGCGTACAGCGTGGCAATCTGGTCACTGAAGGGGTCCTGATTGATGCTCCATGGAAGTGCGGTGCGGCTAGAACAGGTCGTTCGCGGGCCAGTCGGTGATGTGACGCACCACCGTCCACATGAGGTTGTCGATTTCGGTACGCATCGCATCCAACTGTGCGTCGTCCCGGGAATTGACAAGGACTGCCCAACACTGATGGCCGTTCGTGCGGACGAGGATCGCGGCGGTTCCGGGAAGGTCTCCGTCATGCCAGCGGTTTCCCGCGGTGTTGGTGATCCATCCCTTGGCGTATCCGGTCGGGTCGCCGGAGGGGGTACGGGCGGTGGTCGGTGTGGACATCGTCGCGACGGATCCGGCCGACAGAATGTCCGGCTTACCGGTGAATCCGTCCACCCGTACGAGGAAGCGCAGCAGATCTGTCGGCGTGGCCAGCCAGCCACCGTGCGCGTCCATACGCGAGACGCGGATGCCGTACGGGCCCACCGACCCTTGCTGGGTGTAGACGACCTCGTTGCTCCGCCGGTCGGCGAGGGTGTCACCGGCGATGTGCATGTCGGTGATACCGCAGGGCGCCAGGACGAGTTGGCGTACGGCGTTCTCGTAGAGCAGCCCGGTGATGGTCTCGATCACGCGTCCGAGCAGGCAGTATCCGAAGTTGAGGTATTCGAAGGTGGTGCCCGGGGTGTGGCTCAGCGGCGCGTTGAGGGCGCCCGACGCGTCGCGGCCGAGCATCCAGTCGATCAACTGGCGCTGAGTCAGTTCGAGGTGATCGAACATGGGGTCCTGCGCATGCGCCCAGCCGCTGGTGTGCTCCAGAAGGTCCTGGATGCGGATCTGGTCGATATTGGTGCCGTAGGGCCGTGTGCCGTAGGTGGTGCCGAGAATGGCGCCCGTACCGAAAACACGGTCGTTCAGGGTGAGGCGGCCCTGTTCGATCAGCCGGAAGATCGCCACGGCGGTGAGGGGCTTGGAGACACTGGCGATGCGGAACAGCTGGCCGGTGGTCACGGGGGCGTTGGTGGCCGGGTCGGCCACCCCGTACGCCCGGGCGAAGATCAGCCGTTCGGAGTCGGCCAGTGCGAGGGAAGCCCCCGGCACGCGATGCGCGGACAGGAACGTGGTCACGGTCTGCCGGATGAATTTCTCGTCGTCGTCGGAGAGATACGGTTTGTTCCAGATGCTGGCGTATGAGGTCTGACCGCCTGCGGTATGACCGTTGATCTTCTGCAGCCGATATCCGCGCGCCACGAGAGCGTCAAAAGCGGATTGATGGTCGGCCGAGGACAGGCCGTGGCGGGCCTGCCAGGTCACCGCGGGCCCTTTGACCCAGATCGCCGCATAGCGCGTGCCGTCCGACACCTCGTATCCATTGACGCGCCACAGCATGTACCCCTGCCCTGTCAGACGCGTGAATTCCGTCTGGAAATCGGCGGAGGTCAGGCCATGGCGTGCGACCCAGCCGGGGACAAGTGACTGGTCCCAGACCGCGGCGAACCGCACTTGACCGCCGTCGAGATAGCAGGAGAGGTCGACAGGGCGAAATCCCCGTGCCGTGAACTCGTCGATCGCGGTTTGGTATTGCTCCGGAGTCATACCGTGCCGGGCCTCGAAGGCCGGGCCCGGGATCTTCTGCCACAAAGAGGCGAAGCGGGGCTGACCGGCTCTGTCGTAGCCACTCACGGATACGGGACGGAATCCCTGGGCAGGAAGCGTCTGGAAGAGACTGTTGTGGTCCTGGCTGGTCAACCCGTGCCGGGCCACCCACGACGGTCCCTGCGACTGCTCCCATACAGTGGCGTAATGATCAACGCCGTTGATGCTGTACCCATTGAGATCGAGGAGGCGGAACCCCTGACCGACGAGCGCATCGAATTCGGGCTGGTACTGACCGAGAGTCAGATTGTGTCGCGCCTGCCATGAAGGATTCATGGTTTTTGCCTCACAATTCAGTGGACTGCTTCCCGGATCGGGGGATATCCCGCGCGCCCGGACAATCCCCGCTCCCTAGGGAACGTCGCACCATGGGGCGGTGAAGCGGGCGCCGGAGCGCTTGGTGAGCGTGGTCGAACCACCGGCCCGCGTGGCGCACTCCTCACGTCTCGCTTTCCAGCGTGTTCCCCGTCGGCGGGTGATCGCAACCGGCGAGATCTGCCCCGCCCTGCGGCCGTTCGCGATCCGACGAGTACAGGTAGCTGTCCCCGAACTGTTCCGCGGCCAGGGTGCGGCCGACGATGATGACGGCCGTGCGGACCACGCCCGCGGCCTTCACCTGGCCGGCGATGTCGGCGAGGGTGCCGCGCAGGACGAGTTCGTCGGGGCGGGAGGCGAGGGCCACGACGGCGGCGGGGCAGTCGGCGCCGTAGTGCGGCAGGAGCTCGGCGACGACGCGGTCGGCGTACCGGGCGGCGAGGTGCAGGACGAGGAGCGCGCCGCTGCGCCCCAGGGTGGCGAGGTCCTCGCCCTCGGGCATGGCGGTGGCGCGCTGGGCGATACGGGTGAGGATCACGGTCTGGCCGACCGTCGGGACCGTCAGCTCGCGCTTGAGGGCGGCGGCCGCGGCGGCGAACGCCGGGACCCCGGGCACCACTTCGTACGGCACGCCCGCCGCGTCGAGGCGGCGCATCTGCTCGGCGACGGCGCTGAAGACGGACGGGTCGCCGGAGTGCAGCCGGGCCACGTCGTGGCCCTCCTCGTGGGCGCGGACCAGCTCCGCGGTGATGGTGTCCAGGTCGAGCTGGGCGGTGTCGATCAGCCGGGCGCCGGGCGGGCACTCGGCGAGCAGTTCACGCGGCACCAGGCTGCCCGCGTACAGGCACACCCCGCAGGCGGCGAGGGTACGGGCACCGCGCACGGTGATCAGGTCGGCGGCGCCGGGGCCCGCGCCGATGAAGTGGACGGTCATCGTTCCTGGCTCTTATACACATCTCCGAGCCCACGAGACGCTCAT
>NZ_VKJP01000247.1 GCF_007280575.1 Streptomyces benahoarensis
GGCTTGTGCGGGGCGGGGGAGGGCGTGGCCAGAAGAAGGCGTCCCGTGGCTGGTGCTGATACCTGTCGCTGCGTATGGAGAATGGAGAATGAGCCTACGAAGCCAGCTGGGTCCGTTGGTGGGAGAAGCGTCGGGGGCCTGATCCGGGGGAGACTGTAGTGATGCGGAAGTTGCTGGTCACAGCGTTGGCCGCTGTGCTGTGCGGGGGGACGCTGAGCCTGACGGCTACGTCGGAGGCGGCGGCTGCCGGGCCACCTGTCCAGTGTGTGAAGGTGCGGAAGTTCTATACGAAGGGCCATCAGCGTTACGTGCGGCTGACGAATCTGTGCAGTCGGCGTCCGGCGTGTTACGTCATCGTGGTCCCGCACCATGCCGAT
This sequence comes from Streptomyces benahoarensis, assembly GCF_007280575.1. Lineage (GTDB taxonomy): Bacteria > Actinomycetota > Actinomycetes > Streptomycetales > Streptomycetaceae > Streptomyces > Streptomyces benahoarensis. The sequence goes on from NZ_VKJP01000247.1 coordinate 378, forward strand.
CCGCGCGGACGGCTCAGTAAGGGCGCGACGAAGAATGTGCGCTACGCCCAGGCGAGTTCGGAGCGTGCGCTGTACGTGAAGAACGCGCGCTGTTGAGCCGGAGAGGGCCCGCCTGTGGCGGACAGAGCCGGTAGCGCTGAGCGGTAGAGAACTGCAGGTCAGCCGGATGGTAGGCAGACGGGCGGCAGGAACCGGCGCTGGAGGTCGGGGCCTGGGGAGTTGTGGCCCCGGGGGTTGCTGTTGCCTGGTAGGCGCATGCGCTGGGGACGCCCCCAGCGGCCGAGCCCCGTCCCGGATGGCGTCTCGTCCCGGATCTGAGTGGGTCCGGGCGGCTCCGGGCTGCTCCGGGTCCGAGTGGGAATGAGCGCTTCGGCCACCGCTGGCGCAGCCTCGTCGCCCGCAGGCGGTGGGCGCGGTCAACAACGGCGTCATCGGCTCCAACCAGTGGCGCCCACCCCATACCTTCGGTTCCCGCGTATCCCACATACGCGCGTCATCTCCCACATACGCACGTCCGGTCCGGTGGCGCTGGATGCGGCGTCTCCGACTCCCGCGCGCCCGGCGCCGCGCTGCCGCTGGCGTGTTCGTCCCGCGCTCGGGCCGGAGAGGACGAGCTCAGCCACCTCTGCCGCAGGTGGGCGCCGTCTCGCAGGTAGTGGCACCCGGCGCTGCTCGGCAATCAGCGAGCACCGGGCGGTCGCCGGGGCACAGAGGAACGCGTCCGGGCACCTCGCCCCGGGTACGGCCCACGCTCCGCCTGCGGCCCGTACTCCCCCACCGCGCCCCGAGCTGCTGCCCGCCGGACCGGTCCCGCCGCAAGCCCCGCGCGTCGCCCGACCACCCGCCCGGCCACCCCGACGGTGACCCGCACCCCATCTCCCCGCTCCAGCTCACCCCGCACCGCCCCACGTGACTCACGACATGCTTTTTACGAGTAAAACACCTGTTAATCTTCGCGTATGGGTAAGCACACGAAGGCGGCCGGGAGGCGTGGGGGCGGGGCGCTGTGGAGTGGGGTGCGGCCGTTGCCGGTGGGGAGTGCTGTGCGGTTGCGGCGGCCGATGGACATCTGGCACAAGCCGGCGCTGAGCGCGGTGGTGGCACTGGCGATCCCGGACTTCATGCTCTACGCGTTCGGGCGCATGGACCTGGTGCTTTACACCTCGGCGGGAGCGATGTGCGCCCTCTACGGGCACGGGCTCCCGTATGCGGCGCGGGCCCGGACCTTGCCGTGGGTGGTGCTCGGCATGGCGGCGAGCCTGGGGCTGGCGCTGACGGCGGCGTCGCTGGTGTCGTCGGCCGTGGTGCTGGTGGCGTTGGCCTCGGTGCTTGCCGCGGTGCACAAGGTGGTCTGTGATGCGACGCGGATCGGGCCGCCGGGCAATCTCATCTTCACGTTCATCGCGGCGTCGGCGTTCTTCGTGCCGCAGCGGATCGCGGACGTACCGCTGCATCTGGTGCTGGCGCTGGCGGCCGGAGCGGTGGCGTGGCTGGTGGGGATGGCGCCCGCGCTGGTGCGGCCGCGGGGACCCGAGCGGATAGCCACCGCTCGGGCGCTGGAGGCCGCGGCGGCGCAGTTGCGCGCCGAGGTGACGGCCCTGGGCACGGCGCCCGGGGAGGCCGAGGGCGTGGTGACGCGTGCCCGGCAGGCGACGGCGACCGCGGTGAACGCCGCCTGGCACACGGTTTTTCTGGTTCCCGCGCGTACGCCCGCGAAGGCCGAGTCACGGGCCGGACTGGAGCGGCTGCTCGTCCGGGCCGAGGCCGTGCTGGGCGGGGCAGTGGACGGGGAGAACGGTGGGGGTGCAGGTGAGCGCATCGGCGGGCCCGCACCCCACTCGTCCCGTACAGCCGTACCGGCGCCTCCCCCCGCCACCGCCGCGCTCGCCGAAGCGGAAGCAGAAGCAGAAGCATTCGATCAATGGGCGCATGACGTCCGCTGCAATGGGCCACTCCCCGTTGTGGCCCTCACCCCGTCGCAGCGGGCGGAGCTGATCGGCGTCGAGCTGGACCACCAGCACATCGACCAGCACATCGACCAGCACATCGACCGGCACATCGATGCCGACCGGTCTCAGAACAGCGAGGCACAGGCCGGCCGGCCCGAGGGCCGTGTGCAGGCCGAGGAGGCTCCCGTCGGCGGCATCGGCGAAGGGATCCCCGGGCCCCGAGGTGACGCGACCCGCGGATCCGAGCCCCCCGGGTACGCACCGCGCCCCCCGGCCCCCGGGCGGGCGCGCGGATGGCGGACCGTAGGAGCCGCGTTCCGGCCCGGTTCGCCGCTGTTGCCGGTCGGAGTCCGGACCGCCGTGGGGTGCGCGCTGGCCGGGTGGGTCTCGATGGGGCTCGGGGTCGGGCATCCGTACTGGGCCGTCGTCACGGCGGCGTCGGTGTTCCAGGCGAACACGACGTTGTCCGGGCAGCGGGCGTTGCAGCGTTCGGTGGGGAACCTGCTGGGGCTGGTGCTGTTCACCGCGCTGCTGCCGTTGATCCACACCGGTCATCTGGCGATGATCGCGCTCGCGCTGATCTTCCAGTTCGGCGCGGAGGCCTGGATCACGCGGAACTACTGGCTCGGGTCGGTGTGCGTCACGCCCATGGCGTTGCTGCTGACGGAGTTCGGCAACCCGTTGCCGGCCCGGGTGCTCGTCGCCGACCGGTGGATCGACACGGTGGTGGGTGCCGTGCTGGGCCTGGTCTGCTGCGTACTGGTCACCAATCGGCGGGCCGGTGACCGTATCGGGGCGGCGCTGGAGCGGACCACCGCGGCGCAGGTCGCGGCCGGGCGGTTGCTCGCGGCGGACGCGGTCCTTGGCGCGGCGGACGCGCGGGAGACCGGCTGGGCGCGCGACCGGCTGGCCGGGGCGCTGGCCGAGCTGCGCGAGGCCGTCGATGTGGCCTCGGGCGAGTGGTGGCAGCGGGCGCTGCCGGAGGAGCGGGTGGCCCAGGCGGAACAGCACGGTCACCGCACCCTGGCACTGCTGGCACGGCGCCTGGCCGGGTCCGCGCCGTCCGTCCGGCCCGTGCCGGAAGCGGTGGCCGCGGCAGGCACAATTGACGGCGTACGACGGTGAGCTGAGCCGGGCCCGCGCCGTACGAGGCCGAGAGGAGAGCCGGGTGGCCGAGGACATCGTCGCGGGAGTGCTGCGTCAGTGGCAGCAGGTGCACCCGGGTCTTGACACCGGTCCGATGGCGTTGATCGGGCGGCTCAACCGCTGTTCGGCGCTGTTGCAGCAGGCCGCCGACGCGCCGCTGCGGCGGGCCGGGCTGTCCCGCCCGGAGTTCGACGTCCTGGGCACGCTGCGCCGGATGGACCGGGAGCTGACGCCGGGCCGGGTGGCGCGGGAGACGTTCGCGTCGGGCGCCGCGGTCACCAAGCGGCTGCGGCAGCTGGAGGCGCGCGGGCTGATCAGCCGCCGCGCGGACGACCGCGACCGCCGGGTCGCCCATCTCTCCCTCACGGACGAGGGCCGCGACCTCATCGACCGGATCCTGCCCGAACAGCTGGCGTACGAGGCGACGTTGCTCGACGGGATCGGTGAGCGCCGCCGCGAGGAACTTTCCGAGGGGCTGGGCGAACTCCTCGTCGTCCTGGAAGGCCGTCTGGGCAGTCTGCTGGACTGAGGGCGAGGCCCGCCAACTCACGGCGGGGCCCCACTTCGGCCGCCCGTTCGTCACCACGACGTGCGGGTCCCTGACGAAGCGCACCGGGACGCATGCCCTGGTGCGGGCCCGCTCCGGCCCCTAACCCCGCGTGCAGCTCCACACCCATGTCGAGCCTTCCCGGTGCCAGCCGCAGTGAACGGTCGGCGTCGGGCTGGGCGGGACAGTGGTCGGCGTGGTCGTAGGGGTCGGAGTGGGGGTCGGCGTCGGGGTTTCCGTCGGCGTCGGCGTAGGGGTCGGAGTCGGTGTGGGCGTCGGTGACGGCGATGTCGTCGGAGTCGGCGTCGGCGTTGGGCTCGGAGTCTCCGTCGGATCGGGCGTCGTAGGCGCGGTCGACGGATCCGAGGGCCGGGGTGACGGCGGTGCGGTGGTGGCGGACGGAGACGGGGACGCCGACGGCGCCGACGGAGTGCCCGCGGCGGGTGGCGCCGGAGGGGCGGCCGGGGACGGCGCATCCGGGCTGCCGTGGGGAGCGGCGGGCGTGGCCGGTGCAGCGGGCGACCGCGGCGCCGGGGCCATGGTGTGCGACCGGGGTTTCGGCGGCGGGGCATCCTCGCCGATGAGGACGTATCCGGCGGCCATCGCCGCCCCGGCGACGGCCACGACCGTGACTCCGGCGGCCGTTGCGGTGGCCGGGCCGGAGCGGATGCGCAGCAGTCGGCGCAGTGCGCCCAGGACGCTGCCGGGGGCCGGGGTGGCGCCGGAGGAGGCCGCGGCGGCCGCTCCCGCCCCGGCTCCGGCGCCGAGCAGGGGGAGCAGGAACTTCGCCGATCCCCCGGCCAGGAACACCAGCAGCGCGGGGCCGGTGAGCGCGGGCAGGCGGTGGTTGGCTCGGGTGAGCAGGGCGAGCCGGTCGCGGCAGTCGGCGCAGTCCGGGAGGTGGTCGGCGATGCCGTCGGCCTGCCGGGTGGTGGCCTCGCCGCGCAGATAGGCGGGCATCCGCTCCCAGTGGGTGCCGCACGCGGCCGCATCCGGGCTGCCGGGCAGGCCGCGCAGGAACGCCTGACGCATGCCTTCCCGGGCACGGTGGAGGAGTACGGCGGTGGCGCCCTTGCCCGCGCCGATGGCCTTGCCGACGGCCTCCAGCGGCTGGCCTTCGGCCTCGGCGAGCCAGAGGGCCTTCACCCAGCGGTGCGGGAGTTGGTCGAGGACGCGGGCAAGCTGGTCGACGTAGGCGACGCGCTGCGCCGGGTCCTCCGGTGGGGTGGCGCCGACGACGGTGGCGACCTCGGGCCAGGTCTGGCCGTCCTCGGGGTCGCGGGGGACCTCGCGGGCCGCGTCCGATCCGGCGCTGGAGGCGAGGTGGCGGATGGTGGTCCGCAGATACGCCGGGACGTTGTCGATGTGGTGGCCGCCGTGGATGCGGCGCCACACCCGGAAGTGCGCCTCGGCGACGACGTCCTCAGCGAGCCAGGTGTTCGCGATCAGCGACCGGGCGTAGCCGACCAGGCGCGGATGCTCCTGGGCGTACAGCTCGGTGTAGACGTCGACGGCGGAGGCGCCGGGCTCCTCGGGGCCGCCGGCCTGTGCGGGGACCGACACGGTGGGGGTGAGCCGGTCCGCGGGCCACGCGGAGTCCGCGGGGGCTTCAGACATGGGGGGCAACCTTCGGTGTTCGCCCCGGGACGGGACGGCGGTGGCCGCGCGTCCCGGGAAGGTTCGGTCCGGGAGCAGGCCCGGGAATTCGTCCTCCTAGGAGCGTTGATTCTCCCATCTGTCGGGCCATGACCGGCACGTGGCATTGGTGAAAGGGGTCACGGTGCGCTCCCGTACGCCCCGCGTGATGCGCGGGCGCCCCGCCCCGTAAACGACAGGTACGGGCAGGTGGGGACAGACAAGGACAGGTGGTGCCAATCCTCCTGAAACACCCTCAGCGTGCGCGGCGGGCGCCGGGCAGCCCGAAGCCCCCTTACGGGCCCTGACGCCTCGTCAGTTCGACTCCGGCCGCAGGCGGTCACCCGAGCCCGTCACTCCCTCACTCCCTCGCTCACCGCTCCCCCGCCGAAGAGTTGCCCCAGATGGAGATCGAGCAGACGGAGGGCCTGCTCCGGGGTGTGGACCTCCAGAAGGAGATAGGCGGAGAGGCCGTCGACGAGGCTGATGAGGAGCATCGCCTCGTCGTCCGTGGCGCGGGCGGGCGGGAGTTCGCCGCGGTCCGCGGCGCGGCGGAGTTGTCCGGTGAAGAAGTCGCGGAGGTGAGGGATGCCGTTCCTGGCCTCGGCGCGCAGGTCCGCGTCGTGTACGGCGCGGACGAAGTAGGCGGCGCCGACGAGGGCGCCGGTGCGGCTGCGGTCGTCCAGCGGCAACATGCCGACCAGGCAGGTCCGCAGCACGAGGCGGGGGGTCGGCTCCTCGCCCAGGGCCTCGATGCGGTCGCGGATACGGCGGTCGGCCAGTGCGTTGATGTGGCGCAGGGCGAAGGCGAGCATGTCGTCCTTGCTGCGGAAGTAGTGCTGTAGCCGCCCGAGGGAGATACCGGCTTCGGCGGCGACGTCGCGCAGTCCGGCGCCGTCCAGGCCCCGGGTGCTCGCGATCCGCCAGAGCGCCTCCGCGATCTCCCGTCGCCGGGCCTCGTGATCGACCTTCTTGGGCACGCCCCGGCCTCCCGTCGTCGGGCCGTTCCGGCACGGCCCGTTTTTACAAGTCACTCGTACGGTATAACGTGCTCACGTCCAATACAGTTGACTTGCAAACGGGGAATCGCCATGCCCGGATCCGGAACCGCACCTCCTCCCGCCGCTGCGCTGCGGCCGCCGCGGCATCGCGTCGATCCGCGGGCGCGCCGCTGGTGGACGGCGCGGGCGCTGCTGACGGTGAGCGGCCCGGCGCTGCTGACCGCGGTGGCGCTCGCGGTCTGCGCCCTGCTCTTCTTTCCGGGGGCGCTGCCGTGGCTGGGCCCGCTCCTGCTGGTCACGCTCGTCGTCCCGGCGCTCGCCCATCTCGCGCTGATGCCGCGGGTGCGGTACGCGGTGCACGCCTGGGAGTTGGGCGAGCGGGCGGTGTACGCGTCCGACGGCTGGTACCGGCAGCGGCGGCGGATCGCGCCACTGTCGCGGGTGCAGACGGTCGACACGGTGCGGGGCCCGCTGGAGCGCCGGTTCGGGCTGGCGACGGTCACCGTCACCACCGCCTCGACGGCGGGCGACATCACGATCCGCGGGCTGTCCGACGCGGGGGCGGACGAGCTGTCCCGGCGGATCGGCGCGGCGGCGCAGCTGGTTCCGGGGGACGCGGTATGACCCCCACGACTCCCCCGCTGCCCCAGGACGGCGGCTGGCGCCGCACCCATCCGCGCACCCTCCTGGTCCACGCCACCTGGCCGCTCCCGCCGCTGGCCTCCCTCACGGCGGCCGCCGTGGCCACCGGTGGGCGGATCCCGCCGGGCACCTGGATCACGCTGGCCACGCTCACCATGTCGTTCGCCGTGGTCACCGCGGTCGGCGCGGTGCGCTGGGCCCGTACGGAGTTCCGGGTCACCGGCGCCGCGCTGGAGGTGCGGACGGGGGTGCTGACCCGGCGGCTGCGCACCGTGCCGCTGGACCGGATCCGTACCGTCGATCTCACCGCGACGCCACTCCACCGGGTGCTGCGGCTGACCGCGCTGCGGGCCGGGACCGCGGGCGACGGGAGCGGTGTGCTGGCGCTGGACGCGCTGCCGGTCGCCGAGGCCGGGCGGCTGCGGGGTGCACTGCTCGCCCGCGCGGCGTCCGGTGCGGTGACGGACGATCCGGTGCTGGCGCATTTCTCGCCGCGCTGGCTACGGTACGCGCCGCTGACGTTCTGGGTGGTCGGCGGCGTGCTGATCGCGGCGGGGACGGTCCACCGCGTGCTGCACGGCATGGGCGTCGACTTCTGGGAACTGGGCTTCGTACGGCGGGCGTTCGCGGCGTTCGGCACCGTGTCGCCGTGGCTGACGGTTCCCGCGGCGCTGCTCGTGCTGCTGGCCGCCGGGGCGGTCGGCGCGGTGGCGCTGTACGCGGAGAACTGGTGGCACCACCGCCTGGAGTGGGCCGACGCCTCGACCCTGCGGGTGCGGCGCGGTCTGTTCACCACCCGTACGGTCACCGTCGACCGGGCCCGGCTGCGCGGGGTGCTGCTCCGGGAGCCGCTGCTGCTGCGGGCGGGTGGTGGAGCGGCGGTGCGGGCGGTGGCCGGCGGGCTCGGTGACCGCGACGAGAACCGTGCGCGCAGCGGGCTGCTGCCGCCCGCGCCGCGCGCGCTGGCGGTGCGGGTCGCCGGTGGGGCGCTGCGCGCGCCGTTCCCCGATCCGCCGCTCCCGGGGCGGGGCGTCCCGGCCACGCTGGTGCGCCATCCCCGGGCGGCGCTGCGCAGGCGGCGGCTGCGCGGACTGCTGTGGGTGACGCTGCCGGGCACGGCGCTGTCGGCGGGTTGCGGCGTGGCCTTCGCGCCGGTGCTGCTGCCGTGGGCAGGGGCGTACGCGGTGGTGTCGGCGGGCGTGGTG
>NZ_VKJP01000248.1 GCF_007280575.1 Streptomyces benahoarensis
GGTGGCGGGGCCGGGCCCGTCCTGTTCGGGGACCCAGAGGCGGGCCAGGTGGGGCAGGACGCGGCGGCCGGCGAACCAGTGGAGGTCGTCGGGGTGGCAGACGAGGACGGGGGTGCGGGTGGTGGGGCGCAGGACGCCGGCTTCTGAGACGCGTCGGCCCACGAGGGAGTTGACGAGGGTCGATTTTCCGGCGCCGGTGGAGCCGCCGATGACGGTGAGGAGCGGGGCGTGGGGTGCGCGCAGCCGCGGCATGACGTAGTCGTCGAGCTGGGCGAGCAGCTCGTCCCTGCTGCGTCGGGCGCGGGCGGCGCCTCTCAGGGGTAGCGGGAAGCGTGCGGCGTCGACGCGGTCGCGCAGTACGGACAGGGCGTCGATGAGTCGGGGTCGTACGTCCAGGGTCGCCACATGTGCAGAATGCCCAATTTGGTTGGGTTTTTGAAGCGTATACACCTGTGTGCGCGCCGTAAAAACCGCCACAGAACGGTATGAGTGGCGCGTGAGACGATCGAGGTGAGCGGCCCGCAGGCATAACGACTGCACAACAGCCGCTGCCGGAGTGGCCAAAACCGGTGCAGGATTCGTACCCGCCTGCGATTATCGGGACCGCTTCACTGAATCTCCACAACGTGCCACGGAGGTGAAGCAACCGGGACGAGGCACCCGGACCTCTATCCTTGTCCGCGGTCCGTGATCCACGTCCACCACCGGCCCCCGTAGCTCAGCGGATAGAGCAGGTGCCTTCTAAGCACTTGGCCGCAGGTTCGAGTCCTGCCGGGGGCGCTCTTCCCCAGACCCTCCTTCGGGAGGGTCTTTTTGCTGGTCGGGGGTGGTTTCTCGTAGACGGATCAGGGGCCGGACGCGCCCCTGGCGAGCGGGGGGCGCGTCCGGCGGTGTCCGGCTGACACCGGGTTTCTGCGGGTGGCGGCGGAGAATACGCGGAGAAGTTCTCAGACCCCCGTCGTTGCGGGCTCCGGGAGCTCCCCCGCCCGCTCGATCCGATGCTTGAGATCGTCAAGCTGCCCGTCGATGCAGCGCGCGTACGTCGCCAGCAGCACGGGGACGCTGTTCCCCGCCCACTCGGCCACGGTCGCGGCCGGGACGCCGGCGTTGAGCCAGTTGGTCAGGCAGGTGTGCCGGAGGTCGTACACACGGCGACCGAGAGGAGACCCGAATTCGTAGGGGGTAAGCACCTCCTTCCGCGCCCGCCGCCACGCCCGCCTGATCACGGAACCGGCAAGGCCCCCGCCCTTCTCCCCCTGCATCAGGAGGTCACCGGGCTTCAGCCCCTCCTTCTCGATGTGGGCCCGGAGGATCCGCGTCAGGGCCGGACGGCAAGGCACCGTGCGCGTGTCGTCGGCGGCCCGCCCCTTCAGCCCACGCTTCTCGCGCACCTCGCCCGTGTCCGTCCACTGCTTGCCGACCTCGGGGTGCGCGGTGTGGAGCAGCAACTCACCCCACTGATCCTCGGCGCCCGAGTCGGGCACCCGCACGTCCCCGACATCGATCGCCACGACCTCCTCGGGCCGAGCCCCCGCGTAGTACATCGTCGCGAAGAAGGTATGCAACCGTCGACCGCCCCTCGGCCGCGCGTAGACCCACCCGAGCAAGCTGGCGGCCTGCTCCTTGTTGAGCAGCGACCGCTTGTCGACCGCTGAAGTCGTCTTCGACGCCGTGCCGCCCGTGCTGCCCTTGCCCTTCGGGAGCGGGTTCGCCTGGAGCACCTTCTTCTTGATGGCGTACTCGAACAGGACGTTCAAGACGCGCTTGGTTCGCCTGACCGAGCTAGCAGCAACAGGCTTACCGTCCAGCTTCGTTCCCGCAGCACGCAGCACCGCTTCCACGGTGTCCTCGTCCTCCCAGGCATCCACGGCAAGCGAATTGCGCTGCACCCAGCGCAGGATCACGGCAACCTCCGGCGGGGCCTGATCCCGTCGGCGGGTGTTGAAGGCGTACTCCCGGAGAGCCCGGCGCACGTCCACGCCGTCGAACATCGTCGGCTTGGACCTGAGCAAGGCCACCGTGACGGGCGTGAGCGCCTTCGCCACGGTCTTCCGGTTATTCGCCGATGTCCGCTCCCAGAGCTGATCGACGAACTGGACTGCGAAGTCGTACCACTTCACGCTGGCCGCCCGGGACTGATACGAGACCGGCAAGCCGGTGGAGAGGCTGAACGCCTCCCCCTTTCTGGCCGCGGACACCAGACCCGAGCGGAACGATTCCGCCAGGGCGGTCGTGCCAAACGGCTCCCGCCACTCCTCGCCCTGCAACAGCCAGCGCACCGTGTACGAGGTCTTCCGCTTCCCCTCGTACACGGAGGTCTTCCAGAACTTCACGTCGTACGTCGTGTCCATCAGGCAGCGTCCTCGCACTCGTTCAGCCAGATCTCAAGGTCGACCCGGCGCACACGGAGGCCGCCGTTCGGCAACTTGACGCAGCGGGGAGCCCGCTGCTTCTGGCGCCAGTCGTAGAAGGTGGAGCGGGTGATACCGAGTTCGTCGCACAGCTCAGGGACGGTGAGCATCGTTCGGGTCTTGGGCATGCCAGCCATTGAGGTGCCCTCCTCGGGGCGAGAAATTGGAGGTGCGTCACACGAGCCGCGGCTCAAAGTGGCCAGAGAAGTGGATTTGAGTCCGACTCCGCGTGACCGCGCCTGTCCGAGGCGTGGATTTCTGCGTCACAGCGTCATCTGCGTCATTCGGGGCTCTGACCTGCGGGTTTGTGTGACGCAGTGGTTTTGGGGTGCGTCAATGGGTGACGCAGGCGGCGTCGCGTGGTGACGCAGGTGACGCGGCGTGACGCAGCCGAAGTCGTTCTGCGTCACGGTCGTTGTGGCTGGTCAGGCGGCGTTTTTCACCCTTGTGTGACGCGGGTGACGCAGCCTCCCTCTACTTAGGAAAAAGAGAGGGGCATTTCTTGTAGTCCAGCGCGCCTTACGACGTGAAGAAGGGGCCGCTTCGCGGCGCGACTGTTGAGGGCGGCCGCCGCCGAAGAGCAAGAGGAGCACCGGCGGCGGGGTGCTCCTCTTGCTGTTTCGTGGTTAGTGGAGCGTGCCTTGCTGGTGTGGCGGCGGGGTCGGTCGTCGGGTCATTTCGATGTAGCGGCCTTCCCGGGTACGGCCCCAGTCGATGAGCGCGCCGCGCGCCGCGAGGGTGGGCTGAAGACGCTTGAGGCGGTCTGAGAGAACCTTTCCGGTGGTGGGCCAGCCCTTAGGAAGGGGGCGGCAGTCGTCGCCCGTGTAGAGGCCAGTGAGGCTGTGCAGCCACTCCGACGACGTCATGCGGGCCGCCTCGCCGGGCGCGAGGCTGGCGGCGTGCTTGAGGGCGGTCTGTGCGAGGAGATCGCCTTCGATGACGTCGTCAAGGAGGTCGTCGAGGCTGGCCCGGTAGGCCGTGAGCGCGCCGACCCCGGTGGCGGCGTCGAGCTGCGCGCACAGGTGCGCGAAGTCCGCCATGCGCAGATCGGTGGGGGTCTCGGCCTGGGCCGCGCGGACCTTGACGGTGAGGTCGAGGAGCGAGCCGAGGATAGTGGGGAGGGCTGGTTCGAACTCGGCCCACAGTTCCGCTTCGGTCTTCCGGACGCGGGGGCGTTCGAGGCGGAGGGGTAGGAGGCGTTCGGCGAGGTCGGGCCGGAGAATGCCCACGTCGATGCCGGTCAGCAGGAGGGGGCGGCGGTAGCGGGAGCGGACCACGTCGCCGTCGGTGAACAGGGCGCGCTTGACGTCTTCGGCGCCGGTGACGATGCAGCACATGGCGTCGGACAGGTCGACAGACAGGTGGGAGAGATTGTCGAGCGCGGTGACCCACCCGGCGGCGACGGCCGTGATCAGGTCTTCTTCTCCCTTCGGGGCCCGACGCAGGTCCCCGCTCATGCCCTCGATGATCCGCACCAGCATGCGCCCGGCAGTGCTTTTACCGGCACCCTGGGGGCCTGTGAGGAACGGTGCGGGGATCGGCACGGAGGGCTCCAGGCAGCCGACGAGCCAGGCCAGGGCCAGGCATTCGGTCTGAGTGGTGGCGAAGTTCGTCAGCCGCATCAGCAGGTCGACGCCCTTGCCCTCCGTGTCCCGGGCTGGCAGGGGGAGTTCGCCGGTGAGCTGGGTGCGCCGCCAGCACACCTCGCGTGGGTCGGGGGTGAGGATGTCCCAGCCGTTGGGGTGGATACGGACGGACTGACCGTCACTGCGGCCCAGGTCGAGCCAGGTTGCCCCGTCGAAACCGGGGGCCACGCGGATGTGGGTGGGCTGTACGTCCTGGCTCAGCGCGAGGGCTTCGATCAAGTCCAGTGCCTCCTTGAGTGCGGTGCCGTTGAACACGCCGACCCCGTCGCGGAACAGGCCGACCATGAGTTCCTGGCGGTGACTGCCGGTCGTGCCCTGGGAGCGGATGGGGCGGGCGACGGGGTGGCCGGTGCGCTGGGCGTACACGGTGCCGTCGATGGTGCGGAAGTACCGGAAGTGGGCCTGCGCGTAGTCGGTGATGATCTGCCGGGCCGGGGTCTTCTCGTCCTCGGACATGGCTCACATCCCCAGGGCCGTCTGGGCGTTGGCCCAGGCGGCGGTGCAGTGCCGGGGCGACTCGCCCCGGGCCTGGGCAGCGGTGAACAGCCGCTGGACGTGGGTGTCAGTGAGGCAGCCGCACCGGCCATGCGTCGACAACACGGCGAGGAAGGCCCCGTAGACCGTGTTGTGGATCACGGTGCGGGCGTCGGTGATGCGCTGGATGGCCATGGTGATGCCGCGCTCCAGGTAGGCGGGGCTGCGGTGCGGGCACGCCCCGCCGCCGCCCGGCGCGGCCGGCATGACGAGGGAGGGCCGGACGACTCCGGGCGTCGTCCGGGGCCGGGTGGGCTCCTCGTGCTCCAGCAAGGCGCAGACGGCATCGGGCAGAGGGGTGGTGGTGACGCCTGTGCCGGGCCCGCGCCAACGGGCGTAGGACATGGCGCTCTTGATGTCCACGCCCGGCCGCACGGCGTTCGCGGAGCGCATGGCTCCCTGGTAGATCCAGTGTTCCCCGCGGGTGGTGACCACGGTCCGAGTCGGCGGCAGCGCGGAGCGGGCCCAGGCGACCGCGGCGTCGTCGTCGAGGTCCACGACGGTCAGCCCGGCGCCGCCGGGGTGGTAGGCGAGGGCGGCGGCGGCACGCCAGGCCGGGAGCCAGGCAGCGGAGGTGATGACGCCGGGGTCGGTGGACGCCGCGGCCCAGCCGTGGCACGGCCGCGGGCACTGGCACGGCCCGGCGGCGAGCATGTGCGGACGGTCCCCGCAGGCGCTCCTCGTGCAGCTACCGCAGTTGGCGACGGGCCGCTTGCCCCGGCTCAGGGGCAAGACCGGCACGCCGGTGGTGGCGAGAGCCAGGGCTGCTCGCCGAATGTCGGTGGGCTGGGTCATGCTGGGGCTCCAGTTCTGTAGATGGGGCTGGTGGCCGGGGCGACCGCAGTTCTTTGGCGAGATGTGGCGGTCGCCCCGGGCTGGTTAGAGGTGGCCGTTGCGGTAGTGGATTTCGAGGGCTTCGCCCTCGGTGAGGGCGCCGTACTCGACGTCGGCCTCGATGGCGTCGTATTCGGCCTGCTGGCAGTCGTCACAGCCGCAGGGCTGCCAGATGCCGTCGATGAGTTCGCCTTCGCATTCCATGAGGGCTCCTAGCGGTGGGCGACGGTGAGGGGTGCGGTGGTGCGAGGTGCGATGCGGATGTCGGTGAAGCCCTCGTCGCGCAGCTGCTCGCGGGTGGGGCGGTGGGCGTCCTGGGTGCGGATCACGTCGACGGGCACGCGCCGGTCGCGGGCCGCGTTGCGCTGCTCGCAGACGACGCGGGGGACGGTGAACAGAACTGCCGTCACGGGGCGGTGGTAGTAGCGGGCGCGGGCGAGGAGTCCGGCGCGGACGTGGGTGTGGACGTTGGTGGAGTCGGCGATGGTGGTGAGGCCGCGGGCGAGGCGGGCGTCGAGGAGCAACGCCTGGATCTGGGCGGCGGTGGGGGTGGCGGTCTGGTCGGCGGCGTCGTCGGTGGCCAGGCGCCGGTAGGCGTCGAGGGAGACGCGCCAGGTGTCGGGGAAGCGGAGCGTGTAGGTGGTTTTGCCGCTGCCGGCGGGCCCGATGAGGATGACGAGGGTTCCGGGGGCGAATTCCATGGTTCTCCTGGATAAGAGGCTGTACCCGCTCGTTCGCAGGTCAGAGGGGGTGTCCACCCCGCTCGCAGGGCGCTCGATACCCGCTCGTGGGGCGCTCGGTGGGAGCGGGGGCGAGCGGGTGCCGAGCGCCCTGCGAGCGGGTACAGAGCGGGGTCTGAGCGGGTTACGCGGCGCTGTGGAGGGCGTCTTCGAGGGCGGTGCGCTTGTAGCCGCGGGCGTTCTTGAGGCCGTCGACGGCGCCGATGCTGACGGCGGGTCCGCACCCGGCTTTGCGGAGCAGGGTGCCGAGTTGGGTCTTGTCGATGTCCTCGAATTCGGGGTCGTCTCCGATGGCTTCGGCGAGGGTTTCGACGCGGGCGCGGTCGGTGTCGAGGTCGTCCAGGGCGGCGAGGCAGGTGCGGACCGCCCGCACCTCGCGGGGTTCGGCGATGCGGGGCTGCCCGGCGGCGTCGCCGGTGAGAGTCCCGGCCGTCTCCCGCATGTGGCGGGCGCGTTGGCAGATGTCGGCGAAGTCCGACAGGCGCAGGAAGTCGGCGGACAGGATTTCCCAGCGGTGGCCGGTGGCGGCGACGACGACACCGACGTGGTCTTCGGTGAGGACAGAGGCGTCGGCTCCGGCGTCGGAGGCGAGGTCGCCCAGGCTCATGCGGCTGGAGCGGGAGTCGAGGCACCGCACGGAGACGCGGACGCCGAAGAGGTCCCGGAACCCGGTGGGAACCTCCTCGCCGTCGGGGCGCTGGGTGCCGACGACGAGGAACACCCCGGCGGCGGGTCCGGCCCGCAGGAGGTTCTTGAGCTTTTCCAGGGCGCGGTCGCGGCGCTTGGGCGGGAGGGCGAGGAGGTAGAGCTGGAGTTCGTCGATGACGGCGAGGAGGACGGGCAGGTGGTGGTTGCGGGCGAGGTCGGGGGTGAGGCGGCCGTCGGGGACGAGGTGGGCGAGGTCGCCGAGGTCGCGGTAGCGGGTGTTCATGTCGTCGACGAGCTCGTCGAGGAGAGCCTCGAACGCGGCGAGCCCGGCATCGTCGGTGCCTTCGGTGAAGCGGTGCGCGACCTCAGCCGCGGCGCGCCAGTCGACTCCGGCTTTGCCGTTGGCGAGGTAGAGGCGGACGCCGGGGTCGAGGAGGCCAGCGACGACGTCCAGGCGCATCGCGGCGGTCTTGCCGAAGCGCATGATCCCGGAGAAGAAGTGGCTGGTGAAGCCACCGCCGAACTCGGTGGGGAGGGTGCGGCGTTCGGCCTGGACGGTCTGGCCGAGCGGGGTGCCGGACCAGAAGTCCCAGGTCTCGGCGTCCGTGAGGGGGCTGGTGGCGTGGCCGACGGCCAGGTAGGGGTCGGTCTCGGCCTCCCACAGGCGCATCCGGCGGCCGTGCCCGCCCTCGGAACCGGGGACTTCGCGGATGACGAGCTGCATGGGCGGACGGCCGAGTTCACCGGCGATCACGTCGAGCTTGTTCAGCACGTCCCGCACGAGCTTCCCGCCCCCCTTGGGCAGGTCGGCGACGAGGGTGTAGCCGTTGCCGATGCTGAAGTCGGGAGCCTCGATGACGTCGAGGCCACGGCCCTTCGCGAGCAACCCAGCTGCGGTCAGGGCGGCGTCGAGCCGGATGACCTCCTCCGGCACCTCCTTGGCGGCACCCGACGACGCGGCGCTCTCGGCGGCGGCCGGGGTCTTCGGGGGTTCGAGTTCGCGGGGGCCGGTGAGGTCGGCGGGCAGAGGCCGGGTGGTGAGGGTGAGGGGGTGGCGGCCGAGCCACCAGGCAGCCCCGGCGAAGACCGGCACCGCGACCAGCCCCGCCACCGGGGCGGCGAGGATGACGCCGAGCGTGGTGGCGGTCGCCGGGACGAGGACCCCGGCGAAACGGCCGAGGGCGCGCAGGGTGCGGAAGCGGCGGACCTGCGCGGTGCTCGGCTGGGCCCCGGCGACGTCGAACTTGATCTGCGTGAGTGCGGTACCGGCGGTGCGGCGGAGCTGCAGCTCGGCGCCGAGATCCTTGAGCCGCTTGGCGTCTTCGCGGGTGAGGCCGAAATCCACGGCGTCACGGGCGAGTTTGCGGGTCTTCTTGCTGGTCTGCTCGATCTGGCGGGTGATGTCGTCGCGCTGCTCAACGTAGGTGTCGAGATGGCGTTTGACGAGGCGCCGACGGATCTCCTCGTCCGACATGTACGCCAGGGTCGTCCAGTGGTGCAGGGCAGCCCAGGTGTGGCGCAGACCAGGCAGGGTGTGCCCGGCGATGGTGCGCAGGACGGTCTTCGTCGCGCGTGCGGTGGCTGTGTTGCTGGGGGTGGGCGGTTCGGCGG
>NZ_VKJP01000249.1 GCF_007280575.1 Streptomyces benahoarensis
TGAGCGTCTCGTGGGCTCGGAGATGTGTCTAAGAGACAGCTCCCTGATCTTCTAGTTCTCCCTGATCTCCCGTACCCACCCCGTCAGCCCGGTCAGGAATCCGGCGCGTTCCTCGGGCGTGAGGGCGTCGAGGGCGCGCAGGAGGGGTTCGGAGCGGCGGGCGACGAATGTTTCGAGGGCCGGGCGGTAGGCGTCGGCGAGGGCGACCAGGATGCGGCGGCGGTTGGCCGGGTCCTCGGTGCGGGTGACCATTCCGGCGCGGTTGAGGGCGCCGACCAGTTCGCTCGCGGTCGGCAGGGACACATGCAGCCGCCGGGCGATCTCGCCGACGGTCAGCGGGCCGCCGGACAGCAGCTGCGGCAGCACCGCACCGTGCCGGGCGGTCAGCCCGTTCGCCTCCATCGCCTCGCGCATCTTCTCCGGCATGAGGCCGCGTACCGCCCCGGACCGGAAGAACGGTTCCAACAGCGGTATGAGGCCGATGACTTCGAGTTCCGCGGGGGTCGGCACCCGGGGGGCCTTCCCGGGTTCGGGCGTGTGGGGCATACTGCGAGTCTAGATGGTTTGGATAACCAAACTATTCGACAAGCAGAACTGAACGGGGAGAGAGCATGCCGTCGACCGGATACCGCGACGCCCTCAACGACGCCCTGGAGCGGATGGACGACCTCGGCTACGAACGCGGGCAGGGCGTCGACCTCGCCAGCCACGGCCCCATGGGCGCCGAGGCGCTGGCCGCGCTCGGCCACGAGGACGATGTCGCCCAGTGGGTCGGCCGCTACCGCCGCGCCCTGGACCACCACGCCCCGCCCGCCGCCCGCTTCCCCCTCGACCCCGCCGACCCGTCGTCCTGGCGCCCCGCCCTCGGCACGTTCGACCGGGCCGGCGACTGGGAAGCCCTCTTCGCCCGGGAACTCGCCGACGCCCCCTGGCGCGACGTCCTCGTCCGCTGGTGGCCGCGGCTGCTCCCCGGCCTGTTCGCGGGCCTGACCCACGGCCTGATCCGCACCGCCCACGCCGTCCGCGGCCTCCACGCGGTCGGTGCCGACGCCACCCCGCTCCAGCTCACCGAACTCTCCCGCGGCCTCGCCTACTGGGCCGCCCGTTACACCGAACTCCCCGGCGCGCCCCGCCTGCACGGCGCCCACACCCTCCCGTCCGCCGTCGCCGCGCTCCCCCGCGACCCCCAGGACGGCGGCCTCACCCCGGGCGTGGTCCGCCACCGCCTCGACGCCCTCACCGACCACCCCGGCTACCACGAGAGCCTGGGCCGCCTCGCCCCCGAGCACGCGCCCCGCCTGCTCGGCGACATGACGCTCCAGTTCGCCGACGTCTACCTCGGCCACCCCGAGGTCCCCCCGGTGCCCCTCATCCACGGCGTCACCGCGCCCGCCGCCGTCCGCCTCGTCCTGCCCCATCTCCCGTACGAGCTGTACGAACCGACGCTGGCCCGGCTGTGGCAGGTCCACACCGCGTTCCTGCTGGCGTTCACCACCGACCGGCGCGGCGAGGGCACCGACGCCTGGCGCGACGAGGTCCCCGACCTGCCGCCCCTCGGAGACCAGGCCGCCCGCGCCGCCGACCACGGCGACGAACACGTCATCAAGTTCACCGAAGCCTGCCTGCGCGAGTACGCGCTGCGCCCCGACCCTCGCTACCGGGCCGCGGCGCATGCGGCGCAGCGGCGCATACCCCGGCTCGACGCGGGCGGCGCGGTCGGCGCCGTGACCCGCCGCAGCGTCTGAGACGAAGGCCCGCCGTCACCGCTCCCCGGCCACCAGCACGTCCGCCACGTACCGCTCCGCCACCACCCCGTCGGGGAAGTCCGCACGCAGCCGCTCGCGTTCCGCGTCGAGGAAGGCGCGGCGCGCGGCCGGTGCGAGGACGAGGAGGGCCGAGCGGCTGCCGACGTTGGCGAGGTGGATGTCCAGGGGGACGGTCCGCGCCCAGGGGAGCAGCCGTCGTGCGACGCGTAGGCCCGCAAGGCCCGCCAGCCGGATCGCCGCCGCGTCGTCGGGGCGGGTCATGGGCCGCGGCGCCACCCCGCAGTGGCGGGCGATCCGCTCGTGCTGCGCGCGCAGCCACGGCTCGTCGAAGGCGGTGGTGTTCCACCAGACCGCCAGCGCCCCGCCCGCGCGCAGCACCCGCCGCGCCTGCGGCACGGAGCGCGCGGTGTCGGTCCACTGCCAGGACTGCGCGTACGTGACGAGGTCGCAGGAGGCGTCGGCGAGCGGCAGCGCGTTGCCGTCGCCCCGGACCAGCGGTACGTCCGGGAGCGCCCGGCGCAGTTCCGCCGCCATCGCCGCCCCGGGCTCCACCGCGATCACCTCGGCGCCGCGCTCCCGCAGCAGCACGGTCGCGATCCCGGTGCCCGCCCCGACATCGGCGACGCGGGCACCCGCCAAGGGACGGCCCAGGCACTCCGCCACGAAGTCGAGGAGCGCGGGCGGGTAGGAGGGACGGCTCGCCGCGTAGGGGGCGGCACCCGCGTCGAACGCCCGGGCACGCACGCTGTCGGACATCTCGCTCATCGCCCCAGCATCGCCCACCGCCCGGCGCCGCGGGCCCGAAATGCCCGTACGGCGCACCCGTCCGTCCTGCGCGCCGGACCGCGGCCGACTACGCTCCCGCCCCCGCCCCGGCCGCCTCCCGGCACGTCGGGCACCGGTCCGTACCGTCCCACCGGCCCCAGCCGAAATCGGCGGGCGCGAGCAGCTGACCCTCCAACTCTTCGCGTACGGCGACGCGGTAGGCCCACACCGTGCCGATGTAGGGGTGGTGGACGTCGTGGAAGGCAACCGAGTCGGTCCCGGCGCCGTCCGCCACCGCGCGTTGCAGCGCCCGCAGCCGCTCGAACATCGCCTGCCCGGCACTGGCCACCCCGGTGGTCGCATCGAGGAACAGCCGCTCCCGCGCCTCGTAGATCCCCGCCTCGCTCAGCGCCGCACGGCCGGCCGCGCCCGGATCGGCCTCGGCCCCGGGATCCTTGGCGATCGCCCGCAACCGCGCATGGCACGCCTCCGCCGCCGTGATGAACTCCAGATACGCGGCCCGCCGCCGCTCCCCGGTCCCCCGATCGGCCTCGTACCGATGCCGCAGCCGGTCGGCGAGCACGGTCCCCGCCATCGCCAGCGCCCCACCGCTGACCGCCCCTGCGAGCGTCCCCCAGTCCATGCCGCCCCCATAAAAATGATCAGAACGTCGGGGCGAATCTACTGAGGGGCGGACGGGCCCGGAAGGCCCGCAGCGATCAGACAACGGCCCGAATCTCCTCAGCGGCCGAGGGGCCCGGAACTCCCGTGGCGCCCGGGCGGCGCAGCGGGCAGGGCAGCTCGTTCCGTGCTCGGTTCGGCGAACACGTCACCACCCCCAACGACAGGAACAACGGCCGCCCCAGATACACCCCGTGCACCACGTCCAGCCCCCGCGCGAGCCGGTCGGCCGCGGCGCCCACCCACCTCGCCAGCCGTTCCCCGTCCCGGTCCTGCGCCGACGCGAACCGCGGTGCGTATGAAGCGAGTTGCCCACCCAGCCAGTCCGCCGCCTCGGCCGGTTCGCGCCACGTGCCCCGCACCTGCCCGGCCGGTTTCGTCAGCCACAGCGCCACCTCGATCGGCGGCACCTCCCCGGTCCGCCACTCCACCGCCGCCCGCCGGTACCGCTCGACCACGTCGGGCGGACAGGTCGCGACCGGCTCCATCGGGGGCGGCGGCCGCCGGAACCCCTCCCGGTCGAAGTGGACCCCGTCCGGCTCCCCGCCCTTCTCCCCTCCCGGCCGCGCCCCGCGCGCCACCGGCCGTTTCGTCCCGACCCAGAGATATCCGTGGTGATGCAACGGCCCGCACCTTCCCGTGAGTTGCGGTGGCCCCGGCCGTGCTGCCGGGCGGGGCCACCGGGTGAACGGCCGTCCGTCAGGCCGAGAGGCCGAACCGCGACGGGTCGATTCCGGCCGCCGCCAACTCCTCGGTCGTGAACCGCAGCGGCTCCCCACCGGGCCGCTTGCTGTCACCCATCGCCCACGCCCCCGGACCGATACGGGCGAGGGTCACGCAGGCTTCCCCGTCCGGGTGCGTATTGCCGCCGCACGCCGCCCGGAATTCCGCCCCGTCGAGCGGCAGTACGTACAGATCCTCTGTCCGCGACACCTTCATGGACCTTCCTCATTCCTTGGAGGACGAGATTTCCGGTCCATCGTTACTCGGATTTCGGTTCGCGGGGACCATTTTCCTGTTCGCTCAAGAAGTCGTCGCGGATGCGGGCGACGAACTCCCGCATCGCTTCACCGGAAAGGGCCACGTTCTCGAATCCTGCGAATTTCGCCGCGTATACTTCCACGTCCCGCAGTTCGCCGGTGGTGATTTCGGCGTGCGGAATCTCGACGATCACGAGGCGGGCGTCGAACATCACGAAGGAGGACGAGGGAAGATCGGGCATCGGGGCGGACAGCGGGACCACACCGAGGGAGATATTTGGCAGGCGCGACATGGTAATCAACTTGTCGAGCTGGGCGGCCATCATGGCGGCGGGCATCAACCGCCACCGCAGTACGGATTCCGTGACGAGAAAACGGAAGGAACGCTCACGATCGTAGAGAATTTCCTGGCGACGCAAACGCGCGCCGACCATTTTCTCCAGCGTTTCTTCGGTAGGATTCCGGCGCTGGTGGAGCCGCCGGACGTATTCCGGCGATTGCAGCAACCCCGGGATACAAGACGGCTGGAAGACGCGGAGCAGCGCGGTCTGCGCTTCGACTGCGCGGATATCTTCTTGGTGCTTGTGCAGCCCGGCCCGGCGGTATATCCGCCACGCCGTGACCTCAGTGGCCGTTCTGCGCGTCGCCTCGGAGAGCCGAGATTTCACGTCACTGGGTACGTCGAGAACCGTCAAGATGCGCTCTACATCTATGATGCTCGGCGTCAGCGCCCCGTTCTCGATCTTGCTGAGTTTGCTCGGGGACATGGCGGCGCCACGGGCCACCACCTTGGCCTGTGCGCCGCCGGCCTCGCGTAGTTCCCGTAGCGCCTTGCCGATGTCCGGTCCATTCACTCCGTTCCGTACCGGTCCCACCACTCGGCGAACGGGACGGCGTGCCGCAGGGCCACGTCCCGGTATTCCGCCCACCGTGCCGGGTCGCCGGACGGCTGATCGGCACCCAGGAATTTCCCGGCGTCGTCATACTGCATACGCGCCACGGACCGTTCGTCGAACATCCAGAAGTCCGGGACGTCCGGCAGCGGGTTCTCCTGCTCGGTGGTGTCGAGGATGAAGAACTCCTCCCCCGCCGTCATGTTTCGCCGATACCCCCAGGAGAGCTCGTACTGGAGGTACTTCGTCAGCGGCCGGGAGAGGATGTGCACGCGGTACATCCGCTTTCCGGACTGCGTGGCCTTGCGTACCGTCTGCATCCAGGGCGCAGAATCATAACCTTC
The DNA here is from genome assembly GCF_007280575.1 of Streptomyces benahoarensis. Taxonomy (GTDB): domain Bacteria; phylum Actinomycetota; class Actinomycetes; order Streptomycetales; family Streptomycetaceae; genus Streptomyces; species Streptomyces benahoarensis. The sequence goes on from NZ_VKJP01000249.1 coordinate 5,430, forward strand.
CGGTCGGGATTTCCCCGCCAGGAAATCGTGGTAGGCGTCCACGCCACCGGACTGGCCGTAATCGTCGAGCGTCTCCAGACGAAACGCTTCTCGCTCGAACGAGCCGAAGAGGTTTCCAAATTCCTCAGTTGAGATGGTCACGCGCAACCTTCCTCAGCAAATCCGCAGGGATGCGTACGGCAGTCTCGGTGCTCGGGAGCTGCATGGCAACCAACGCCTCGGCGTCATCGACTATGAACCCTTGAACGAGAATGTCCCCCGTTCCCTCAACAGCCCATACCGTCGGGCACGGCCCGTCTTCACAGCTGCTGGCAAGCTGCTTGAGCTTCACCGACTCCCCCACTCTCCGTTGATGTCCCCACAAATCCTTACGGACGGACAACGGCAGGGTCAAGCAAGGACAGTTGAGAGAACAGGAAACCGACCAGCGGGATCAGAATCCGGCGCGGAGCTTCAAGACGCACCCCAGGAAAGGAACTTGGTGAATTTCCCGCCCCGCGGCCCTACACGGCGAACCCCTCGCCCTTCACCGCCGTGACGAACCGGTGCCAGGCACCCGCCGGAATCACGAGCGCGGGGCCGCCGGGGGCCGCCTTGGAGTCGCGGACGGGGACGATGCCGGGGAGGTTGTCGGCGATCTCGATGCAGTCCGCGCCGTCGCCATTGCTGTAGCTGCTCTTACGCCAGCGGGCGGCGTCAAGTTCAGTCCTGTGCCCGAGCTTCATCCCGGTATCTCCTTGCCGCGTCTTCGATGAGAGTCAGGGACGCCTCCGGTGACAGCGCGGCGGCCCTGAGCCGATCGTAGGACCTGCGGTAGCCCGCGACGAGTTCCGGATCATCGATCGACTGGCCACTGAAATCGCCCTCGGACCAGACCATCGGAGGCTCATCGGAGAAGGTCAGAAGCTTGGCCATGCCCATCATCAGCGGATGCGCGACCATCGTTTCCGGAAGGATCTGGACAACGCTCTTGCTGGCCCGGATGACCTCAACGATGTGATCCAGCTGCTCCGCCATCTCCTCCGGCTCGACCAACGGCCGGCGGATCAGCCCTTCGTGCAGGATCGCCCAGTATGCGGGGCGGTCCTGCTGCTTCCAGAAGGCCGCACGCTCCATCCGAGCACACACCTTGTGCTCGATCTCCTCGTCCTCCTGCCACGGCGTCACCGTCTCGCTGAGCTTTCGCGCGTACGCCTCGGTCTGCAGCAAGCCGGGGAAGACAGAAGGCGCCCAGTCCTCGACCGTCGTCGCGTTCTTCTCCAGCTCCGGAATGTTGGCGTAGTAGCGGGGAAGTCCGGCCCGGCTGGCCCTCGAAGCGTCTTCACAGCGCCGTTGGAAAAAGTCGCCGGTGCCCAGTCTGGTGTCCACGTGCGTGGCCAGATCTCCGGGCATTCGGCGCTCTCCGCGCTCGATCTGGCTGAGGAGGGAGATGCCTCGGAAGCTGCCTTTCAGCAGCTCTTCAAGCGTGAGCCCTGCCATTTCCCGCTGGTAGCGCAACTCGGCGCCGTAGAAGCAGGGAACGTTCAACCATGCCTCGGGGCTCTTGCGAGGGGGCACAACTCACCGCCAAAGTCCGCAGGTTGCTCTGCACAACCCGATCCTCTTCCACGCTAGCCCCCCGCGACCGCACCCTGTGAGGGATTCGTCACACAGCGCACGGAAGGCGTACGTCATGACCGACCCTCTCTCCCGGCCCGAGCACCTGCCCTCCCCCGATGACGTCGACGACTGCTGCGCGGCGTTGCGGGACGCGTTGCGGGCCAACGGGATCACGTTGCCGTCGCTGGGGGTGGATCTGCCGGGGTTCGCGGGGACCCACCCCATGCCGCTCGTCTCGCTCGGGCGCTGCAACACCAAGACCGCGCTCCGGCTCACCGAGGCGCTGTTCAAGGCCGCGGTGCGGTGAGGACCACGCTGTTGCTGGAGCTGCTGGCCGTGCCGGGGGCGGTCCGCACCGTGCGGCGGGAGCTGCGGCGCCATCTGGGGGACGGGTGCGGGGACGCGCAACTGTGCGCCAGTGAGCTGCTGAGCAATGTGATCCTGCACGTCGGGGCGGGTGCGCCGGTGACGGTGCAGGTCACCGGCGGGTGTGACGGGCGGACGTGGCTGGCGGTGACCGACCCGGAGCCGTCCGCGATGCCTGTGCGGCGGACCGCGTGCCGGGACGAGGAGCGCGGGCGGGGGCTGGCGCTGCTGGAGGCGGTGGCGCTGCGCTGGGGTGTCCGGCGGGGTTCCGGGAGCAAGACGGTGTGGTGCGAGCTGCTGCGGGAGTGAGCCCGGAGGGTCCGGCCCCTACGGGTCGGGCCCATCCCATACGGGTACGAGCACGGGCACGGCCCTGGGTCCACCCGTACGGGCACGGCCCCGGCCCCGGGCTTCGTCCCCTACGGGAAACCCCGTGCCACCTCCCCCACAGAGGTGACACGGGGTTCCAGTCTGACGCGCCACGCGGGATGGCTCCATAGGGGGTAGCGGGTTTCTTACGCCGGGGTCAGGTCGCATGGGTCACTCCGGGTGGCTCGCGCGGCTCCTCGTCGGTGGTGGAGTCGGTCGGGCACGGAGAACCCGACGGGCGGCGGCCACCACCGCGTGCGTGGGGGCGTGCGTGGGACGTGGCCGGGTGCGCTGCGTGGGGAGGGGGTTCAGGGTGCGGGGCGCGGCGTGCGCAGCGGGAGGAGCGGTCAACTCCCTTCTGCGCAACGCTTGTTGGAGGCCCCGCCGCCGGTACGGGGCAACGTCCCGCCGACCGTTCACCCCGACCGACCGGTAACCTTACTTCGCGGTAAATCTACGCGAGGGCGATGCGCCGGCCAATGCCTGGCGACCGGCTTTGTGGGGCGGATCCGCGGTGAGGGATGCCCTTCAACGCGCCGCCTACGTACGGGAGTCGAGCTGGTGCCGCCCCGACCCCTCCGCACCACCTGGCCCCC
>NZ_VKJP01000024.1 GCF_007280575.1 Streptomyces benahoarensis
GGGAGGGAGGGATCGCGGGGGAGGGGTAGCGTGACGGCTCGTCATGGGGTGAAAACACGTTTTCCTTTCCGTCGGATGATCCGGCGTGGATACGCGCCGCCCACCTTCCTGTCGGGTGCCTCGCACCGTACGGATCCTGGCTGAATTCCGCCGGGAAAAACGGACGGCGGGCAGGGCATACCAGGAAAACGGCGATTGCCGGAAAAGGGAACGGTCCCCGGTCCGGGGCACCCGGAACACACGAAGGAGGCACACCCACCGTGCTGCGCACACTGCTCGTCGGGCTCGGCAGGTCCGGAACGGGGCTCCATCTGCCGGTCCTGCTGCGCGCCCGCAGAGCCGAGCCGGGTCTCTTCGCCGCGGGACCGGTCGTGGGCGTGGACCCGGGCCGGACGCCCGCCGCCCCGGACGGCCTCACCGTCGCCGCCGGCCTCCGCGACGCCCGCCGCCTCCTCGACCCCGACCGGACCGTCGTCCACCTCTGCACCCCGCCCACCGTCCGCGACGGCGTGCTGGAAGAGGTCGCGGCCCTCGGCTTCCGCCGCCTCGTCGTCGAAAAACCCCTGGCCGCCGACCGCGCCGCGCTCCGCCGGGTCCGCGCCACCGTCGACCGCCACCACCTGGACGTCACCGTCGTCGCCCCCTGGCTGCACAGCGCGCTGACCGACCGCCTCGCCACCCTCCTCGGCGACGGAACCCTCGGCGCCGTCCGGCACATCGGCGTCACCCAGCACAAACCGCGCTTCCGCCGCTCCCTGACCGCGTCCAGCCACACCAGCGCCTTCGAGGTCGAGGTCCCGCACGCCGTCGGGGTGCTGCTGCGGCTGCTCGGCGACGCCCACACCGAGGACGCCTCCTGGAGCGACGTACGCCTCGGCGACGCCGTCGCCCCCCGCCTGGGCACGGCCCGGCTGCGCCTGACCCACCACACCGGCGGGCGCAGCGAGGTGTACTCCGACCTCACCTCGCCCGTCCGCCGCCGCCGCATCGTCATCGACACCGACCACGCCCGCCTGACCGGCGACTACCCGATCAGCGAGGACGACGATGTGGCGCAGCTCCTCGTGGAACACCGGCCCGGCGGCGGCTCCACGACCGTCACCCGGGAACTGCTCCCCGACGACGCCCTCACCCGCTGCCTGATCCGCGCCTACCGCCACGCCGCGGGCCGCACCGCCCCGGACGACGCGATTCTCCCCGGCGGGCCGGGCGATCTCGGCCTCCACATCCGCACCGTCGAACTCCTCGACGACGCCCGACGGCTGGCCGCCATGGCCCGGCCGCACCACCCCCTCACCACCGACCGGAAAGAGGTGGCCGGTCATGCCGGCTGAGTCCGTCCGACGCACCCCCCACCCACAGCCGGGCCCGGGCACCGGATGGGCCGCCCCCGGCATCCGCTACGCGGGCATCGGCGACGAGGCGGCGCCCGACGCCGAGGGCCAGCTCGCCGCCCTCCACGGCCTCGGCTGGTACGCCGTCGAGCTCCGCTCCGTCGACGGCGTGGCCCTCGCGGACCTGGCGCCCGCCGCCTTCGACGCCCTCGCCGGACGCCTCGCCGCCACCGGCACCGACGTCGTCTGCGTCGACTCCCGGATCGCCAACTGGAGCCGCCCGGCCACCGATCCGTTCGCGCAGGACCTCGCCGAACTGAGGACCCTCGCCGCCCGCTGCGCCACCCTCGGCACCCGCCACGTCCGCGTGATGTCCTACCCCGACGGCGGGCTCCCCGACGATGAGTGGCGCCGCCGCGTTCTCGACCGGATGACCGCCCTCACCCGCCTCGCCGAGGACCACGGACTCGTCCTGCTCCACGAGAACTGCCACGGCTGGGCCGGGACCCGCGCCGACCGGATGCTCGCACTCCTCGACCACGTCGCCAGCCCCGCGCTGCGCCTGCTCTTCGACATCGGCAACGGCGTCCCGCACGGCTACGACGCCCCCGCGCTGCTCGACGCCGTCATCGACCATGTCGCCCACGTCCACGTCAAGGACGCCGCGGCCGGACCCGACGGCGACGTCGTCTACACCCTCCCCGGCCACGGGGAGTCCGGCGTCGCCGCCTGCCTCACCGCCCTGGCCCGCCGCGGCTGGCAGGGGACCTGGTCCGTCGAACCGCACACCCGGCTGCGCCCGCACGACGGCACGGACGACCGCGAGCTGGACGGCATTGCCGCGTTCACCGCGTACGGCCGGGCCCTGGAACGCCTGGTGGAGCGCGAGGTCCGCCCCGCGGCGGCCCCGGCGGAACACGGCGGCCGCCCGTGACCGCACCCCGCCACCCGGCCCGCCTCGGCTCCGCCGACCGCGACCTGCTGCTGCGCCTCCTCGACACGCCCACCGCCGGACCGCTGGAGACCGGCGGCGACACCACCGGCGTCCGCCTGTGGGACGCCGGACGCGCCTACGCCGCGGCCGCCGCCCCGCTCGGCCTCACCACCGTGCGCCACGCCGCGCCCGACCCGGACGAACTCGACCTGGATGATGTGCCGTTGACGGTCCGCGAGGCTGCCGCCGGGCGGTCCGGCTTCCTCGCCTGCCAGCCCTCCCTCGTCCTGCGGCTCGGACCGCTGCTGCCGCGCGCGGACACCGTGATGCTCAACGTCCACCTCGACACCGTCGGCGGCTGGTGGCCCGCGTCCTTCGACGGCACCCGCTTCCACGGCCGCGGCGCCATCGACGCCAAGGGCCCGGCCGTCGCCCTCCTCGCCGGGATCCGCGCGGCCATGGCCCGCGACCCTGCCATCGGCACCGACATCGCCGTCCTCGTCCAGGCGGTCGCGGGCGAGGAGGGCGGCGCCATGGGCACCTACGGCACCCGGCCGCTCGTCCGCGAGGGGCTGACCGGCGCCCTCAACCTCTTCTGCGAACCGACCCGCCACCGCTATCTGCCGCGCGCCACCGCCGCGATGACCGCCTGTGTCGAGGTCGCCGGCGTCGACGCGGTCGACGACTGCCCGGCCGCCGGACACAACGCCACCGCGCTCCTCGGCCACCTCGCCCACCACCTCGCCACCGTCCTGCCCGGACGGGTGCCCGGTGCGGGCGTCTGCGTCGCCGGGCTCCACACCGGCGACCGCCACAACAAGGTCTACGGCACCGGCCGCCTCCTGCTGAACCTCTCCTACGGCACCCGCGCCACCGCCCGCGCCGCCGAAGCCGCGCTCCACGCGGCCGTACGGGAGGGGATCGACGCCTTCCGGGCTTCGGCCGCTGCAGAACCCACCCTCGCCCGCACCGTCGAGGACGCCGCCGCCCTCACCTCCGTCCGCTGGCACAAACGCGGCCTGCCCGCCCTGGACAGCCGCGCCGCCTGGGCCGACGACCTGCTGACGAAGGACGCCGGACTCGTCCGCTGGCCGGACACCGAACCGGCCTTCACCTGCGACGCCATCTGGATGTCCGATGTCCCCGACACCTGCACCGCCGTCCTCGGCCCCGGTGACCTCGGCGCCAACCGCGCCCACGCCGACGGGGAGTTCGCCGACCTCGCCGATCTGGACCGCTACGCCGAGGAGATCGCCCGTGTCCTGACCGCCTTCGCCGCCCGGGCGCCGGAGTTCGCGCCGCGCACCCACCTCGACATCGGCGGCGGCACCGGCGCCGCCACCTGGGCCGCCGCCGCGACCTGGGACGGGCACCGCTCCACCGTCGTGGACTGGGCGCAGCCCGCCCTGGACCTGGGCCGGGAGCTGGCCGACGGCACGCTCTCCGGCACCGAGTGGCGGCGCGGCGTCATCGGCGACGGCCTCTCCGTCCCGGAGGGCACCGACCTGGTGACCGTCTCGTACGTCCTGGGCGAGCTGCGGCCCGAGGCCCGCCGCACCGTGGTGGACGCCGCGGCCGCCGCCACCGCCGTCGTCCTGATCGAACCGGGTACCCCCGACGGCTACCTCCGCATCCGCGAGGCCCGCGAGCAACTGACCGCCGCCGGGCTGCGGATCGTCGCGCCCTGCCCGCACGGCGCCGCCTGCCCGATCGTGCCCGGCGAGGACTGGTGCCACTTCGCCGCCCGGGTCAGCCGCTCCTCCCTGCACCGCCAGGTCAAGGGCGGCTCGCTGGCGTACGAGGACGAGAAGTTCTCCTACGTCGCGGCGGTCCGGCTGCCCGCGGCCCCCACTGCGCCCGCGGCGGACCGCATCGTCCGCAAACCGCAGCTCCGTAAGGGCCAGGTGCTGCTGGACCTGTGCACCGCGGAGGAGGGGCTGCGCCGTACGACGGTGACCAAGCGCCACGGCACGCAGTACCGCGCGGCCCGGGACGCGGCCTGGGGCGACGCCTGGGAGTGACCGCCGGACCCCGGCTCCTGCGAGACGACCCGTCTCGCCCAGGCGCCCCGCTCGGTACGATCGCGCCATGCCCACCACCCCCTCGCCCCACGCCGCGCGCCGCAGCGAGCGCTCCCGCCGCGCGATCTTCGACGCCTCCCTCGCCCTGGTCGGCGAGGTCGGCTACCCGCGCCTGACCATCGAGGGCATCGCCTCCCGCGCCGGGGTCGGCAAGCAGACGATCTACCGCTGGTGGCCCTCCAAGGCGGCGGTGCTGCTCGACGCGTTCACCGAGGGCGTCGAGAGCTACGGCGAGGGGCTGCCCGACACCGGCGACCTGGCCGCCGACCTGAAGTACGTCCTGCGGGCCACCTGCGACGAGTTCAACGACCCGGCCTTCCAGGCGCCCTACCGCGCGCTCGCCGCCGCGGGCGCCGCCGACGAGGAGCTGTCCCGCGCCTTCGTCGCCCGCCTGCTGGAGCCCGGCTTCGCCGTCTACGAGGCCCGGCTGCGCGCCGCCCGGGACGCCGGGGAGATCGCCCCGGACGCCGACCCCCGCATCGTCACCGAGATGCTGCTGAGTCCCTTCTCACAGCGCTGGCTGATGCGCACCGGCGAACTGACCCACGCCTACACTGACACCCTCGTCGACCTGGTACTCCGCGCGGTGCGCCCCCACGACTGAGCCGCGCGCCCGGCGTGCGCTCCCTCGTACGGGATGGCAAATGCCTGCTTCGTCCGCCCCGTACGGGCCCCGGATCCGGACACAGGTCCCCCGGAGCGCAGGATGGTGGCAGCATTGTTCCCAGACCACCGCTCGAATTGAGGGGATAGATGGAACGCAAGAGCAGGTTCTCCCAGTGGCTGCGTCGGCCGAAGAGCGGATCGGACGGCGATGAGACGGACACGGGATCGGCGGCCGCGCGCGGCCGCGAGGACCTGCTGCTGGCGGCGGCCGACGCGGGCTTCCCCATCGCCCCCGCCGCGCACCCGTCCGGCTACGGTTGCTCCTGCGAACGCATCGGCTGTCCCACCCCCGGCCGCCACCCCGTCTCCTTCGGCTGGCAGACCGTCGCCACCACCGACCGCGACAAGGTCGCCGCCTGGGTCCGCACCCTCCCGCAGGCCAACTTCATCACCTCCACCGGCATCGCCCACGACGTCCTCGACGTCCCCGCCGAGGCCGGACGCACCGCCCTGGAACGCCTGGAGGCCGCCTCCGTCGAGCTGGGCCCGGTCTCGCTGAGCGGCGCCGGTATCGGCGACGGCCGGATGCTCTTCTACACCGCCACCCGCGGCACCCCGGACGACGAGGACGAATGGTGGCCGTGCGAGCTGGACTGCCACCCCGAGACGATGGACGAGCATCCGGGCCTGCGCTGGCACTGCCGCGGCAGCTACGTCCTGCTGCCGCCGTCCCGCCTCCCCGGTGACCGGCCCGCCGTGTCCTGGCTGCGCGGCCCCGAGCGCCCGCTGCCCGACCCGCTGACGCTGCTGGAAACCCTCACCGACGCCTGCGCCGAGTTCATCGGCCGCACCCCCGACCACGAGACGACCGCCTGGCCCATCGGCCGCTGACCCGGGCCCGCCGGGACGCCCGGCGGGCCACCGCCACGGCGCACCTCCCGGACGCCGCGCGCCTGCCTCTCCCGGCGCCCGCACCCTTCGGCGCCGCTCTACGGCACCTTCGCCGACGTCCGCGCCTCGACGTAGTTCAGCACGGCGACCTTGCCGCCCGCGCTCTTCGCCGGGACCTTCACGACCTGCGCCGTCAGATTCGTCAGCGTGATCTTCGTGGCCTGTTCCACCGGCTTGTCCATGACGCCCTGCACCTGCGGCGACACCTGCATCGTCGAGCCCTCGGACACCGTCTTCTGCTGGTGGTAGTAGCTCGCGAAGAACACCAGCGCCCCGCCGTCCGCCGTCCGCAGCGCCACCGGCGCGAACCGCGCCGACTGGTCCAGGTACTGGATCTGCGACCCCGGCGTGCGGGACTTCGCCTCGCGGTCCCGGCGCCAGGCATCGGTGCGGAAGCCCGGCGCGAACAGATCGCCCTTGCCGGTCCGCAGATAGTCCGTGTACGCCTTGCTCAGCCGCGCCGGGTCCACCACCAGGCCGTTCCCGCCGTCCGCGGGCACCGGCTCCGCGAACCCGTCCGCGTCCGTCCTGAACTGCGGCACCTGGTCGCCGGAGAGCGTCGCCAGATACGCCGCCCGCCACGGGGCGTCGGCGGCGGTGCGGCTGAACACCAGGAACCAGCGGGAGAGTTGCCCGCTGCCGCCCCGGCGGTTGCTGACCGCGTCGGCCAGGAAGAAACGCGGCCAGCCCGCCTGCTTCGGGACCGTGAAATGCGGGTCGCGGAAGGTCAGCGGGCTGGCGTTGGGGTTGCCCTGCGGATGCGCGGCGTGGGCGGCCTTGATGCCCGCCCGGTCGATCATGAGCAGCGCGTCCGACTCGTACGAGGCGTTGACGGCCGGATCCAGCGTGCGGTTCGCCTTGTTGAAGCCGTCGGTGAAGTGCTTCAGCGCCTTGGTGGCGTCAGCCTTCGTCACCGCCGGGACGATCTCCCGCTCGCCGTGCACCGTCACGCACCCGGTCAGCATCGCCAGCGCCGCCGCTGCCGACGTCAGTGTGAGCGGCACCCGGAACGGCGACCTGCGTGTCATGGGGCTCGGGCTCCTTCGGGGCGACCGGGGCGGGCGCGGAGGCCGCCGGGGTGGCGGGATTCGGCGCCACCCTACCGGGGGAGAGGAACACCGCGAGCGTGGGGACCAGATACGCCGCCCACACCACGACCTGGAGCACCGTCGGATCCGGCTGGAAGTTGAAGACGCCCTTCAGCAGGGTGCCGTACCAACTGTCCGCCGGGATCTGGTCGCTGACGTCGAACGCCAGGGTCGACAGCCCCGGCAGTGCGCCCGCCTCCTGAAGGTCGTGGACGCCGTACGCGAGGACGCCCGCCGCGACGATCACCAGCATCCCGCCGGTCCAGGTGAAGAACTTCGCGAGGTTGATGCGGACCGCACCCCGGTAGAACAGCCAGCCCAGCACCACCGACGTCGCCAGGCCCAACAGCGCGCCGACCAGCGGCCGGACGCCGTCCTGCGCCGACTGCGCCGCCGTCCAGATGAACAGCGCGGTCTCCAGGCCCTCGCGCCCCACCGACAGGAACGCGGTGATCACCAGCGCCGTGGTGCCCATCGCCAGCGCGGCGTCCAGCTTGCCGTGCAGCTCCTTCTTCAGATGCCGCGCGGTGCGCCGCATCCAGAACACCATCCACGTCACCAGGCACACCGCGATGATCGACAGCGAGCCGCCCAGCGCCTCCTGCGCCTGGAACGTCAGCGTCTGCGAACCGAACTGCAGCGCCGCGCCGAACCCGAACGACAGCACCACGGCGAGCGCGATCCCCGCCCATACCGGACGCAGCGCCTCCCGCCGCCCCGTCTTGACCAGATAGGCGATGAGGATGCAGACGACGAGGCTGGCCTCCAGCCCTTCGCGCAGACCGATCAGATAGTTGCCGAACACGTCGGTCCCTTCTCTTCCTTCATGGCGTTTGTGGCGTACGGCGGTGGTGGTGCGGGCGGTTCAGGCGGACGGCGTGAACAGCGCCCGGCCCCACCAGTCGGCGGCGTCCCGGACGCCCGGCGGCACCGCGAACACCGCGGAACCGACGTGCTGGATGTACTCGTTGAGCGCGTCGTGCCGCGCCAGCTTCTGCTGCAACGGCACGAACCCGTGCCGGACATCGCGCTGGTAGGCGAGGAAGAACAGCCCCGCGTCCAGCCGCCCCAGCCCGTCGGTGCCGTCGGTGAAGGAGTAGCCGCGGCGCAGGATGCGGATGCCGCCGTTGCTGTCGGGGTGCGCGAGGCGGACGTGCGCGGTCGGCAGCATCGACGGCAGATGCGCCGCGTCCCGCTCGTGGTTGCGGCCCGCCGGGGCGCCCTCGGCCTTGTCCCGCCCGAAGACGTCCTCCTGCTCCTTGAGGGAGGTGCGGTCCCAGGTCTCGATGTGCATCCGGATGCGCCGCGCGACGAGGTACGAGCCGCCGGCCATCCACGCCGCGTCGCCCTTCGCCTCCGCGGCGGGCACCCAGACGTGCTTGCCCAGCGACTTCGGGTCGTCGCCCGCGACGTTCTCGGTGCCGTCCTTGAAGCCGAACATGTTCCGCGGGGTCTGCGCGCCCGGCGTCGTCGACGACGTCTTGCCGAAGCCCAGCTGCGACCAGCGGATGGCGACCTTGCCGAAGCCGATCCGGGCGAGGTTGCGGATGGCGTGCACCGCGACCTGCGGATCGTCCGCGCACGCCTGGACGCACAGGTCGCCGCCGCTGCGCGCCTTGTCGAGGTTGTCGCCGGGGAACTGCGGCAGATCGATCAGCGCGTCCGGCCGCCGGTCCTTGATCCCGAAGCGGTCCTTGCCGTCCTTGCCGAAGAGCGTCGGGCCGACGCCGAACGTCAGCGTCAGCCGGGACGGCGGCAGGCCGAGCGCCTCGCCGGTGTCGTCCGGCGGCGCCTCGGCGAGCCCGCCGACCGCGCCGTCGCCGACCGCGTCGCCCGCCGTCATCGCGGCCGCCGCCTTCGTCCACTCCTTGAGCAGCGAGATCAGCGCCTCGCGGTCGTCGGTGGTGACATCGAACGCCGCGAAGTGCAGCCGGTCCTGGACGGCGGTGGCGATGCCCGCCTGGTGCGCGCCGTGGAACGGCACGGCCGCTCCGGCGGCGGCGTCCGCGTCCGCCGGAGCGGCGTCGCCGGAGCGCAGCGCGGTGGCGGTGCCGCCCGCCGCGACGGCGCCGAGCGCCAGCCCCGCACCGCCCCAGCCCAGCAGCTTCCGCCGCGAGGGCTTGGAGCCCTCCGCGGGCTTCTCCTCCGCGGGCGTCTCGTCCACCGGCTCGGTCACTTGGTCACCGCCACGGCCGCGGCCAGCTTCGACAGCGGCTCGGCCAGCGCGTTCACGCTGTCCGACAGCTTCTTACGGGCCTCCTTGCCGACCGTGTCGTACGAGACGAAACCGTCGGCGGAGCCCTTGTCGCGGTGGTCGTCGAGCCGGGCGTGGATCTCCTTGAACTGCCGGTCGAGCTCCTTCGTCAGCTCCGGGTCGTTCTTCGACACCACCGGCTTCAGCAGGTCGTACGCCTTCTGGGCGCCCTCGACGTTGCCCTGGAAGTCGACCAGGTCGGTGTGGCTGTAGCGCTCCTCCTCGCCGGTGACCTTGCCGGTGGCGACCTCGTCGAGGAGTTCCTTGGCGCCGTTGGCCATGCTGGTCGGGGTGATGTCGGCGGTGCCGACACGCTTCTGCCAGTCCTTGAGGTCGTCGATCAGCTGCGCGGCCAGCTTCTTGTCGTCCGCGGAGATCTTCTTCTCCTGCCAGAGCGACTTCTCCAGCCGGTGCCAGCCGGTCCACTTCTGGCCGTCCTCCAGACCGTCCGCGCGCACATCGACCTTCGGGTCGATGTCCCCGAACGACTCGGCGACCGGCTCGGTGCGCTCCCAGCCGACGCGGGAGAGGGCGTACGTCTTCTTCGCCTCCGCCACGTCCCCGGCGCGCACCGCGTCGGCGAACTTCTGCGCGGCGGGCAGCGTCCGGTCGGCCTCCTGCTGAACGTAGGTGCGGTACGCGGCGACGGCGGCGTCGAGGCGGGGGTCGCGCTTGGCGTCGGCGCCCTTGCCGTCGGCCGTCAGCTTCTGACGGATGCCGTCGCCCTTCATCCCGGGCTTGCAGGCGACCTCGTAGTGGCCCGGCTTGATCTCGGCGGTGATCTCCGCGCTGGTGCCGGGGCCGATGTTCTCCCGCTCGGTGACGATGCGGTCGCCGGGCGCGTAGACGTAGACCTCGGTGACCTTGGAGCCCTTGTTCTGCACGGCGAAGCGGACGTGCCCGGCGGGGAACGTGTCGGCCGACAGTTCACAGGCGTTGTCGCTCGCCGCCACCTCGATCACCCCCTTGCCGCCCTTGCTGTCACTCTTGGCCGCACAGCCGGAGACGACGGTCAGGGCCGCGGCCACGGCGACGGCGGCGACGACGGGTGAGCGGAGGGCTCGCATGCGGGGCTCCAGTGGAGGCGAGGGACGGTACGGGGTTGCTAAGGCAGCCCTAAGTTATCTGAGGCTTACCTGAAAGATGCCCTCGTACGTCCGTGATCCGGCTCTCACGGGACACGGTGCGATGACGGAACAGTCGGATTTGCGTCACGGAAAAGTCATCGAATTGTCAAGTAAGGGGTGCCGTGGCCGGATGACTGTGACAGGCGGCGGCCTGGCTGGATTCTTTCCTTCGCCGCCCGAACGTGACGGAGCCGGACGCCGCCCCGCATGGCACCGCTTCATGTGGCCCGCATCACGTTCGCGTGGGGGCTCAGAATGGCCCGATGACCGACATCGAAGTGCTCCGGGTGTTCTGCGGCGACGACGGCGCGGGCGGTAATCCGCTGGGCGTCGTCCGCGCCGGCGCCGCCCTGCCCGACCGGGCCGCGCGCACCGCCCTCGCCGCCGAACTCGGCTACAGCGAAACGGTGTTCCTCGACGACCCCGCACGCGGCACCGTCGACATCCACACCCCCTCCGTCCGCCTTCCGTTCGCCGGCCACCCCCTCGTCGGCCTCGCCTGGCTGCTGCGTGACCTCGGCCGCCCGACAGGCGTCCTGCGCCCACCGGCCGGTGAGGTGGCCGTCGCGTACGAGGGTGACACGGTCTGGGTGCGCGGCCGCGCCGCCTGGGTGACCGGGCGCAGCTGTGTGCGGTACGGCTCGCCCGCCGAGGTCGACGCGCTGCCCGCGCCGCCGCCCGGCGAGGGCTGGCTGTACGCCTGGGCCTGGCAGGACGAGACCGCCGGTACGGTGCGCGCCCGCGGCTTCCCCCGGCGCGGTGACGCGGTCACCGAGGACGAGGCGACCGGCGCCGCCGCCCTGCTCCTCGCCGATCAGCTCGGCCGTCCCCTGGACGTCCGCCAGGGCGCGGCCTCCCGCATCCTGACCCGGCCGGGCCCGGACGGCACCGTCGAGGTCGGCGGCCGGGTCCGACGGGCCTGACGGCGGCGGGGCGGGGCCCGGCGGCCGGGCGGATGCGCCCCGCCCCGGACCCGCCCGCCCGGCCCTACGCGCTCAGCGGGAACCGCTCGCTCAGCGCGTGGAACACCGCGTCGTTCAGCGCGAAGGCCCGCTTGCACTCGTCGATGATCCGCTGCTTCTCCAGATCGTCCGCCGGGACCGCGTCCAGCAGCGCGCGGTACTCACGCTTGAAGGCGGCGGGGTGGGCGATCCGCTCGAAGACGTAGAAGCGCACCCCGTCGCCCTTGGGGGCGAAGCCCCACTCCTTCTCGGCGGTGGCGCGCAGCACCTGCCCGCCCGAGAGGTCGCCGAGGTAGCGGGTGTAGTGGTGTGCGACGAAACCGCCGGGCCAGTGGCGCGCGCAGTGCCGGATGCGGTCGGTGTACGCCGCCGTCTCCGGCAACGGCGTCACCCGCGCGTGCCAGGACGGGCCGTGGAAATGGGCCAGATCGCGCGCCAGCTCCGGCGCGCGGGTCAGCTCGGGGCGGACGAACGGACCGGCGACCGGGTCCCCGGCCAGCCGCTCCGCCTCCTCCTCCAGGGCGCCGTAGACGAACCACAGCTGCTCGGTGTAGCAGCGGTAGGCGGTCACGCCGTGCCGGGCGCCGATGAGGTCGGCCAGGAACGAATCGCCCGAGGTGGCGTCGTGCTGCGGGCGCGAGGCGGTGCGCAGCAGCGTCGAGAAGGGGGCGGGCGCGGACGAGGTCGTGCTGGTGGTGTCCAAGGCTGACCTCCGGGAACGGGTGACTTAGGTAAGCCTGAGTAGACCCGTGGCGGACGCCCGGGTCAACCCGTTCCCGACGATCTGTCGGTAAATATTCGGTGCGTGGCGATGCCGCGATGCGCGGCGCCAGGTCAGGGCAGTGTCAGGATCTCCGAGCCGGTGTCCGTCACGACCAGCGTGTGCTCGAACTGCGCGGTCCGCCTGCGGTCCTTCGTCACGACCGTCCAGCCGTCGTCCCACATGTCGTACTCGTACGAGCCCAGCGTCAGCATCGGCTCGATGGTGAACGTCATCCCGGGCACGATGTCCGTCGTGTGGTGCGGGCTGTCGTAGTGCGGAACGATCAGACCGGAGTGGAACGACGTGTTGATGCCGTGCCCGGTGAAGTCCCGCACGACGCCGTAGCCGAACCGTTTGGCGTACGACTCGATGACCCGGCCGATGATGTTGATCTGGCGGCCCGGCCTGACGGCCTTGATCGCGCGGTTCAGGGCCTCCCGCGTCCGCTCCACCAGCAGCTTCGACTCCTCGTCGACATCGCCGCACAGATATGTGGCGTTGTTGTCGCCGTGCACGCCGTTGATATAGGCGGTCACGTCGAGATTGACGATGTCGCCGTCCTTCAGAACGGTCGAGTCGGGGATGCCGTGGCAGATGACCTCGTTGAGCGAGGAGCACAGCGACTTGGGGAAGCCGCGGTAGCCGAGTGTGGACGGGTAGGCGCCGTGGTCGCACATGAACGCGTGGGCCACCCGGTCGAGTTCGTCGGTGGTCACACCGGGAGCGATCAGCTTGGCGGCCTCCGCCATCGCCTGCGCGGCGATCCGGCCGGCGATCCGCATCCGCTCGATCGTGTCGGCGTCCTGCACCTCGGGACCGCTGTACGGGGTGGGCGCGGCCTTCCCGACGTATTCGGGCCGCGGGATCGAGGCGGGGACAGGGCGGGTGGGGGAGATTTTCCCCGGGACAAGAAGCGACTGGCCAGACATGCCAGCGAGTGTATCGGCGGGCCATCGGGCAGGATGGCGGCACGGAAACGGACCACAGGAGGCGGCGATGGCGCTGTTCAAGAGGAGGACCGAGGGCAGGCCCGGAGAGTGGTTCTACTGCCTGCGGCACCAGAAGGTCGAGGAGGGCCCCGAATGCCGGGCCGCCGACCGCTTCGGCCCGTACGCCACCCGCGAGGAGGCGGCGCACGCCATGGAGACGGCCCGCGAACGCAACCTGGAGTGGGAGACCGACCCCCGCTGGCACGACAGCGGCAAGAAAGACGACCCGGAGTCCTGACGAAGAAGGGCGTTCCGGAGCCCTCACTGCATTCCACGTGACTTCATATCGTTACTCTCCCCATTCTTGACGTTACGACCGGTAGTGGCGTTCACTTCAGCCGTTCCAGGGCGGCCCACGGGGGAGAATCCGAAATGAACGCACCACCGCGCAGAATCCTCACCGGCGCATTGGCCCTTTCCCTGACCCTGCCGTTGGCCGCCTGCGGGAGTGAACAGCCGAAGGCGCCGAGCGGCAACAGATCCATCGGATTGCTGCTGCCGGACAGGGCCGCGCGTTACGACGATTTCGACCGCCGCATCATGGCCTCGAAGATCGGCGCCCGCTGCCTGGAATGCAAGATCGAATACCGAAACGCCCAGGGTGACGTGGAAACGCAGCGACGCCAGTTCGAGGAGATGGTGCGCGACGGCGTCCGCGTCGTCGTCCTCGACGCGGTCGACGCCCGGGCGGCGGGCCCGTGGGTGGACGCCGCCGCGAAGAAGGGCGTCAAGGTCGTCGCCTACGACCGGCTCGCCGAGGGCGCCATCGCCGCGTATGTCTCCTACGACAACGAGAAGATCGGCAAACTGCAGGCCGAGGGCCTGGTCACGGCCCTCGGGGCGCGCGCCGCCACCGCCCGGGTGGTGATGCTCAACGGCTCGCCCTCCGACCCCAACGCCGTTGCCTTCAAGAAGGGCGCCCACGCCGTCCTCGACCGCAAGGTCGACCGGATCGTCTACGAGAAGGACATTCCCGGCTGGTCCGTACCGCTGGCCCGGAAGAAGATCACCGAAGCGGTGAACACCCTCGGCCCGACCGGATTCGACGCGGTCTACGCCGCCAACGACGGAATGGCGGGCGCCGCCGCCGACGTACTCGAAGCGGCCGGTGCACACCGCATCCCACTCGGCGGTCAGGACGCCGAACTCGCCGCACTGCAAAGGTTGGTGAAGGGTGTTCAGGCCTTCACCGTTTACAAGGAAGTCCGGCCCGAGGCACAAACCGCCGGGGAAATCGCGGTCAATCTGCTCCAGGGAAAGAGCATCGGTTCCCTGACCCCGGCAACCGTCGACAGCACGAGTCATTCGCATATTCCCGCGAAGCTCTTCAACGCCCGGCTCGTCACCCGGAAAAACATGGCCGACACCGTGATCCGCGACGGCGCGGTCCGTGCCGACCTCATCTGCACCAAGGACCTCGCGGCCGACTGCGCCGCACTCGGCCTCGACTGACGCAGCCGGGCCCGGCGCCCGTCACCACCGGGGCGGCGGCGGTGACGTCAGCGCATCGGCCAGGCGGGAGAGCCGGTCGCGGAAGCGGCGGCGGCCGCGCGGGGCGGGCCTGCCGTTCTCCCCGGCGGCGGCGCCGACCAGGTGCTGCACCGTCTCCAGATCGAGCGGCGAGGCGTCGGCGCCGCCCTCCGCCGACGGCGGCGCCGCCAGCGCCTCGTGCGCCGGCGCGTGCAACTCGTC
Source organism: Streptomyces benahoarensis (assembly GCF_007280575.1). GTDB lineage: Bacteria > Actinomycetota > Actinomycetes > Streptomycetales > Streptomycetaceae > Streptomyces > Streptomyces benahoarensis. The sequence goes on from NZ_VKJP01000024.1 coordinate 14,782, forward strand.
GTCCCCGCCGTCCAGCGCCAGCACCGTGGCGCCGCCGCGCCGCGCGTCGTGGACCCGCTCCAGCAGCCCGGCGCCCGGCGCCCCCGGCGAGACGACCAGCAGCGTGTCACCCCGCCCGGCCGCCGCCAGCCGCTCCGTGGAGACCGCCAGATGCGCCGGGCTCCCGGCGGGCACCCGGTGCCGCACCAGCGTCGGCGACAGCTCCGGCAGCCCCGACCAGGCCGCCTCGTCGTCCAGATGCGCCGCCAGATGCCACGGTTCGTACGTCTCGCCGCCCACCAGCAGCAGCCCGCCCTGCGGGGTGACCGAGGAGCGCAGCGCCCCGGCGAAGCGGCGGGTGGCCTGTAGCCACTCCGTCCCGGCGAGAACGTCGCGCAGCAACGCGACCCGTACGGCTTCCATGGCCCGGCACCCTCCCGCAGTGCCCGCCATCCCGGGCCGCCCCACCCGCGCTTCACCCGAAAGGGGGCGCGGCCCCCGGGGCGGCTCCCTCCGCCGCCCCGGGGCCCGCCGTTCCGGGGCGCGCCGCGGCGGCGCCCGGCTCCCCGGCCAGATGGTCGCGCGGCGCGTCCGGGTTCCGCAGCCGGTGCAGCCGGCCCGGCACATCGCAGCCGACCAGCACCACCACCAGCAGCGTCCCGGCGAACGTCAGCCCCGCCAGCGCACCGCCCAGCGACCGGCCCTCGGCAAGCCGCGCCCCCAGTACCGGCGCCACCGCTCCGCCCAGCGCCCCCACGTTGTACGTGAAGCCCAGCCCGGCGCCGCGGCCCGCGGTCGGGAAGTGCCCGCCGAGGTAACGGGGCAGCAGCCCGGAAACCCCGAAGCTCAGCCCCTGGAGCACGAAGAGCAGCACCCCGAGCAGGACCGGATGGTCCCCGACCGCGAACACCGGGAAGACGAACACCAGCGACGCCAGCAGCGTGTACACGTACGCCCGCCGCGCCCCGAACCGGTCCCCGGCGAACCCCGCCAGCCAGCAGCCCGCCATCGTGCCGAACCCCGCGAAGTACAGGACGTCGGTGACCTGCCCCGCGTCGTAGTGCAGCTCCGTCTTCAGATACGTCGGCAGCAGTGCCTGGAGCGGCCAGCTGTAGAGGAACGCGACGAACACCGTGGCGCTCAGCGAGAGATACAGCACCCACCCGCGGGCCCCGCCCAGCTGCACCGCCAGCGCGACGAGGGCCAGCCCGCCGCCCGCCGCCAGCTCCGGCACCACGCCCGCGCCGACCGGCGTGAACACCCCGAACAGCGCGGCCGTCGCCACCGCCGCCACCACGGTGTTGACGGCCGCCCGCAGAGGTGTCGCGAACAGCGGCCGGAACGGGTCCGGCCCCGCCGCCCGCTCCCCGACGGCCGCCCGCCACTCCGCCGTCTCCGGCAGCGACCGGCGCACCCACAGCGCCACCGCGAGCGGCAGCAGCCCGAGGTAGAACATCCAGCGCCAGCCCAGCGCCGGGACGACCCACTTGTAGCATTCGGCGGCGGCCACCGAGCCCAGGGAGAACCCGGAGATCAGAAAGCCGCTGGCCCGCCCGCGGAACCGGGCCGGCCAGCTCTCCAGGACATACGTCGCGCTCGCGCCGTACTCACCGGCCATGCCCATGCCGATCAGCAGCCGGGCGGTGAACAGGCTGGTGTAGTCCCAGGCGAAGCCGCAGGCGAACGTGGCGCCCGCGTACAGCGCGATCGACGCGACCATCGCCGCCCTCCGCCCGAAGCGGTCCCCGACCGCCCCGAGCACCGCGCCGCCCAGCCACCGTGTGATGAACGCCCCCGACACCAGACCGGCCGCCCGCACCGTGTCCAGGCCGAACTCCGCGCCGATCTCCGTCAGGACGAGCGTGATCAGGACGAAGTCGAAGCCGTCGAGGACATAGCCGAGCCAGGCGGCGAAGAACGCCTTCCACCGGGCGCCGCCCACCTCCCGGTACCACGGAACGGCGTCCCGGGGCGGCTGCTGCGGAGTGTGCACGGTGCCTCCAGGGGGCCGGACGCGCGCGGTCTGCGGGGGTCTCGCGAGCGGCGGCCGGTCAGCGCTCCGGGAGCAGCCCGGCGGCGTCCAGCATCCGGCCGACCTCGGCGACGGCCGCCTCGTCCAGCGGGAGTTGGGGGACTGCGGTCGTACCGTGCGCGATGACGCCGCGCAGCGCCAGCGCCGCCTTGAACGCCCCGAGCGCCGACGAGCTGCGCCCCATCTCGGCCTCCGGGCCGACATCCACCATGGCGAACAGCGCCGCCAGCCGCTCCTGTTCGGCGGCGGCAGCCGCCCAGTCCCCGGCCCGCGCCGCGTCGTGGAGGCGTACGTACCCGGCCGGATCGACGTTCCCGAGCCCGGGCACCACGCCGTCCACGCCCGCCAACAGCGCGGCGTCCACGGTCAGTTCGGAGCCGGTCAGCACCGAGAATCCGGGCGCCGGGCCGGTGCGGCGCCCGGTGCGGCCGCCCAGCGCGACCAGGAGCCGCCGCAGCCCGCCCTCGTCGCCGCTGCTGTCCTTGAGCCCGGCCAGCGTGCCGTCCTCGGCCAGCTCCCGCACCAGCGCGGCGGGCAGCTTGGTGTGGACGGCGACGGGGATGTCGTACGCGAAGAGCGGCAGGCCGGCGGCGGCGCGGACGCGGCGGAAGTGCGCGGCGATCTCGCGCGGATGGGTGCGGGTGTAGAACGGCGCGGTGGCGACGAGGGCGTCGGCGCCGAGGCGGGCCGCGGCGGTGGCGTGCGCGAGGACGCGGGGGGTGGTGGTGTCGATGACCCCGGCGAGCACCGGGACGCGGCCGCCCGCCGCCCGGACGACGGTGTCGAGTACCTGGGCGCGCTGGTCGTCGGTGAGGTAGGCGACCTCGCCGGTCGAGCCCAGCGCGAACAGCCCGTGGACGCCGCCGTCGAGGAGGTGGTGCACCAGGCGGGTGAGGGAGGCGGTGTCGACCTCGCCGTGCGGGTCGAGCGGGGTGCAGAGCGGGGGGACGACGCCATGCAGGGGCGCGGGCAGTGCCATGGGCTCTCCAGCGGTGGTGCGTGGGGCGGGCGGGCGTGCCGTCCTGCGGGACATCGGACATGGGATGTCCTATGTCTGGGTCACAATAGCGAGGTGGACACGCGGTCGGTCAAGGGTGCCGGTCCCCGGCAGGGGGCGGGTCGCCGACCGCCGCACGGCAGATGCGGGAGAGGGAGATTCATGGCGCGAGGCACGCTGTCCGAGGACGTTCAGGGGCAGATCAAGCAGCTGATCCTGGAGCGCAGGCTCACGCCCGGCGACCCGCTGCCCACCGAAGCCGAACTGGTCGGCCTCCTCGACGTCAGCCGCAACTCCGTCCGCGAGGCGCTCAAGGCGCTCCAGGCCATGCGCATCGTCGAGATCCGGCACGGCTTCGGCACCTACGTCGGCCCCCTCACCCTCGAACCGTTCGTCGAGGGCGTCGCCTTCCGCGCCGCCGTCCGCCACCACCAGGGCGAATCCAGCCTCTACGAGCTGATGGAGGTCCGCGAGGCGCTGGAGTCCGGGCTCATCGCCACCGTCGCCCGCGATCTGCCCCCCGAGGACCTCGCCGTCCTCAAGGGCCTCGTCGCCCGCATGGGGGAGGAGGCCGCCGCCGGGCAGGTCAACGGCTCCACCGACCGCGCCTTCCACCTCGCGCTCTACCGCTCCCTCGGCAACCAGCTGCTCAGCGACGTCCTCGACGCCTTCTGGGAAGCGCTCCGTCGCGTCCGCGACGACCTCTCCGACGGTCCCCGGGACCCCCGGGTGACCCACCATCAGCACGCCGAGATCGTCGCCGCCCTGGAGGAGGGCGACGGCGACCGCGCGGTCGAGGCGATGCACCGGCACTTCGGCGACATCCGGCGGCGGTTGGCGGAGTGAGGGGGCGGTGCGCCCGGTCTCGGGGCTGACTTCGGGGCGGGCCCGGGTGTGACCGTCCTCCGGGCGCCCCCGGGGTGCCCGGTAAGGGAAGAAAGGCACCGACGCCCAGGCGAACCGGGGCGGCTCCACCACCGCCGTACCCGCCGCCTCCTCTCCCGAGGACGCCCTGGACTTCGCGCTCCGGCTCAACACCGACCCGAAATCCCTCGCCCTCCTCATCGACGGCGGATACGGATTCCCCGGCGCCCGTGAAGGGCTACGCCACCGAAGATCTCGACGCCGACCGTGCCTTCTTCGGCGGCCAGGAATACAGCAAGGTCCTCGCCGCTGCCGGAGCCCATGTCGACACCGCGTGCCTGGCCGACGGCGGCCTCAAGGCGTGACGGCGGGGCGCTCCCGCGGCCCCGGGCCAAGATCGAAAGGCCCGTCCACAGCATGATCCGCGGCCTCGCCGCCCATGGCACCATCACTGCCATGACTACTGCTGACCACGCCCCCGCCTCCGATCCCGCCTTCTCCGAGAACGCCGCGACCCGCGCCAAGGCCGCCCTCAAGCGCGACCCGTGGGACCTGCCCGACGTCTCCGGGCACGTCGTCGGCGTCCTCGGCGGCACCGGCGATCAGGGCCGCGGCCTCGCCTACCGCCTCGCCAAGGCCGGGCAGAAGGTGATCATCGGCTCCCGCGCCGCCGACCGCGCGCAGACCGCCGCCGCCGAACTCGGCCACGGCGTCGAGGGCGCCGACAACGCCGAATGCGCCCGCCGCAGCGACATCGTGATCGTCGCGGTGCCCTGGGACGGCCACGCCAAGACCCTCGAATCCCTCCGCGAGGAGCTGACCGGCAAGCTGGTCATCGACTGCGTCAACCCCCTCGGCTTCGACAAGAAGGGCGCCTACGCCCTCAAGCCCGAGGAGGGCAGCGCCGCCGAACAGGCCGCCGTCCTGCTCCCCGAATCCCGCGTCACCGCCGCCTTCCACCACCTGTCCGCCGTCCTCCTCCAGGACCCGGACACCCACGAGATCGACACCGATGTGATGGTCCTCGGCGAGTCCCGCGCCGACACCGACCTCGTCCAGGCCCTCGCCGGCCGCATCCCCGGCATGCGCGGCGTCTTCGCGGGCCGCCTCCGCAACGCCCACCAGGTCGAATCCCTCGTCGCCAACCTGATCTCCGTCAACCGGCGGTACAAGGCGCATGCGGGGGTGCGGCTCACGGACGTGTGAGCCCGGCCCCACGGCGTACCGCCCGGCGGGGGCGCGGCGCGGCCGGTGCCGGGGGCGATTCCCGGGGTCCCCGACCCCCGCCGGCCCCCTGGAACCCATGGGGGACACTGGGAGGGACCGCACCATCCCGACAGGAGCCGACCCCATGCCCTCCGTTCCCTCGTCCCGCCCGGCACCGCGACTGGCCGTCTTCGCCGTCCTGGTCTGCGTCCTCGCCGTGGCGGCCGCCGTCGTCTCGTTCGTCCAGGGCAGCTGGCTCGGCATCGTCTGGATCCTGATGGCCGGTATCTCCAGCAACATGGCGTGGTTCTACGTCCGCCGCGACCGGCTCGCCCGCGCCGCCGGGACGGAGACGGCGACCACGGGCTGAGGGGGGCGCGGCCGGGGCGCCGCCCCGCACCCCTACCGCACCGGAACCTGCGGCTCCCCCTGCCAGAAGCGGAAGAATTCCTGGCCCCAGTAGGAGTCCCAGCGGGAGACGCCCAGGGGGTCGAGGATCGTGTCCACGAGCTGGAAGAACACGTGGTTGACCTCCGGGACCCACAGCAGGCCGAAGACCGCCAGCAGGCCGAACGGGGCGAACGGTTCGACCTGGCGGCGCAGGCCGGGGGGGAGCCAGGGTTCGAGGACGCCGTAGCCGTCCAGGCCCGGGACGGGGACGAAGTTGAGGATCGCCGCCGTCACCTGGAGCAGGGCCAGGAACGCCAGGGCGTAGCGGAACGGGTCGGGGACGCCGTCCAGGGCGTGCAGCCAGAACGGGGCGGTGACGACGGCGGCGAAGAGGATGTTGGTCAGCGGACCGGCGGCCGAGATCAGGCTGTGGCGCCAGCGGCCCTGGATGCGGTGGTCCTCGATGAAGACCGCGCCGCCGGGCAGACCGATCCCGCCCATGATCACGAAGATCACCGGCAGCACGATGCTCAGCAGGGCGTGGGTGTACTTGAGCGGGTTCAGCGTCAGATAGCCCTTGGCGCCCACGGAGATGTCGCCGCTGTGCAGCGCCGTCCTGGCGTGCGCGTACTCGTGGAGGCAGAGCGACACCACCCAGCCGGAGACGACGAACAGGAACACCGCGAAACCGGTGCTCGCGGCGAGCTGCTCGCTCCAGACGGCCCACCCCGAGACCGCCATCACCGCGACGAGCGCGAGAAAGACCGGGCTGACGCGGCGCTCGGCGTGCCGTACTGCGGTGGTCATCGTGCGGGGCTCCCAGGTGCGGACGGCGGTGGACGGTGCGTACGCGGTGTGGCCGGGCCGCACCGTAAGGGTGACGGTAGCCCCGACCGTATCGGCGCCGGGGCGGTCCGCGCACGGCCCGGGGCGGAACCGTTGTACGGGCGCGCGCCATCCCGTGTGCGCCCCGGCGGCCCGGTGCCGGGCTCCGCGCACCCGCGCCGGGACCCGGGACTCCCGCGTGCCCCCGGCCGTCCGGTCCCGGCGTGCCACCCGTATCCCGGTGCGGAATCGGGTGGGCGCGGAACGGGCGCCCGGGAGAAGGTGGGGCGGGCCCGTTCCGGGTGCGGCGGACCGTATGGGGAGGAAGGGGGCGGAACGTGAACGACAATGTTCGGGTGCGGTACGGAATTCTGGGCACGACGCAGGCGCTGAGGACGGACGGGACGGCTGTGCCCCTCGGGGGCGCGCGGCTGCGCGCGCTGCTGGCCGCGCTCGCGCTGCGGCCGGGCCGGGCGCTGCCCACCGCCGCGCTGATCGCGGACATCTGGGGGATGGACCCGCCGGCGGACGCGAACGGCGCGCTCCAGGCGCTGGTCGGCCGGTTGCGGCGGGCCCTGGGGCACGCGGCCGTCGCGTCCGCCGACGGCGCGTACCTGCTGTGCGCGGAGCCGGACGCGGTGGACCTGCCGCGGTTCGAGCGGCTGACCGCGGACGGCGCCGCGGCGCTCACCGGCGGCGACCCGCGCCGCGCCGCCGCCGTGCTGGACGAGGCGCTGGCGCTGTGGCGGGGCCCGGCCCTCGTCGACCTTCCGGCGGCCCGTACGGACGCGGTCCGGGCCGAGCGGCGACGGCTGGACGCCCGCCGCGTCCGGTTCGCCGCGGACCTCGCCCTCGGGCGGGCCGAGGAGGCGCTGCCGGGGCTGGACGCGCTGTGCCGGGACCATCCACTGGACGAACCGTTGCAGGCGCTGCGGCTGCGGGCGCTGCGCGCCGCGGGCCGGACGGCGCAGGCGCTCGCCGCGTACGAGGAGGTCCGGGTGGGGATCGCGGACCGGCTCGGCGCGGATCCGGCGCCGGAACTCCGGGAGCTGCACGGGGAGTTGCTGAGATCCGGGCCGGTCGGGGAGGGTGTCGCCCCGTCGGCGTCCGAGCCGTCCCCGGACGCCGCCGGCGCGCCGGGGCCCGCATCCGTACCGGCTCGTGACACTGCTGGGACCCGGCGGTGCGGGCAAGACCCGGCTCTCGCAGGAGGGGGCGGAGGTGGCCGCGGGGGCGTTGCCGGGGGCCTGGCCGCAGGGGGTGTGGCTGGTGGAGCTGGCGCCGGTCGACGATCCGGCGACGGTGCCGGAGACCGTGCTCACCGCCCTCGGTGCCCGCGAGACGGTGGTACGCGGCTCCACCGCGGAGGGGCTGCGCGCCGCCACCGACCCCACGGCGCTCGATCCGCTGGGCCGCCTCGCCGAGCACTGCTCCGACCACCGGATGCTGCTGATCCTCGACAACTGCGAGCACGTCATCGGTGCCGCCGCCGCGCTCGCCGAGCGGCTGCTGGCCGACTGCCCGGGGGTGACGGTCCTGGCGACGAGCCGGGAGCCGCTGGCCGTCCCCGGCGAGGTGCTGCGCCCGGTGGAGCCGCTGCCCGACCCGGTGGCGCTGCGGCTGCTCGCCGACCGGGGCGCCGCCGCCCGGCCCGGCTTCCGCGCCGCCGACGACCCGGCCGCGTGCGCGGAGATCTGCCGCCGCCTCGACGGGCTGCCGCTCGCCATCGAACTGGCCGCCGCCCGGCTGCGGATGCTCTCCCCGCGGCAGCTCGCCGATCGCCTCGACGACCGTTTCCGGCTGCTGACCAGCGGGAGCCGTACCGCGCTGCCCCGCCAGCAGACGCTGCGTGCCGTCGTCGACTGGTCCTGGGACCTCCTCGACGCGCCCGAACGCGCCGTGCTGCGGCGGCTGTCCGTCTTCGCCGGGGGCTGGGACCCGGAGCTGGCCGAGGAGGTCTGCGCGGGCGACGGCGCAGGCCGGCGGGAGGTGGCGGCCGTCCTCGGCTCGCTGATCGACAAGTCGCTGGTGGTCGCCGCCCCGGCGGCGGACGGCCGGATGCGTCACCGCCTCCTGGAGACGGTCGCGGAGTACGCGGGCGAGCGGCTGGACGAGGCGGGCGAACGCGCCGCCGCCGAGCGCCGTCACCTCGTCGCCCACCGCGAACTGGCCCGCACCGCCGATCCGTTGCTGCGCGGCCCCGGCCAACGGGCGTGGCTGGAGCGGCTGGAGCTGGAGCACGACAATCTGCGGACCGCGCTGCGCCGTGCCGTCGCCGCGTGCGACGAGCACGAGGCGCTGTGCCTGGTGCTGTCGCTCCAGTGGTTCTGGACGCTCCGCGATCACCGGGTCGACGCCCGTACGTGGGCGCGGGCGGCGGGGGCGCTGGGCCCGAACCCGTTCCTGCCGCCCGTCACCCCCGCCCCGGACCTCCACGACCGGCCGATCGACGCGCCGCCCCCGATGAGTGAGGAACAGCTGCTGGAGGCCCGCCGGGAGGCGCGGCTGGTGGAGCTGTCGTGCGCGGAGAACTACGCGGAACTGGTGGCCGCACCGGGGCGGAAGGAGGAGATGGCCGGGGTCCTCGCCGCGTACCGCGCGGGCATGCCGCAGACCTGCCGGGTGCCGGGCGCGCTCTGGTACTACCCGGTGCTGCTCTCCGGGCGGCAGGCCGATCTGGTGGAACTCGCCGATCGGGGCGTCGCCGCCTGCCGCGCGCTCGGATACGACTGGGAGCTGGCGTTCGTCCTCCAACTGCGCGCGAAGATCCTCAACGACCGGCCCGGCGCGCTGGAGCAGGCGAGCCGGGATGCCGACGAGTCGCTGCGGCTGTTCGTGGAGATCGGCGACGACTGGGGAGTGGCCGAGGCGCTCGCCGGGCGGGGCGAGGCCCGGGAGGCGCGCGGCCGGTACGCGCTCGCCGCCGACGACTACCGCGCGGCCATGCGGTACGCCGAGGAGCTGGGCGCCCACGGCCAGGCGCTGATCCTGCGGACCCGGCTGGGCGGGGCGCTGGTCGAGGACGGGCAGGGCGAGGAGGGGGAGCGGCTGCTGCGCGAGGTGCTGGCGAGGACCGAGGACCTGGCCGCCGGGCGGGACGCGGTGCCGTTCGCGCGGCTGACGCTGGCGATGCACCTGCTGGTGACGGGCCGGCTGGACGCGGCGCGCGAGCAGCTGGAGCTGGTGCGGGGGGACTCCCTGACGTGGGGTCCGGACCTGTTCGTCGGGATGGTGGACGGGGTGCTGGTCGCCGCGGACGTCGAGGCGGGCCGCCCCGAGGGGCTGCTGCCGCGGCTGCGGGCGGCCCTCGCCAAGATGCAGGACGGGCTGACCCGGCTGGTGGCACCGGACCTTCCGGTGACCCAACTGCTCACCGGCGCACGGGTGGTGCTCGCGGTGCACGGCGCCGGGGCGGGGCGGGACGCGGCACGGCTGGTGGGCGCGTACGACGCCCTGTGGTCGCCGGGGCACGTCCCGCAGCGGGTGGTCCGGCACCTCAGGGAGACGGCGGAGGCGGATGCCCGCGCGGCGGTCGGCGACGCGGCGTACGCCCGGTGGTACGCCGAAGGCGGTGGCCTCTCCTTGGAGGAGGCCACCGCCCTCATCTGACGCGAGCCGGGCGAAGGACTCCCGGGGCGCGTGGCCGCCGGGCGCGTCGGGTCCGGTCCCCGCCCGGCGGCGGAACGGGCCCGCCACCGGCGCGGTGCGGTTCTCCGTAACGGTCGGTTCTCCGTAACGGAACGGCTCTCCGCCGCGGATCAGGTCTTCGTACGGAACTTCTTGACCGCCAGCGGCATCGTGACCGCCGTGATGACCGCCGCCCAGCCGAGCGTGATCAGCGCGGGGTGGGCGACGGCGCCGTGCCCGTTGATCAGGGCGCGGGCGGCGTCGGCGAGGTTGGAGAGCGGGTTGACCTTGGTGAAGCCCTCCAGCCAGCCGGGCATCGACGCGGTCGGCGCGAAGATCGACGAGCCGAACTGCAGCGGCATCAGGACGAGCATCGCCAGCCCCTGCACCGCCTGCGGCGTCTTCACCGACAGCCCCAGCAGGATGAAGATCCACATCAGGGCGGCGCCGAAGACCGTCGACAGGGCGACCGAACCGAGGAACGGCAGGATGCCGCCCTTGATCTCCAGGCCCAGCAGAAAGCCCATGACCAGCAGGATCGTGGTGGCGATCAGCATTCGGCCGACCTCGACGACGATCTTGGCGATCAGCACCGAGGAGCGGGCTATCGGCATGGTCCGGAAGCGGTCCATGACGCCCTTGCGGAAGTCCTCGTTGACGCCGCTGCCCACCGCCATGGCGATGTTCATGCCCATCATCGCCATCATGCCGGGCACCAGGTACTGCACATATTCCTGCTGCTGGCCCTTGCCCGCGATGGCGCCGCCGAAGACGTAGACGAACAGCAGGATGAAGATGACGGGCATCAGCAGGGCGTCGAACATCGACTCGGGATCCTGCTTGATCTGGAGGGCGTTGCGCCGCACCAGCGCGCCGATGTGGCGCAGGTTGGCGCGCAGTCCGATCCGGCCCTCGTCGGCGCCCGGCTTCGTCGCCGGTGCCGTCGGTGTCGCGGCACTCATGCCGATACCTCCGCGTACTGCTGGTCGTTCTCGCGCGCGTCGTCGTCGGCCGGTGCCTCCGAGGACTTCTGGCCGGTGAGGGCGAGGAACACCTCGTCCAGGCTGGGCAGATGGGTGCTGATCCCGGCGAGGGCGATGTCATGGCTCCCCAACAGGCCGATCACCGCGGTCAGTTGCTCGTCGCTGATGATGGGGACGTTGACGACGCACTCGGCGGGGTCGGGCGTCGCGCCGCCGATGCCGTCGAGACCGGCGCCCGCCAGGGCCGCGGCCACCGCGTGGAGGGCGGTGGGGTCGGCGGGCCGGATCTGCAGGGTGCGGCCGCCGACCTTGGCCTTCAGCTCGTCGACGAGGCCCTCGGCGATGACCCGGCCGCGGTCGATGACCGTCAGCTCGTTCGCCAGCTGCTCGGCCTCCTCCATGTACTGCGTGGTCAGCAGCACGGTGGCGCCCTCGCGGACCATGCGCCGTACCTCGTCCCACACCTCGTTGCGGGTACGCGGGTCGAGGCCGGTCGTCGGCTCGTCCAGGTAGAGGACGGTGGGCCGCCCGATCATGGACGCGGCGAGGTCGAGGCGGCGGCGCATCCCGCCGGAGTACTTGGCGGCGGGGCGCTTGGCGGCGTCGGTGAGCGAGAACCGCTCCAGCACCTCGTCGGCGCGGCGCCGGGCGTCCGTGCGGGACAGGTCGAGGAGCCGGCCGATCATGTAGAGGTTCTCGTAACCGGAGAGCTTTTCGTCGACCGAGGCGTACTGTCCGGTCAGCCCGATGGTGCGGCGCAGCGCGCGGGGCTGGCGCACCACGTCGTACCCGGCGACCACGGCGCTCCCGGCGTCCGGGACGAGCAGAGTGGACAGGCAGCGGACGAGCGTGGTCTTACCGGCGCCGTTCGGTCCGAGTACGCCGAGCACGGTGCCTTCGCGCACGTCCAGGTCCACCCCGTCGACGGCTTTCACGTCGCCGAAGTGCTTGACCAGACCACGCACCTCCACGGCGTTGCCGCCTCGGGGGGTCTTCGTCTGTCGTGTCATGCCCCCTACGGTGCCGGGCCCCGCCGACACGCCACCGACAGACCGCCGACAGGGGCCGGGCCGCGGCCACGGACCGTCGGTACGGGGCCGACACGGGGGCCGGTACGGACGCGCACCGGCCCCCGGCCACGCCCCTAGTGGAAGGTGTGCCGCTCCTCCGGGAACGTCCCGGCGACGACCTCCTCGGCGAACTCCTTCGCCGCCCCGCCCAGCAGCTCCCGCAGCGCGAGGTACTGCTTGACGAAGCGCGGGACCCGGCCCGCGGTCATCCCGGCCATGTCCGTCCACACCAGCACCTGCGCGTCGCACTCCGCCCCGGCGCCGATGCCGACCGTCGGGATGTGCAGCGACCGCGTGACCTCGGCGGCCAGCTCCGCGGGGACGGCCTCCAGGACCACCGCGAACGCGCCCGCGTCCTGCACCGCCTTGGCGTCCCGCAGCAGCTGCTGCGCGGCCTCCTCACCGCGGCCCTGGACGGGGTAGCCGCCGAACGCGTGGACCGACTGCGGGGTCAGCCCGATGTGCGCCATGACGGGGATGCCGGACGACACCAGCAGCTCCACCTGGTGCGCGGAGCGCTCCCCGCCCTCCAGCTTCACGGCCCCGGCCCCGGCCTCCTTGACCAGCCGGGTGGCGTTGCGCAGCGCCTGGACGGGGCCCTCCTGGTACGCGCCGAACGGCAGGTCGGCGACGATCAGGGCGTGGTCGGTGCCGCGGACGACGGCGGCGGACAGCAGGGTGATCTCGTCCATCGTGACCGGCACGGTCGACTCGTAGCCGAGGTGGCAGTTGCCCATCGAGTCGCCGACGAGCAGGACGGGGATCCCGGCCTCGTCGAAGACCGACGCGGTCATCGCGTCGTAGGCGGTCAGCATCGGCCATTTCTCCCCGCGCTCCTTGGCGGCGGCGATGTCGCGGACGGTGACCCGGCGTGAGCGGGTCCCGCCGTAGAGGGCCTTGCCGGGCTCGGCGGGCGGCGTCGCTGCGGGCTCCGCGGCCGGTTTCCGGGCAGGCGAAAGCTGCGTCATGGTGACGGCTCCTGTTCTCATCTCGAAGCGCCCTTACGGCGTCTCCGGACTCCCCTCCATGCTGGCACGCCCCACCGGGACGGGGAAGGGGGAGGCCGTCCGGCGGGTGCGGGCCAGGCGCCTGACCTGGGCCGGGCCGGAGGGCCGTCCCGTTCCCCGCGGGCGCCCCGATATCCCCGGGACATCCCCGGGTCCGCCCCGCCGCACCCCGGCCTTCCCCGGAGGAAACGGCGATACGGAACGGTGCCGTATCGAAAGGCGTACGCTGGCGGGCATGGCCAACTCCCCGATCCGCTCGGGCGACCCGAGCCCCGGCCGCGTCGACGCGACCGTGCACCGCCGCCGCTGGGTGATCCTCTCCGTGCTCATGCTCAGCCTGCTGATCGTGGTGCTCGACAACTCCATCCTCAACATCGCGATGAAGACCATCGCGATGCCCGCGCCCGCCGGTCTGGGCGCCACCCAGAGCGAGCTGGAGTGGGCGATCAACGCCTACACGCTGGTCTTTGCCGGGCTGCTGTTCACCTCGGGCCTGCTCGGCGACCGCCTCGGCCGCAAGAAGGTCCTGCTGTTCGGGCTGGCGGTGTTCGGCGCCGGGTCGGTGCTCGCCGCGTTCGCCGCCTCGCCCGTTCAGCTGATCGCGTTCCGCGCCCTGATGGGCCTGGGCGGCGCCTTCGTGATGCCCGCGACCCTCGCCGTCCTGATGAACGTCTTCGAGCGCGAGGAGCAGCCGAAGGCGATCGGCGTCTGGGCGGGCGGCGTGGGCCTGGCCATCGCCGTCGGCCCGATCGCCGGCGGTCTGCTGCTCGACCGCTTCTGGTGGGGCTCGGTCTTCCTGATCAACGTCCCGATCGTGCTGGTCACGCTGGTGGCGATGGCCTTCCTGGTGCCCGACTCCCGCGACCCGTCGCCCGGCCGCCTCGACCCGGTCGGCGTCGCGCTCTCCGTCGTCGGCCTGGTCCTGCTGGTCTACGGCATCATCAAGGGCGGTCAGCTCGCCGACTTCACCGACCCGGAGGTGATCGGCACCGTCCTCGGCGGCCTCGCCGTCCTCGCGGTCTTCGTCGTCCACCAGAAGCGCAGCGACCACCCGTCCATCGACATCGGCTACTTCCGCAACCCGGCCTTCTCCGCCGCCGTCGCCGCCATCGCGCTGGTCTTCTTCGCGCTGATGGGCGTCACCTTCTTCATCGTCTTCTACGTGCAGAGCGTGCGCGGCTACACCCCGCTGGAGTCGGGGCTGCTGATCCTGCCGCTGGCCGCCGCGCAGCTGATCTTCGCGCCGCGCGCCCGGTACGTCGTCGACCGCTTCGGCGCCCGCGCGGTGTGCACCGCCGGGATGCTCACCGTCGCCGTCACCATGGCCGGACTGCTGCTGCTCGACGTCTCCACCCCGATGTGGCTGATGGAGGTGATCTTCTTCCTCCAGGGCACCGGCATGGCGCACATCATGCCGCCGGTCACCGTCTCGATCATGCAGTCGCTGCCCCGGGAGAAGGCCGGTTCCGGTTCGGCGCTCAACAACACCTTCCGGCAGGTCGGCGGCACCCTCGGCGTCGCGGTCCTCGGCTCGGTGCTCTCCACGACCTACCGCGACTCCATCAAGGACGCCCTCAACTCCGTCCCGGATCTCCCCGGGCCGGTGCGGCACGCCGCCGGTGAGTCCATCGAGGCCACCCTCGGCGTCGCCGCCCGGCTGGGCCCCGCCGGGCGGCCCCTGGTGACCGCCGCGCAGGACGCCTTCGTCCACGCCATGCACCTCACCGCCCTCGCCTCGTCCGGCATCGCGCTGGTCGGCGCCGTGGTGGTCGCGGTGTTCCTGCCCGGCCGCCCGGCGACCGCCGCGCCCGTCGCCGCGCCGCGCCCGGACGAGACCGCGCGGGCCCCGAAATGACCGGCCCGACCGCACCTGATGGCCCTGGCGGCCGCCCCGGCCCGGCCACCCCGGAGGCGGCGGACGGGCGCCGCGGCCGTCCCCGCTCCGCCGCGGCGGACACCGCCATCGTCGAGGCGGTGCTGCGCCTCATCGAGGAAGGTGCCTCCATCGGGGACCTGTCGATGGAGGGCATCGCCCGCGCCGCGGGCGTCGGCAAGGCCACCGTCTACCGCCGCTGGCCCGGCAAGAACGCCCTGCTCCTGGACGTCGTCCGCTCCCTGGAGGACGACCTTCCCCCGGCGCGCGGCGACTCGGTCCGCGACGACCTCGTCGCCATGCTGGAGCATCTGCGCCGCCGCGGCCTCGCCAAGCGCCACTCCGCGGTGTTCCGCTCCGTCCTCACGCACGTCCAGGCGCAGCCCGCCGTCTGGCGCGAGTACCACGAGAACGTCATACGGGCCCGCCGCGAGGCGATGCACGCGATACTGCGGCGGGGGATGGCGCGGGGCGAGATCCGCGCCGACCGCGAGGTCGATGTGCTCGCCGATCTCTTCGTCGGCCCGATGCTGGCACGGGCCCTCCTCGACGAGCGCACGGCGCTGCCCGAGGGGCTCGCCGAGCAGATCGTCGACACGGTGCTGGAGGGGGTGCGCCCGCGCCCGTGAGCGGACGGCGCCCGGACCGCGCGGGGGGCGCCCGGCGGGGTGCCGCGCGCCGGGGCGCACGCATGTGCCCGTTCTGTCACAGGATGCGATGCGGGACCCGCGGCCGGAACTTTCCCCCGAGGCCGCCTCGTCACTACACGTGGAAAAGCGGCGCCCGGCGATCACCTAGGGTCGGTGGGCGGAGTCGAGGCCGCGGGAGACAGAGCAGTGAGGGAAGCGGAATGGCGCAGGCGTACATGACGGAGCCGGAGCAGGGGCCGGGCCCTGAACAGACCGGTTCCCGGGCCGAGCGTCTGCGCAGGTGGTGGGGGCCGGAGCGGATGTGGCGGCGCGGCATCGTGCTCGCGGTGCTGGCCGTGCTGCTCGGCCTGCTGATCCTGCTGCACGCCAGGATCCCCAACACCGTGGGCAACCTCGGCAGCCTCCTGGAGACGTTCCTGCCGTGGCTGGGCCTGGGCATCCCGCTGCTGCTCCTGCTCGCGGTGTTCCGCCGCTCGGCGACCGCGCTGGTCGCCCTGGTGCTGCCGGTCTTCGCCTGGGCCAACCTCTTCGGCGGCCAGCTCACCGGCAAGGCGGGCACCGGCGGCGATCTGACGTTCGTCACCCACAACGTCGACGCGGCCAACCCCGACCCCGCGGGCACCGCCCGGGACCTCGTGGCCGCCGACGCGGACGTCGTCGCCCTGGAGGAGGTGACGGCCCAGGCGCTGCCCGCCTACAAGAAGGGCCTCGCGACGGCGTACCCGTACCACGCGGTCAAGGGCACCGTCGGCCTCTGGAGCAAGCGGCCGCTGTCCGACGCGGCGTCGGTGCCGATCAAGATGGGGTGGACGCGGGCCCTGCGCGCCACGCTGACCACCCCGGACGGCGACAAGATCGCGGTGTACGTCGCGCATCTGCCCTCGGTGCGGGTCAAGGTCAAGGCGGGCTTCACCGCCAGCCAGCGCGACGCCAGCGCCGCCGCGCTCGGTAAGGCCGTCTCGCAGGAGCCGCTGCGCCAGGTGGTGCTCCTCGGCGACCTCAACGGCACGATGAACGACCGCTCGCTGGCGCCCATCACCTCCCAGATGCGTTCGGCGCAGGGCGCGGCGGGCGACGGCTTCGGCTTCACCTGGCCGGTGTCGTTCCCGATGGCCCGGATCGACCAGATCATGACCCGGGACCTGAATCCGGTGGCCGCCTGGACGCTGCCCGCCACCGGCAGCGACCACCTGCCGATCGCCGCGTCGATCAACCTCTCCGGCGGCTCCTGACCACACGGGGCGACCGGACACCGGGCGGGCGGAACGGCAACGTTCCGCCCGCTCCGTCGTGTCCGGGCCGCAGGGGAGCGGGTGCCCGGGCCCGTAGGGGAGCCGCGTGCCCTACGGGCCCTGAGGGCTCCCGGCCCCGCGCGCCGGGATCCCGTACGGGCCCGGGGACCGCGACGCGCAACGGCGCACCCCCACCGTGCGCAACGGCACACCGCGAGGTCACACCGTCGTCACCCGCCGGAATTCCGGACCTGCCAGACTTTGTTCCGTCCCCGAACTTACGGCGGCGATCCCGCGGCGCCGCCCGCGCGGACGCCCCGCACCGCCCCGTGTACCGCTCCGAAAGGTCTCTCATGCCCTTGGCTCTGCTCGCGCTCGCGATCTCGGCCTTCGGTATCGGCACCACCGAGTTCGTGATGATGGGCCTGCTGCCCAACGTCGCGGACGATCTGGGCACCTCCGTGCCCACCGCCGGCTACCTCGTCTCCGCCTACGCCCTCGGCGTCGTCATCGGCGCCCCGCTGCTGACCGCGCTCGGCTCCCGCGTCCCCCGCAAGCCGATGCTCGTGGCGCTGATGGCGCTCTTCACCGCCGGTAACCTCGCCTCCGCCCTCGCCACCGACTTCCCGCTGCTGGTCGCCGGGCGACTCCTGGCGGGCCTGCCGCACGGTGCGTTCTTCGGCGTCGGCGCGGTGGTCGCCGCCCGGCTGGTGCGCGAGGGGCGGCAGGCGCGCGCCGTCGCCACGATGTTCCTCGGCCTGACCGTCGCCAACATCATCGGCGTGCCCGCCGCGACCCTCCTCGGCCAGCACCTCGGCTGGCGCGCCACCTTCCTCGTCGTCGCGGGCATCGGCGTCGTCGCGATGGCCGCACTGGCCCGCCTGGTGCCGCCGCTGCCCGCCGGGGAACGCACCGGGCTCGGCCGCGAACTGCGCGCCCTCGCCGGGCGGCAGGTGCTGCTCGGCCTGCTCACCACGGTCCTCGGCTTCGCCGGTGTCTTCGCCTTCTACAGCTATCTCGCGTCGGTGCTGACCAAGGTCACCGGCTTCTCCGAGACCTCCGTGACGCTGGTCCTCGCCCTCTTCGGCATCGGGATGACGCTCGGCGCCCTCGCCGCCGGACCGCTCACCGACCGGGCGCTGCGCCCCACCCTCTACGGTTCACTGGCCGCCCTCGCCGCGGTCCTCGCCCTCTTCCCGCTGGCCGCGCCGCACAAGCCGCTCGTGCTGGTCGCCGTCGTCCTGATCGGCGCGGTCGGCTTCATGACCACCACACCGCTCCAGATGCTGGTGATGGAGAAGGCGCAGGGCGCGCCGACGCTGGCCGCCGCGTCCAACCAGTCGGCGTTCAACCTCGCGAACGCGGGCGGCGCCTGGGCGGGCGGCCTCGCCCTGTCGGCGCACTGGGGCTGGACGTCGCCCGCCGCGGTCGGCGCGGTGCTGGCCGCCGCGGGCCTCGCCGTCGCCGTCACCGCCGGACTCCTGGACCGTACGAAGGAGGGCGGCTGCGACGTATCCCGCGTCGTGGCCCGCGGCGGCGCCGCGGAGGAGCCCGTGGAAGCGTCGGCACCCGCCGGCCACCGCGGCTGACGGTGCACGCCGGGCGCCGGACGCACCCCGGCCCGCCGCGTCAGGCGCCCTCCCGCCACAGGTTGGTGACCGGCAGCCGCCGGTCCTTGCCGAAACCCTTCGCGGAGATCTTGGTGCCCGGCGGGTACTGCCGCCGCTTGTACTCCGCCGCGTCCACCATCCGCAGCACCCGCACCACGAGGGCGTCGTCGAACCCCTCGGCGACGATCTCGGCCCGTCCCCGGTCCCCGTCGACGTACCGCGCCAGGATCCGGTCGAGGACGTCGTAGTCGGGCAGCGTGTCGGTGTCGAGCTGGCCGGGGCGCAGTTCGGCGCTGGGCGGTTTGGTGAGGGTGTGCTCCGGGATCGGCGGGGTGCGGCCCCGGTCGGCGGCCGCGGCGTTGCGCCAGCGGGCCAGCGCGTAGACGTCGCTCTTGTAGACGTCCTTGATCGGCCCGAACGCGCCGACGGAGTCGCCGTAGAGCGTGGAGTAACCGCAGGCCAGCTCGCTTTTGTTGCCGGGCGCGAGGACGAGGTGGCCCTCCTGGTTGGAGAGCGCCATCAGCGTGGTGCCGCGCACCCGCGACTGGAGGTTCTCCTCGGCCGTCCCGCTCAGCCCCAGCGACTCCATGTACGCGTCGACCATCGGGCCGATCGGCACCGTACGGAACGCCAGCCCGGTGCGGCGGGCGAGGTCGGCGGCGTCGGTGCGGGAGTGCTCCGAGGAGTACGCGGACGGCATCGCGACGCCGTGGACGTGCCGGGCGCCCAGCGCGTCGCAGGCCAGCGTGGCCACCAGCGCCGAGTCGATGCCGCCGGACAGCCCCAGGACCACGCTGTGGAAGCCGTTCTTCGCGACATACGCCCGCACCCCGACGACCAGCGCGGTGTAGATCTCCTCCAGGTCCTCCAGCCGCTCCGCCTCGCCGCCCAGGGTCTGCGGCGGATAGGCGGGCAGCGGGTCGGCGGAGAGCGTGACGTGGTCGATGCGCAGCCCGTCGCCGACGGTGCCGGACGGCGGCTCGGCGGCGGCCGCGGGCAGCTCCAGATCGACCAGGAGGCACCCCTCGGTGAACTGCGGCGCCCGCGCGATCACCCGGCCGTCGGGGGAGACGACGAGCGAGTCGCCGTCGAAGACCAGCTCGTCCTGGCCGCCGGTCATTGCCAGATACGCGGTGGTGCACCCGGCCTCCCGGGCCCGGCGGCGCACCAGCTCCAGGCGGGTGTCGTCCTTGTGCCGCTCGTACGGCGAGGCGTTGAGGGAGAGCAGCAGTCCGGCCCCGGCGGCGCGGGTGGCGGGGACCCGGCCGCCGTCCTGCCAGAGGTCCTCGCAGATCGCCAGCGCCACATCGACGCCGTGCACCCGTACGACGGGCAGCGTGTCGCCGGGTACGAAGTACCGGAACTCGTCGAAGACGCCGTAGTTGGGCAGATGGTGCTTGGCGAAGCTCAGCGCGATCCGGCCGCGGTGCAGCACCGCCGCCGCGTTCTGCGGCGCCCCGGCGGGCCGTCCGTAGCGCGGCAGCTCCCGCGCGCAGCGGTCGAGGTGGCCGACGACGACGGGGAGTTCGCCCAGCCCCTCGGTGGCGAGCCGCCCGGCCAGCTCCGCCAGCGCCGCGCGGCTCGCCTCGACGAACGACGGGCGCAGCGCGAGGTCCTCGACGGGGTAGCCGGTCAGCGCCATCTCGGGGAAGGCGACGAGGTGTGCGCCCTGCTGGGCGGCGTGGCGGGTCCAGTGCAGCAGCGTCCCGGTGTTCCGTGCGAGAGCGCCGACGCAGGTGTCGATCTGGTTGAGGGCGACGCGAAGCTGAGGCACCCCACCATTTTATTCGGCTTTCTGACGCGAGGGGGATCGGGAAGGTTACGGGCGGGGCGCGTGTGTGACGGGCGGACGACGGGGCGCGGCCGGGCGGCCCGCGCCCCGCCCGGCCGTGGGCGGCGGCCCGTGCGTATGCGGCCGCCGCCCGCCAACTCCCTTGTACGCAGGGCTAGTCGCGGTATCCGAGCACCGTCATCATCCCGCTCTCCGAGTGGTACACGTTGTGGCAGTGCAGCATCCACAGGCCCGGGTTGTCGGCGTCCAGATGGACCCGCACGGTGCGGCCCGGGCGCACGCTGACGGTGTCCTTGCGCGGCCCGCCGTCCGCCAGCTCGAAGGCGTGGCCGTGCAGATGCATCGGGTGCCACATCCGGGTGTGGTTGCGGAACACCAGCTGCACCCGCTCGCCCTCCCGGACGGCGTAGCGCTGCGACGGCGTGAACGGCTCGTGGTTGATCGCCCAGTTGAAGCGGCCCATCGACCCGGTCAGCACCATCTGATGGCGGCGTTCGACGTCACGCTCGGGGAGCCGCACCGACTCCGCGGAGTACAGATCGGGCGCGGTGACCAGCTTCCCGTCCAGCTCCCGAGGACGGGTGCCGGGGCCCGGCGCGGAGCCGCCGCCGGTGCGCAGCACGGCCTGGGCCAGGCGCTTCTTCCCCTCGGCGAGCGCGGTGAGCGGGAAGGCGCCGTCCTTGGCGGTGACCAGCACGTCGTAGCGTTCGCTCATCCCGAGCAGCAGCGTGTCGGTGTCGGCGTGCTCGACGGGGTGGCCGTCGGTGTGGGTGATGGTCATGGTGTGCCCGCCGAGCGCCACCCGGTAGGCGGTGTCGCCGCCCGCGTTGATCAGCCGGATCCGGATGCGGTCACCGGGGGCGGCGGTGAAGGTCTCCGGGTCGTCCGCGGTCCGCCCGTTGATCAGATGGAGCGGGTAGTCCACATTGCCCGCCTCGCCGCCGAGCAGCTCGCTGTGGGCGCCCTTCAGGATCCGCGACGGCCCCTCCGGCGCGGCGGCGGCCCGCATCTCGTGGCCGCCGTGACTCATCCCGTGGTTCAGCTCCTTGAGGATCGCGTCCGGGTCGGAGCCGTCGATCCCGTCGACCCAGTCGTCGAGGACGACCACCCACTCCTTGTCGTACGCGAGCGGTTCCCGGGGGTCGTCGACGATCAGCGGCCCGTACAGGCCACGGTCCTGCTGTACGCCGACGTGCGGGTGGTACCAGTACGTGCCCGGCCGCACCACCGTGAAGCGGTACGGGAAGGACGCCCCGGGTGCCACGGCGGCCTGGGTGATGCCGGGCACCCCGTCCATGTCGTTGCGGAGTGCCACCCCGTGCCAGTGGACGGTGGTGTGGTGCGGCAGGTTGTTGGCGAAGTCCACCGCCAGCGTGTCGCCGGCCGTCACCCGCATCTCCGGTCCGGTCAGCGAACCGTCGTACGCCCAGGTGTTGACGGTGCGGCCGCCGAGCTGGACGAGGGTGGGCGTGGCGAGCAGGGACAGCTGCCGCACCGGACCGTTGCCGCGCCGCTTCTCGGCGTCGCGGACATGGGGCCCGCCGGGCGTGACGTATCCGGGCGGGACGTCGCCGGAGGCGGCCGCCGCGCCCCTGCCGTCGGCGCGCGCCGGGCGGGCGGCGGCGGTGCCGCCCGCGCCGAGCAGCCCGGCGGCGACGGCGGCGGCTCCCGCGCCGAGCAGCGTCCGCCGCCCGGGCTCGGCGGGACGGGCGGATGGATCGGTCAGGGGACGAGAGGGGCGCTCAGGTCGCATGAAGTACCTCGGGGTGTCGGTGGGCGCACGACCACGGGCAGGACGTGGGGTGCGAAAGCGAATGAATGCGGACAAATTGCCGATGGGGGAGTGAGCGGAAGGAACTGTCTCTTATACCCATCTGACGCTGCCGACGACTTAATAGGTGGAGATCTCGGTGGGCGCCGTAT
>NZ_VKJP01000250.1 GCF_007280575.1 Streptomyces benahoarensis
CTCGTGGGCTCGGAGATGTGTATAGGAGACAGACGCTCGCCTTCGTCGAGAGCCCGGTTCAGCTGCTGAACGTGCTGGAGTGGGCCTACGAGGAGGGGGCGGGGGCGGTGACGGGTGCTCCGGGCGGCGCACGCGGCCCGGGCAACGCGGGCACGAACGGGGCGCCGGGCGGCCCGGGCCCGGACGGCAGTGGCCCGGACGTCGGCGCCCCGGGCGCCCCGGGCCTGACGGCTCCCGGCTCGCCGACCGGCCCGTCCACCCCGGGCCGCACCCCCCACTCCGCACCCCTCACCATCGTCGTCCTCTCCCCGCACGACCCCATGACCCGCGGCCAGCTGCGCCGCATGGCCGAACTCGCCCGCGAGGAAGGCCACACCGTCCGCTGGGAGGACGCCCGCGGCGGCGCGACCGCACCTGTGCGCACCATCGGCGGACTCGCCCCTCTGCTGCGCCGCGCCGAACGCATCGTCATCGGCGACCCGTTCTCCCGCTATGTGCAACTGCTGCTCACCCTCGCCCGCGCCCGTGACCTGGTCGTCGTCGACGACGGCACCGCGACGATGGAGTTCATCGCCCAACTCGCGCGCGGCGAACGGCTGGTGCGCTGGCACCGGCACGGCAGCGGCCGGGGGGCGCGCGATCTGGCCTTCGCGCCGTTCGCCCGGGTCGCGCGCCGCCGGCTCACCCCGGCGCCGGACGGCGGCCGCCGCACCGTCGGCGTCTTCAGCTCCATGCCGGTCGAGGCGCCGCCCGGCGTCCGCATCGCCACCAACGCCTTCGCCTGGACCCGCCGCCGCTTCGGCCCGCCGCGCCTGACCCGCGCCGCCGACATCGTCGGCACCTCCCTCGTCGAGACCGGCGTGGTCGACGTCGACCGCTACCTGGAGGCCGTCGCCCATCTGGCCCGTACGCACGGCGCCACCCGCTACTTCGCCCACCGCCGCGAGCACACCGACAAACTCCACCGCCTCGCCACCGAGACCGGCCTGGAGGTGGTCCGCCCCGAACTCCCCCTGGAGCTGGTCGCCCGCCGGGGCCCCATCGGACGGCTGATCGTCAGCTTCCCCTCGACGGTCGTGCACACCCTGCCGCTCGCCCTCGTCGGCACCGGCGTCCGCGTCGCGGTCTGCGACGTCGACCCGGCCTGGCTCACCAGCCGGGCCTCGCCCCGCGCCCAGGGCTTCCTCGACGACGTCACCGGCACCGCCCGCGGCGTCGACCGCCTGCCACCGGAGCGGCCGACGGAGCCGGGGCCGCCCGCGGAGCCGGAATGAGGTGACGACCTCGGGCGCGGAGAGCCGCCGGTCCCGGCTCGGCCCCGCCCCCGGCCGACGCGAAAACAAAAGGAAATACCCCACCCCCGGGTCATCCATGCGGCGTAAGGCTCGAAAATCTTCCCCTGACGGGCTGAACTTTTGTTGATCCAGGGACAGTTGCCCCTGCGGGGACCGTAACCTTCCCCGCGTGAGCCAACTGATGTACCCTGCCGCCGCCCCTGACCCGACCGACCCGCAGGACCTGCTCCCCGGAGCCCTCTCCGAGGCGTTGCACACCGAACTCATCGCCTTCCGCCGCGACCTGCACATGCACCCCGAGCTGGGTAATCAGGAGTTCCGCACCACCGAGACGATCCGCAGCCGTCTGGAGGCGGCCGGTCTGCGGCCCCGTGTCCTGACCGTCGGCACCGGCCTGATCTGCGACATCGGCACCGACCCGGCGGACATCACCCGCGTGGCCATCGGGCAGGGCGACGGCCCCGACGCCCGCCCGCTGCTGGCCCTGCGCGCCGATATCGATGCCCTCCCCATCCCGGACACCAAGACCGTCGCGTACCGCTCCACCGTTCCCGACCGCGCCCACGCCTGCGGCCACGACGTCCACACCACCGTCGTCCTCGGCGCCGGACTGGTCCTCGCCGACCTGGCCCGCAGGGGCCAGCTGCCGTACCCGGTCCGGCTGCTCTTCCAGCCCGCCGAGGAGGTGCTGCCCGGCGGCGCCCCCGACGCCATCGAGTCCGGCGCCCTGGACGGCGTCGCCCGCATCCTCGCCGTCCACTGCGACCCGCGCGTCGACGCCGGACGCATCGGCCTGCGCACCGGCCCCATCACCTCCGCCTGCGACCGCCTGGAGGTCGCCCTCGACGGCCCCGGCGGCCACACCGCCCGCCCGCATCTGACCACCGACCTGGTCACCGCCGCCGCCCGCGTCGCCGTCGACGTCCCCGCGCTCGTCGCCCGCCGCGTGGACGCCCGCTCCGGCCTCGCCGTCACCTGGGGCCGCCTGGACGCCGGGCACGCCTGCAACGTCATCCCGCAGCACGCCGAACTCTCCGGCACGGTCCGCTGCCTCGACCTGGACGCCTGGCGGCGCGCCCCCGATCTCGTCCACGCCGCGATCGACGAGATTGCCACCCTGCACGGCGCGAAGTCGCAGATCACCTACGTCCGCGGCGTCCCGCCCGTCGTCAACGAAGCCACCTCCGCGCAGCTCCTGCACGACGCGATGACCGCCCGCTGCGGTCCCACCGCCGTCGAGTCCACCGAACAGTCCCTGGGCGGCGAGGACTTCTCCTGGTACCTGGAGCGCGTCCCCGGCGCCATGGCCCGCCTCGGCGTCCGCGTCCCCGGCAGCAACGACCGCCTCGACCTGCACCGCGGCGACTTCGACGTCGACGAGTCCGCCATCCGCACCGGCGTCGAACTCTTCACCGCCGCCGCGCTGCTGTCCGGGGCGGCCCCGGTCTTCTGAGCTCGCGCCCGTACCGGCCCCCGACGGCCCCGCACCCGGGGAGCGGCGGGGGTCGTCGCCTGCGCGCGGCGGCCGCCTCCCGTCAGGTCTGACGGGCGCGTTCCTGGTGTCGGCGGGCCTTCAGGCGGTTGCCGCAGGTCTTCATCGAGCACCAGCGGGCGGTGTTGGCGCGGCTGCGGTCGAGGAGGAAGAGGCGGCATTCGCCGTTGCCGCACGGGCGCAGCCGCCCCGGCCTGCGCTCCTGGACGTCGTACCAGGCGAGCACCAGCTCCACCGCGAGCAGCCGCTCGGGCGGCGCCTCCAGCCGCCACCGCAGGCCCGCCGCGTCGACCTCGGGCAGGCGGCGGACCCCGGCGAGCACCCGCCGCAGCTCCGCCTCGGGCACGGGCCCGCGGGTGGCGGCCTGGAGCACGTCCCGCGCCGTCCGCAGCCGGTCCAGCGCCGCCGCGTCGCCGGAGCCGCCGTGCTCGTGCGCCCACCGCCGCAGCGCGGCGTCATCGGCCCACCGGTCCTCCGGCCGGTCGTTCACCACCGGGGTGCTGTTCAGCGCGTCGAGCAGCGCCCGTTCGTCGATCATCTCTGCCACCTCCCGGCTAACCCCATTCCTTGCCTTGACAGGTTACTCCGCATCCGCTCCACTGGAGGTACGGATAGCCATCGCAGAGGTTTTAAGGGGTTAGTCATGGTGGAGATCCGTCACCGGTACGCCACCGTGCACGGCCACCGCGTCTTCTACCGGGAGGCGGGCCCCCGCGACGCCCCGGCCGTCGTGCTCCTGCACGGCTTCCCCCACCAGCTCACGCATGTTCCGCCGGCTGATCCCCGAACTCGCCGACCGGTTCCACGTCCTCGCCCCCGACCACCTCGGCTTCGGCCACTCCGACGCCCCGCCCGCCGACACGTTCCCGTACTCGTTCGACGCCCTCACGGACGTCACCGAAGCCCTCCGGCGCAGCTCGGCATCGCCCGCTACGCCGTCTACGTCCAGGACTACGGCGCCCCCATCGGCTGGCGGCTCGCGCTACGCGACCCGGCGGCGCTCACCGCGGTGATCACCCAGAACGGCAACGCCTACGAGGAGGGCTTCGTCCCCGTTCTGGGAACCTCTGGACAGCACCGCCGCCACCATCCGCGACTTCCTGACCCGCACGCTCCCGACGGCCCGGGGCTGACGCCCGCGCGCCCGGCGGGGCGAAGAGCCCACCGGGCGCGGTGCGGGATGCGGGATTTACGGGTGGTACTTCTCCGCGACGACATCGGCGGCGCCGACCTTGGTGTCCATGGTGACGCGAACGGTCACGCTGTTGGTCTTGGCGGCCGTCTCCAGCTGCTCCACGTCGCACTTGTAGGTGCCGAAGCCCTCCTTGTCGATGGAGACATTGCCTTCGGGGTCGCCGCAGATCGCGGCCGCGCCGAGCACCCTCGTGGCGTTGGCGACCAGGAACGCCTGGTCCGTGCCGCCGCTGTCGGGCTTGACGATCAGCTTGCCGGGCGCGAGGTAGGACAGCTTGCCGACGATCGTCCGCTCGCCCCCCTGAGCGGCGCCGCCGCCGGTGGACCCGCCGCTGTCGCCGCCGGTTGTGGACCCGCCGCCACCGGTCGTGGTGTGCTCACCGGACCCCGCGCTCCGCGCGGACCCCTTGCCGCCGGCCTGCCCACCGGAGCCGCCCGACGCCGAGCCGCCCGTGGACTGCTCCCCGTCCTGCGACGCGGCCGAGGAGTTCACCTTGCCCGCCCCGGTGTCGCCCTGCCCGCAGGCGGTGACCCCCATCCCCAGCGCCGCGGCGGCGGCGACGGCAAGGGCGATACGGCGGCCGGCGCGGCCGCGGAAGCGGTGGGCGGTGGCGGTGATCATCATGTGCTCCCGATGCTGTGTTTCTGTCGTCTCGCTCCCGGACGCTCACCACTCTGGGCCACCGGCCTGCCGTTCCGCTAACGGGCGACTAATACGAGGCGGTTGGCCGACGGGACAGGTCCTGGCGGGCTGTGCTGCTCCTTCGAACGGTCGAGTCGCGGGCCGTCAGGCGACGGTTGACGCAGGCGGTGATGGCGGGCGCGACCGTGGTCATCGCCGGGCGCCAGCCCGGGACGGCGTTCACCTCGCAGAGGGTGTAGGCGCCGTCGGCCGCGAAGAGCAGATCCACCCCGGCGATGTCCAAGGCCAGAACGGTGGCTGCTTCGACCGCCAACTCCTCCGCCTTCGGATAGCGGCCCGAACACAGGTCGGCGGAGCCCCCGTTGCCGATGTTGGCGGCGAGGGCATCATGGCCGGAGGTGTGCAATACGGCGCCCACGGGCTCGCCGTCGACCACCACCACGCGCAGGGCGCGGCCGTGCGAGGAAGCCACGTGTTCCTGGAAGAGAAACGGGACCTCCTGGGTGAGGCTGCCGGCCAGTTCGCTCAGCAGGTTCTGATCGGGGGCGAGGAAGACCTGACGCCCTTTGGTACCGCTGACGGCCTTCACCACGCAGGGCGCCTCCAGGTACGGGTTGCGGACGACGCCCTCCAACGGGGCGGTCGCGTAGGAGAGGGTGTCGGGGACCGGCAGTCCGGCCAGCGAGAGTTCCTGCATCTGCCAGACCTTGTTACGGCAGGTGAGGTGGGCGCCGAGGGGGTTGAGGAGCGTGCTGCCCATACGCTCCAGGTGCCGTAACAAGGTGACCTCGCGATCGTCACGCATGGAGCCGGGCATCTGGCGTACGCACACCACTTCAGGGGCGGGCACGTCCGCGCCGCCCAGAGTGCGCAGCACCAACTGGCCTTCGTGCACACCGAAGAGCAGCTCGTCGGTGTGCCAGACCGCGAAGCGGGGGCCGTAGGTGGCGGCCAGCGCTGTGGCGAGTTCCTGGGTGGCGCGCCCCAGCGCCATCGGTTGCTCCCGTACGAGCATCCACACGTCGGCTGGTGCCGGGATCACCGACAGGCCACCATCTGCTGTCTTCACCTGGGCTCCTCACCCTTTGCCCCCTGGGGCGCGACGGCCGGGTCGAAGCCACTTTCCCAGTTTTGCCCTCACGGGTTTGCCACGCGGCCCCGCGAGAGAACGAACGAAAGCCCCGCCGCGCCCCGGGGGATGGGTGGCGCGACGGGGCTTCCGTCGTGGTCTGCGGTCCGGCTCAGGCGCGGAACTCTCCGGCCTTGACGCCCGCGACGAAGGACGCGAACGCGGTGGCGGGGACGGTCAGTGCGGGGCCGTGCGGGTCCTTCGAGTCGCGGAGGGGAACTATGCCGGTGGCCGCCGCATGCGCCGGAGCCCACTCGACGCAGGAGCCACCACTGCCGCTGTAGGAGGACTTGAACCAGGTCAGGGGGAGGGAGTCGGTCGTCACGGGGTGCCCTTTCGCAACTGCTCGATCGTGGCCACGGATTCCGCCTGGGAAAGCGCTTCGGCCTGTAGCTGATGGTAGGACCTCACCAGCGGCAACACGGACGTGATCTCCCTGTCCAGATGCCCGTTGGTCTCGGACTCCACGTAGGACATGACGGAGCGGTCGGGCAGTGTCAGCAGGTTCACCAGCCGGTTGAACGGGCGGCGCTCACCTATGGCGTACGGAGCCAACTGAAGCACAGAGTTCGCCTGTTCAGCGAACTCAATCAGGTGGGACAGCTGGTGCTCCATGACCTCTGTTCCACCGATCATCCGCCGGATGCAGCTCTCGTCCAGAACCACGATCACCATGGGCGGGATTCGCCGTACCAGGGCCGCTTGCCGTTCCGCCAGGGACTCGACTCGCTCACGGGCTTCTTCGGGGGTGAGCGTGCCCCGCCTCACGTGACCTTCTTCGATGGCGCTTGCGTACTCCGGTGTCTGGAGCAGTCCAGGAATCACGCCCACGTCGAACAGTCGTATCTCCGCCGCGTGAGCCTCCTGTCCTAGGTACTCCGGAAAGCCTTCCAGCAAGCTCCCGTTTCTGATCTCCCCCCAAGCGCGCTCGAACGACTCTGCGGTCCCTGTGAGTCCCAAGGCCGTATCAATGCTGCGCGAAAACCGCAGGGTTGGCGGCTTGCGGCCAGTTTCCACCGCCGAGATGTGCCTGCCCGAGTAGCCGACCACTTCGGCGAGGTCGTCCTGCTTCCACCCCCGCGCTTCGCGAGCGCTGCGTACGCGCGCACCGAAGGCCGCCTGCGGGCTTGCCTCGGGGTTCAGCTCCTTGATGTTTACCAACGTGCCCTCCGCACCTGGAACGTTGAAGACGGGTCCGACGCTAGGCCACGCTAACCCTCCCCAGTAGTGGAATGGCTACGGAGAGGGACGGTCATGGCTGTCAGGATTGTCAGGATTCGCAGAGGTCGGCCCACGGAGCACGAGGCCTCCGCCACGCCCCACGCCACCCCACGCACCCGAGGTGACCTGCGATGACGGGCTACTTCGCCGAAGTCCGGTGCGAGGGACGGCCGTTCGGGTCCAGCGTCACCGCGTCACACGTCCTGGGCACCTTTCGAACGATCTCGCCCGTACTCGCCGTCCGCTGGCTCCGAGGCCAGGCCCGGTATCTCGCGGAACGGCTCGACCCCGACCCGGAGCGCGCGCCCTGGGCCGGACCGGTCGGGCGCGCGGTGGCCACCGAAGCACCGGACTCCCCGGCGGACCTGCGGGCATGGGCGGCGGACCCCGCCGAGGAGCACGCCGCGCGCGACCACCTCAAGCGCGGCGGCCCGCTCTTCGTCACCGTCCAGGACACGGACGGCAGATACACCCTGTCCGTCTGGCCCGTCCGCTCACCCGCCGACGTACGTCCCCCGCTCCACCACCGCATCGGCGGACTCGCGCACCCGCTCTACGTACTCGCCGAAGACCCCTGGAGGTAATCGTGCAGGAAACCCCCGCGGACCGGTCCGCCGCCCGCAGCTCCGCCCCCGTCGCCGCGCAGCACCTCACCGGCACCGCCCCGGCCCACCACGTCCGCCTCCTGCCGTGGACCGCCGACGGCAAACTCTGCGTCCTCAGCACCAGCGGCCCCGGCGGCTTCCTCTCCCGCCTCGCCGACGGCGTCGAGGACGCCCAACTCGACATCGGATACGACGTGTTGCGGCAGGGCTGCGCGGTCCTGGCCGACCCCCTGTCCCCCTACGGGGAGGTGCGGTACGCCGGGGTGCGGCTCGCCGAATGCCTGCGGGACGCACTGGGGATCGCGGAGTCGCGGGGGCTGCGGGTGCCCGAGCCGGAGGGAAGCGAGGCGGAGAGCCCTGGTCCCCGGCCTGCGTGACCTGCGGGCACCGTCTGCCCGCCTCTCGCGAGGGCCCGGGCGGTGCAGCCACGCGGCTCCACCGGCGAACGGGCCGCCTGCCCCTTCACCGGGTACCTCGCGGGTGGCGGCTCGGTCTCGACCGCGCCTGACCAGGGCGGGATTCCTCCGGACCGGAACCGCCTCCACCGGCCCCGCGCTCGGCGACCCGGAGCCGCCTTCCGCTCATGATCGGCCTCCTTGCGCGACGTCGGTTGGCGCAGTCCCGGGACCACAGGCCGAGATCAAGCGTCGGCGGCTTCCTGGCGGGCACGGCGACGTGCCCTGCCCGTTCCCCCCACGCCCCGCTCCACGCGGAATTCGTTGCCTTCGGGGTCGAGCAGCGTCACCCACCCCGAGCCGTCCGGCCGCCGGTGGTCCTCGTGGACGGTGCCGCTGCCGCATCGCGC
>NZ_VKJP01000251.1 GCF_007280575.1 Streptomyces benahoarensis
TCACCGAACATCAAGGGCATGGGCGAGCTCCGCTACGTCGTCGAGCAGACCTTCGCCCTGCTCCACCACTTCAAACGCCTCACTGTCCGATGGGAGCGTCGCACTGAACTCCACGACGCCTTCGTCTACCTCGCCTGCAGCTCATCTGCTGGAGACGTCTCAAGAAAGCCCGCTCATGATCGTGTTACGAGCTCTATGCGTGGCGGAATCATGCTCCGCTGCTTTCCTGTAAGCGGTCGCGATTTTGGGTCAGGCCGCGATTTTCCCCACTTCGGCCCGTTTGAAATTTTCGATTCTCCCCATCCTGAATCTCCGTAATTACAGTACCTGGCCTTTCTCGGTCTCGCCGCCGCCCTCTGCTGCTACAAACGACTCGTCCGACTCACCACATAGGACATGGTCTAAAGGACCTTGGCCAGGAAGGCCTTGATGCGGTCGTTGTCGTTGGCCGGCGAGAAGAACTCCTCGGGCGGCAGGTCCGCGGCGATCCGGCCGCCGTCGATGAATACGACGCGGTCAGCAACCTTCCGGGCGAATCCCATCTCGTGTGTGACCACGACCATGGTCATGCCGTCCTTGGCCAGACCGCTCATGACCTCGAGGACGTCGTGGACTACCTCAGGATCCAGCGCGGACGTGGGTTCATCAAAGAGCATCAGCTGCGGGTCCATGGCCACAGCCCGTGCGATGGCGACGCGCTGCTTCTGGCCTCCAGAGAGCCGGTTGGGGAAGACGTCCGCCCGGTGGCTCATGCCGACCCGTCCGAGCAAGGCGCGGCCGCGCTTCTCGGCCTCCTCGCGGCTGCGCCCGAGCACATTCATCTGCGGCAGCACGACGTTGCGCAGCGCGGTCATGTGCGGGAACAGGTTGAACTGCTGGAAGACCATACCCATGCGGGCACGCAGCTGGTTGAGGTTGGACTGCGTCGCACTGAGCTCGTCGCCGGCGAAGACGACACGCCCGGTAGTCGGCGTCTCAAGCAGGTTCAGGCAGCGCAGGAAGGTCGACTTGCCGCCGCCGCTGGGGCCGATGACGGCGACGACCTGGCCCGGCTCGACGGTGAAGTCGATGCCGCGCAGCACCTCGTGGTCGCCATACGCCTTGGTGATGCCGTGGGTTTCCAGGAGTGCCATCAGACATACACCGCCATCTTCTTCTCGATCGCCTGGGTCGCGGATCCGATGAGGTTGGTCAGGACGTAGTAGAGGAGGCCGATGAACAGGTAGACGGTCAGCGCGTCGAACGTGCGGGAGATGATCGTCTGGCCGACGAGGAAGAGTTCACCGATGGTGATGAAGGAGACCAGCGCGGAGTTCTTGGTCAGCGACACGAACTCGTTGCCCAGCGGGGGCAGCATTCGCAGGAACGCCTGGGGGACGACGACATAGCGCATGGCCGCGCCGTGGGACATGCCGCAAGAACGGGCGGCCTCGATCTGGCCGCGGTCCACCGCCTGCACGGCGCCGCGGAAGATCTCGGTGACGTAGGAGCCGCTGTAGAGGCCGAGGGCGAACACGCCGGCGACCATGGGCGGCAGTTGCAATCCGAGCTGGGGCAGGCCGAAGTAGATGAAGAACAGCTGGACGACGAACGGGGTGCCGCGGATCACGGAGACGTAGGCGTTGCCCAGCCAGCGCACCGGAAGGATCTTGCTGAGCTTGGCGAGGCCGCCGAGCATGCCGAGGGTCAGGCTGAGGCAGAGCGACAGCAGAATGACCATGATGCTGACCAGAAGGCCGTGCCAGATCTGATCCCAGGAGTCTACGATCGTCGCGGGGTTGAGGAGCGGGTGGTCCTTCTGGGCCTTGGCGCCACCCTTGGCAGCGAACCACTTGCCGGTCAGCTTCGCGTACGAGCCATCGGTCTTCATGTCCTTGAGCGCGGAGTCGAACGCGGTGGTCACCGCGGAATCCGACTTCGGGAACGCGTATCCGTAGTTCTCGCCGGTCAACCGCTTGCCGACCTGCTTCAGGCCGCCTTGCTGGGCGATGAAGTATCGACCGCCTGGCGCGCCGGTGACGACGGCGTCGGCCTGGCCGAGCTTCACGGAGGAGAACATCTGCTCGTTGGTCTGCACGGTCACGAGCTGGGCGCGGGGCTGGTGCTCCTTGAGCCACTCCACAGACTTGGTGCCGACCTGCACCGCGACCTTCTTACCGGCCAGGTCGTTCAGCGTGTGCACCGAGTTGTTGTGGTCGGAGACAAACATCGCAAGGCCGCCGGGGTAGTAGACATCCGTGAAGTCCACGACCTTGGCCCGCTCGTCACTGATGTAGATCGCCGAGGCGCCGACGTCAATCTGGTGGGCCTGCAGCGCCGGGACGATGTTGCCGAACGGCATCTGCGTGAACGTGACCTTCCTGATGCCCACGCGCTTGGCCAGTTCCCGGACCAACTCGACGTCGAAGCCGATCTTGCCGCCCTTGGCGTCGGTGAACTCGAAGGGCGGGAACGTCGCGTCGGTACCCACTCGCAGGGTCGCCTGGCCGGAGCGGAGACGGTCGAGCTTCTGGGTACCCTCCTTCTGAGCCTCCTTGCCCCCCTGATCGGCGGCGGCGGGCGAGGCGCCGACCAGCAGAAGAACGGACGAGAGGAGACCGGCCAGGACGGCCACGACCCTTCGTCCTATGGGTGCTCTTACCATGTTCAACTCCATTGGACCTGTATGCGGGACGGATCTACGGGTGCTGCGACTCTTCCGGTTTGCCGCGAGCCAGGTGGGCGCGCGGGCGTTCGGGACGTGCTGGTCTCTGTTGTGGCCGGTCCGAACGCGGCGCCCGGTGGGCTGCCGCCGGGATGTGGGACTGCTGGGTCAGCCGGCGGCGACGGCGTCCGGACCGGTGGGCGCGGTGGCGCGGCTCCGGGCGCGGTGGGAGCCGACCGTGAGGGTGTGGACGAGCCGGGCGGCGAGCCCGGCGGTGCGGTAGTCAATGTCGTAGGCCGGGTTCAGTTCGACGACGTCCACCAGCGTGAGTTTCGGGCTGGCGGCGACCACCTTGCAGATCTCGACGATGACGGTCGGTGGTACGCCGACCGAGGCGGGCGCACTGACGCCGGGGGCGGACGCGGCGGGTAGCACATCGAGGTCAATGCTCAGGTGCAGGACGTCGACAGAGTCGACGAAGTGCGCCACGAAGGCGAGCACGTCGGAAAGATGGCGCTCCTGGCACTCTTCGTCCGTCCGGTACACCACGTTCAGGGCATTCGCGGCGTCGAAGAGGGCGGCGGTGTTGCTCGGCTCGCTGATGCCCACCACCGCGTACGTGAAGGGCGCGCCGCGGTCGGCCTCGAGGCCGGCAATCTGCCGGAAGGGGGTGCCGGAGGTGGCGCGCGATGCCTCGCGCAGATCGAAGTGCGCGTCGAGGTTGAGGATCCCGAGCCGCTGCCCGTCCAGGGCACCGCTGTTGGCGAGCCCCTGGTAGGAGCCGTACGCGGTCTCGTGACCGCCGCCCAGCACCAGTGGGGTATGCCCGGCGCGGACCAGGGAGGAGACGGCGGCGGCGAGCCGGTCGTGGCCGTCCTCCAGATCGTCTCCCACGACCATGACGTCACCCGCGTCATGGACGACGATACCGGCGTCCAGGGCCTTGGAGGCCAGGGCCCGGCGGATCTCCCCCGGGCCGTCGGCAGCGCCCTGGCGGCCTCCGTTGCGGCGCACCCCTTCATCGCTGCGGAAGCCGATCACGGCCGCGCCTGGGGTGGTGGCCTCGTCCGCGTTGACCGCGGAATGCCAGCGTCTGTGCGCCGGGCCGATACCGTCGATACGGCCGGCCCAAGCGGGGCGGGCGGTCACGTCGGGGGTCGCAACCGTGGCGGTGCTGGGGTGTGTGTTCATGGTGTGCAGTCCGAACTCATGACGGTGATGTGATGCCGGGCAGGACGCTGGATCGCGTCAGCCGGTGGCGTGCGGCGCGGGCACGCAGCGGGAACCGGCGCGGGGTGTGGGCAGGTCGGGCGTCATGACTGGAGTTCGTCGAAGCGACTGATGTCCTGAGCCGCGGCGTGGGTAAGGGTGAGCAGCGTCTGATGGTTGCGGCGCACCCGGAATTCGGGCGCCATGGTGCTGACGGTTCCGGTCACCTGGCCGAGCCGGTCGAAGACGGGCACGCTGACGCCCCAGACGCCCTCGTCGACGGCCCCGGTGCTCACGGCGTACCCGCGGCCGCGGACGCGTTTGAGTTCCAGTTGGAGCGCCACGACGCGTTCGGCGGTGAGCCGGTGGGCCTCGCTGACCGCGGCGACGCGCTCGTCGGGGAGGTGGGCGAGTATCGCCTGCGCGCTGGCTCCGAAGGTCAGCGGCTTGGTCAGGCCCGGGGAGAAGCTGCACTTGATCACCCGCGACCCCTCGGCGGCCTCGACGCACAGCACGTGATGGCCACTGGGGACGAGGAGGGCAGCCAGCTCCTGGGTGTCGGCGGCCAGCCGGGTCAGTCGGCGCTTCACCTCGCCGCCGCTGAGCGTCTCGCGACGGTAGTTCTCGGCCATCTGTACGGCGAGAGAGCCGGCGCAGTACCGGCCGCGGGTGCGGGTGGGACTGACGAGGCCGAGCTGCACGAGATGGTTCAAGTGCCGGTAGACCGCGCTGATGGGAATCGCGGTACACCGAGATAGATCCTGGGCGGTCACCGTCGTCTGCTCGGCGAGCGCGACCAAGATCGCGCCTGTGCGGTGGCCCGGTCCCTGAGCGGTCTTTCTCGATGTCACCTGCCGAACATTAGTGCTGTGTTTCGGCCACGCAAGGGCCGTCCACCCACTGGGCGGGAATTTCCCTGTCGATCAGTGGGAAGTACCCGCACCCTCATGAGGCTTGTACCCCATTTCATCTTAATTTGCGTCTAAGCATCAGAGATCAAAACGCGCCAACCTCGGCGACGATATGCATTCAGGACCTGAACAGGCCGAATTTGAACCGGTTTCGGGTCGCCACCCGCCTCTTCCGCGAACTGATTGCTGGAGGCCGCCGCGTTGACCGAACGCGGGCCTTCACCGCGCAGGAGAGCCGCCTGCTCCCGGCGCCGTCACGGGTCCGGGGTGACCGGCGCGCAGCGGCTTCGTTGAGCACGACATCGCGTGCATGAACATCCGACCCCCGCGGATACGCGAGCGAGCCCGGACCAACTGGTCCGGGCTCGCTCGCGGGCTGTTCGGGGCAAAGCTTGCCGGGAGGGGCACTAGAGATCGAACTCCAGGTGTTCGACGTCCGTGAAGCGGACCTCCTCCAGGCTCCCGGCACGGCGGCCGCCGTCCTGGAAGTACACCTCCTTGAGCGCTTCGGCAGCGATCTCCCGTAGGCGGTCGTCGCTGGAGCCCTGTTCCTGGGCCTCGAAGAGGCGGGCGGCGTGATGCGGCGGCAGGGCGACGGTCAGGTGCCGGATCCGGTCCTCATCCGTCGACCCGATCGGCGCGACGTAGCCGAGCCGGGCCCGGGTGTCGATGGCGATGCCGCCGGTGCTCGCCGCCTTCTCCCTGGCCTTCGCCCGGATCTGCGGCTGCCACCGCCTCTTGACCTCGGTCTCCAGCCGCGCGGCGAGGTCGGGGCGGGGCTTCTTGATCTGCTCCTTCACGTACCGCTCGACGGTGCGCTGGGAGATCCGCAGCGTCTGGGCGACTGCCTTGGTGCCCTTGTACTGCTTGACCAGGTACCGCATCTGCGCGCCCGCGCTCTTGGGCGTCGGGCGGGTGAACGCCTTCTGTACCGCCTTGTCGAGGCCGTCCCCGAACGTGCTCATCGCCTGCTACTCCCCGTTGTCCTGGTCGGTGACGGTGCCATCCTCGATGTACCGGGCGAGGTTGAGCTCCGGGGCCTTGAACTGCTCCCTCACGCCCTCGCCCCACAGCACGCTCTGCGTTCCCTCGTGCTTCACCAGGCCCGGGTTGACCCCGAGCTTGAATCCGCCCGGCAGCGGCTTGCCCTCCCGGTACGGCAGGAAGTCCAGCGGCGATTCGCCGTCGGCCGTGTAGACGACGCAGTCGGAGAGAATCGCGACCGGGTACTGCCCGGTGAACGCCGCGTGCTTGACGATCTTGCGGTGCAGGTTGATCCGGGTGCGGGAGATGACCGCCGCGCGGATGTCCGGCCGCCAGGTCAAACGGGACAGCGCCCGCCACGGCTCGCCGGGCCGCCAGCCCTCGCCCCTGGGCCGCTCACGCAGCTTCCCCAGCCCGCCCTTCACCGTCGCCTTGACGGCGGACACCACGATCGCCAGCTCCGGGTCACGGCCGCGGTAGCCGTCCATCGCCGCCAGGAAGCCCTTTGGCGACAGGGCCTCAGGCCCTGCACGTCGAACCGCACGACCTTCGTGAACCCTTCCGACGCCATGACGAGGTCGTCATCGTCCAGGGCGATGTGGCGCCGCTGCTGGGGGGTGTGTTCCACAATGGGCGTGATGACGACGAGGGCCCCGCCGTCCCGCAGCAGGCCGCTGAGGCTGCGCAGGACGGAGGTCCGGTTTCGGAAGAAGGCGAGGGCGAGCCGGAGGGCGATCAGGTCGTAGCCGCCGTTCGCCAGGGCGGAGAGGCTGTCGTGCTCGATGTCCGTGCACAGCCACCGCGCCCCCTCCACGTCGGCGCGTTCCGTGCGGGCTCGTCCGAGGGCGCCTTCGGAGAAGTCGACGCCGTCGACGGTATATCCGAGCGACGCAAGGTACGCGGCGAGCTCCCCCGTGCCGCAGCAGGCGTCCAGCGCCCGGCCGCCGTCGGGTGCCGGCACGTGCTCAGCCAGGAGGCGCCTTTCCTCGTGCCCGAGCGGCCGGAATCCCCGGCCGCCGAGGTAGTGCTCGGACTCGATGCGGTTCAGCCAGGAGCTGTTGGTCGGCGTGTAGGCGATCTCGACGTTGTTCGCTGCGGCCCCGGTGCCGACTCGCTGGCACCTTCTCGTGGTCAGGTGCGGGGAGAAGTTGTCGGCCACGATCGCGATCCGGACGCCGGCCGGGTAGAGGCTGCGCAGGTAGCGGCAGAACTCCAGGAACTGCGTCCGGCGCTTGACCGGCTTGATGTGACCGTAGAGCTTGTCCTTGGCCAGGTCCAGGGCGGCGAACAGGTGCCGTACTCCGCCGTAGCGGTTGTAGGCGGCGCGCCGTCTGCGGCGCGGTTCTCGGCCGGGGTCCTTGTGCTTGCCGCCGCGCTCGGCCCACTGTCGGCCCGGGTGGGGTATCAGGTTGAGTGGGCCGAACTCGTCCATGCAGAAGACGACTTCGGGCTCGCCAGCCTCGGGTATGACCTCTCCGTCGGCGATCGCGTAGAGGTGTTCGACGCGGGCCTTCTTGGCCGCGTAGTCCGGATCGCGGGAGGTCTTGAAGGTCTTCAGGCGTTGAAAGGAGACGCCTTCCTCGCGGAGCAGGATGCGCAGGCCCTCGTGGCTGATGTCGTCGACCAACCCCTCGGCGACCAGGAAGTCCGCCAGTTTGGTCAGGCTCCACGTCCAGAACGGCAGGTCGTGCTCGGTCGGCTTCGACTTGGCGATCTTCTTGATCTCACGGCGCTCGGGCAGCGTGAAGGTCTTCGGCCGGCCGCCCTTGTACTTCGGATACAGCGAGTCGAAGCCGTCGGCGTTGAAGTTGTGGATCACGTCCCGGACCCGGTCGTCGCTGGTGAACGTCACTTCGGTGATCTTCGCCACCGGCATCCCCTGCGCGGACAGCAGTACCATCTGGGCGCGCCGCCAGGTCACCACCGATCCCGTGCCGCGCCGAATGATCCGTAGCAGTTCGTCCGACACGCGCATACCCAGCTCGCCATGGCCGTCTGACCACACCGACACCACTTCCTGGCGGCCGGGCCATTGACGTTCTCGGCCGCTGGAAGGTACCTCCGGCAGCACCGACCGCCAACTGCCGTCGCTCGGGGTGGGGCGGCGAGGTTTCACGTGTCAACTCCGGCCAGTTCTCCGATGGTTCACGGTCACCTCTGAAATGCAGGGCGACGACGAGCTCGTTGTCGAACACCCAGAAGTCGTTACTGGGCAGGGCCAGGTCCGTGGCGTGGCGCCGGGACAGCCAGCGGATGTTCTCGCCGGCCTCGACATTCATTGCCGTGCCGCCTGCTCTGTGCATGCCGAATACGAGGGCGATACGCACTTTCGTGTCGCAGTCGCCGTATTCAGCTCGGACGGTGTGCGCGTGGCGGAATCTACGGTGAGGTTGGCTGCCCGGCCCCGAGAGGTGGTTGAGCGGGTGGTCGCGAGCCTGCGCGAGCGTGGGGTCGCGGAAATTCTCAACGGCTAAGGGCTGTCCCGTAACTGCTGGTCACAGGTGAGATGATCTTGGTGTGGCTGGTGTGATCACGGCGTCGGAGCCGTCCTGGATAGCCCCGTTCACCGGGTTGAGCCCGCGCGCCTTCGGGAAGCTGGTGACGG
>NZ_VKJP01000252.1 GCF_007280575.1 Streptomyces benahoarensis
CCCCGGGCCCCGCAACCGCCCGGCCGCCCGCCACCGCTCCCGCCGTCGCCACCGTTCCCCCCGTCTCACCCGATGAACGCCTGCGGCGCTGGCGGATGGCGCTCGGCGGGGGCGACGCGGACGGTACCGGACGTGAACTGCGAGGCCAGGACCGGGCGATGGACGAGGCGCTCGGCGCGCTCTACGGCCGGGACGGTGCCGAGCGGGACGGCGACCGCCGGGACGCCGGGGGCCGCCGCGCCGCCGGGCTCGGTGCGTCCGCGCCCGGTGTGGCGCGTTGGCTCGGCGACATCCGTACGTACTTCCCCTCCCCGGTCGTCCAGATCATGCAGCGCGATGCCATCGACCGCCTCGGCCTGGCTGCGCTGCTGCTGGAGCCGGAGATGCTGGAGGCGGTCGAGGCGGACGTCCACCTGGTCGGCACCCTGCTCACCCTCAACAAGGCCATGCCCGAGACGACCCGGGAGACCGCGCGGGCCGTCGTCCGCAAGGTCGTCGCGCAGCTGGAGCGGCGTCTGGCGACGCGGACCCGCGCCACCCTCACCGGTGCGCTGGACCGCTCGGCTCGGACCGCCCGCCCCCGCCACCGCGACATCGACTGGGACCGCACCGTCCGCGCCAACCTCAAGAACTACCTGCCCGAGCACCGCACGGTCGTCCCCGAGCGGCTGATCGGTTACGGCCGTGCCGCGCGGTCCGTGAAGAAGGAAGTGGTGCTCTGCGTCGACCAGTCCGGCTCCATGGCCGCGTCCGTCGTCCACGCCTCGGTCTTCGGCGCGGTGCTCGCCTCGATGCGGGCCCTCGACACCCGGCTGGTCGTCTTCGACACCGCCGTCGTCGACCTCACCGAGCAGCTCGACGACCCGGTCGACGTCCTCTTCGGCACCCAGCTCGGCGGCGGCACGGACATCAACCGCGCGCTCACCTATTGCCAGTCCCGGATCACCCGCCCCGCCGACACGGTCGTCGTCCTCATCAGCGACCTCTACGAGGGCGGGATCCGCGACGGGATGCTCAAGCGGGTCGCCGCGATGAAGGCGTCGGGGGTGCAGTTCGTCTGCCTGCTCGCGCTGTCCGACGAGGGTGCGCCCGCATACGACCGGGCGCATGCGGCGGCTCTGGCGGCCCTGGGCGTACCGGCCTTCGCCTGCACACCTGATCGCTTCCCGGATGTCATGGCCGCCGCAATCGAAAAGCGCCCCCTATTCATACCGGACATGCCGGAGCAACGGTGACGGGTCGTACCGAGGGTCCTTGCGGCGTGGCCGCCGGGGCGGGCAAGGTCGCCGTATCGCCCACGACGTGAGCGGCACCACGGATTCCGGGCCGTGGCCGCCCCCGTCTTCCTGGGAAGCACTCCCCGTTTCCGCCGTCTCCGTCACCTCTGCCCGTGTACGCACGGTGCGTGGGCGATCGGCGCGCGGCGGTACGGCGCACCCGCACCACGCACGTCCGACTTCGTCGGTGGCCGTCGCCAACGGGCTGCCGGGGAAGGTCGGTTGTGCGCCTGGACCGCCCCGCCGCCGGGATCCGCCGTGCGGGCGGGACAGGACAGCCCGTCAGCTTCAGAAGCGAAGGATTGTCACCATGCGTCATCCCGTTCGCCGTTCCCTGGCCGTGGCCGCCGCGGCTGTCGGCCTGGTCGCCTTCGGCGCGACCGCCGCCCAGGCCGACAGTGACTGGGTCCCCTCCGACAGGACCGACCTGGGCGTCTTCCACGCCCTCACCGCTGCCGACGGCGGCCGGGTGATCCTGCCGCCGAGCGACGACTGCGACCCCGCTCCCGGTGAGATCTGCCGTGTGGACCCGGAGGACCCGACCGGTTACTTCGTGACGCGGCAGGCGTCGCTCCGGTCCGGCGAGGAGGGGAAGCTCATTCCCCGTGTCCCCGCCGCCGACGGTGACACCGGCCGCGTCATCTGCGACCAGAACGGCGACTGCTGGACGGACCGTATCGACCCCACGGTCCCCAGCATCCCCGGCCAGCCGCGCGGCTGAGCCCGTACGGAGGCGCTTCGGCGTCAACGGTGCCGGTAGCGGCACCGCGGTGGCACGCCGGTGACGCCGTGCCGCCCTCTCCCCGGTGCGTCTGAGTGCACCGGTGCCCCGAACTGCCGGGTGGTCCTCTGTGGGGGAGGATCACCCGGCCTCGGCGTTTCCGGACTCTCCGTGGCAAGCGGGCCGACCCGTGCCACAGGTAACGAAGTGTCATGTACCCGCTGAATGTGCCGTACTCGGCGGAGACCGCCGGTAAATCGAAAGCTGTTCGCACGCCATACCGGACATGGCGGAGGAACGTGACAGGAGTGCCAAGGGGACTTGCGGGCGCCCTGGCCCCTCGTGCAAGGATCGGGTCATCGCTTGATCACCCGTGACGAGAGCGACGCCGTGGCCCCTGCCCGGCGTCCCCGTCCTTCTGGGAAGGTCTCCTCCGTTGTCTGCTGTGTTCGTCGTGCCTGCCGCTGTGCGCCTGCCGCGCACCGTGGCCGTGCGGCGTGCGCTGCTGGCGGGGCTCTTCCTGGTGGGTTTCGTGGCCCTCGGCTTCGCCTTCGGCCCCGGCGCCCATGCGGACGACCGCACGGCGGGACTGCCGGGGACGTTCTCCCCGGCGTCCGCCGGGTCGACCGCGGGACAGTCGTCCGACCAGCCGTCGTCGCAGGTCCGGGCCGTGCCCGCGGACCGCGCGACGGCCTCGCCCGCCAAGGCCACGGCCGAGGCGGCGGCACCGGTCCGGGCCGCCACCCGGACCGGTGCGCCCGACCACCTGGAGCCCTCCGGAACCGCGGTCACGCGGCAGGAAGCCCAGGCGGGCGCGGCGACCGAACACCAGGCACGGGCCGCGGCCGGTGACCTCGCCGACACCGTACGGCCCGCCGCCGAGCGCGCCGTCCAGGTCGTCGACCCGGTGACCGGCGTCGTACGGCAGGTGGGCGACGCGGCGGGTGCCGTGCTGCCGCTGCCGTCCGGAACGCACCCGGGGCACCCCGGTGACGGCGGTCGGCCGCAGCACGGCGGCGCTCCGCACGGAACCCCGCAGGGCGCCGCGCACCGCGTTGGACCTGCGGAGAAGGTGAACCCGTCTTACGTCGGCGGGGTGCGGGCGAAGGGTGCCGAGGGGGCGCGCAGCGCCGCTCGTGCGCCGGGTGCACCGAGCCAGGACGGCGCGTCGGCGCCGCTTCCCAGAGTGACGTTCACCCCCACCTCGTCGAGCATGGGTGACGGTCACGGTCCCCGTGGCGACCAGCACGCCACGTGCGTGGCGGAGACCGCGTGCACCGGGTGGGTGCCCGGTGGTGCGCACCGGCCGGAGGGCGCGCCGACGCGTCACCGTCCCCACGACATCCTCGAATTCCCGGGCTAGAGCGGACCGTTCCGCGTCTCTCCTGACCTGCCGCGCGGGGGCGGCACAGGTCTGCCCGTCACACCTCTGAATTCGAAGGATCCTTCCCATGCGTATCGCCATCCGTCGTTCCATCGCCGTCGCCGCCACCGCCACCGGTCTGCTGGCCCTCGGCGCCGTCTCCGCCAACGCCGCCGAACTGCCCGCCACTTCGGACCTGCCCGCCGTCGGCTCGCTCGCCAACGCGGGGAAGAAGGTGCAGGACACCGTTCCCGCCCTCCCCGCCGAGAAGGGCCTCCCGGCCGGTCTGTCGAAGGTGGCGAAGAAGGTGCCGCACACCATCCCCGCGCAGCACGGTGTCCCCGCCGGTCTGTCGAAGGCGGCGAAGAAGGCCCCGCGTTCGATCCCCGCGATGCACGGTGTCCCGGCCGCTTCGGACCTGCCCGCCACCCATGGTCTGGGCCCGGTCGTCAACGCCCTGGGCGGTATCCACACCACGATCGCCAAGGGTGACCAGTACGGGCGTCTCCAGGAGGACCTGAGCCGCGCCATCCCCGGCATCAACCTGGGCGATCTGACCAACCAGGCTGACCTCACCGGCTTCACCAACCAGGCCGACCTGACCAACCTGACCGGCCAGGTTCCGTCCGTTCCGGCGGTGCCCGCGACCCCCGGTCTGCCCAAGGCCCCGACCGTTCCCATGGTCCCGGCGATCCCGGCCGTCCCGGTCACCCCGACCGTTCCGGCCGTCCCGGCGCTGCCCGGTAAGCCCGCGCTGCCCGGTGCCTGCGGCTCCACCGTCGACGCTGTGTTCGCCCTCGTCCTCCCGGCCACCGAGCGGACCGTCGCCGGCGTGAACCAGGCTGCCGTGCGCGACATCGTCGTGACGCTGCTGCCCGCCGGAACCGTGCCCACCGACCTGACCGACCCGGCCAACATCCCCGCGATCCCGGGTGTCCCGTCGGTCCCGTCCGTTCCCTCCGTCCCGGGCGTTCCGGCCGTGCCGTCGGTCCCGGGCATCCCGGCCGGTGTGCCGTCGGTCCCCGGCGTCCCCGCCGGTGACACCGTTCCCTCGATCCCGGGTGTCCCCGCCGGCCACGCGGTGCCCTCGATCCCGGGTGTCCCCGCGCTCCCGGCTCAGGGCGTCTGACGGCGGTAACTCCGCGACCGTCCCCCTGCGCGGGTGACGTCGCCTCATGAACAGCCGGGTGGCCCTCTGTGGGGGAGGACCACCCGGCTTCCTCATGTCCGGGTCCGGGCCGACGACGGCCCGGACCCGGATCCACGAGCGGGCCCGGCCCCACAGCCGGGGCCGGGCCCACATCCAGCTCTACGAAGCGGGAACCTTCAGCCGGTCCCAGCTGACCTTCCCCGGGATGCCGTCGGCGTCGTCGCCGGAGAAGCCGAGTTTCCGCTGCCAAGCTGCGTACGAGTCGCGGTCCGCGTCGGTCCACTCCGGGCCCGGGCCCTGGCGGTAGTGGCCGCAGCCCTCCGCCACCAGGCGTTCGCCCATCGCCGTGATGATCGCGCTCCGGGTGCCGGAGCGGAAGAAGTCCGTCCCGGGGAACGGCTCGTGGGCCGCGGGGCGCTCCCCGCCGCCCCCCGTCTCCCCGGCGTCGGCCGGTCCGGCCAGCCGCGCGCGGATACGGGCGCGCAGCGCGGCCATGGGGAAGCCGCGCGGGTCGACCTTCCCCGGCTGCCACTCCAGATGGCCGATGACGGAGCGCTCTCCCCAGCCGTGGGCGCGGCAGAGCGCCGCCGACGCCCGGACGATCGCCTGGATCTGGGCCTCGGGCCACGGGTCGTCGCCGTCGCCGAGGTTGATGCACTCGAAGCCG
This sequence comes from Streptomyces benahoarensis, assembly GCF_007280575.1. GTDB lineage: Bacteria > Actinomycetota > Actinomycetes > Streptomycetales > Streptomycetaceae > Streptomyces > Streptomyces benahoarensis. The sequence continues at coordinate 5,179 of NZ_VKJP01000252.1, forward strand.
TAGAAGTGCGGATTGCCGTCGGTGTCGGCTTCGTTGTCGTGCGGCAGCCGGCTCTCGCGGACGACGGCGCGCAGGACGTCGCCGTCGCCGAGCCCGGCGTGGTTGGCGCGGCCGTTGCCGACGAGGTGGATCTCGCCCTTCTTGTCGATCACCCCGTGGCAGAGCGGTCCGGGCAGATCGGACCGGCCCTCGTAGCAGAGGGCGACGGAATCGTCGGTGCCCGTGGTGGCGGTGTGGTGGATCATCACGCCGTTCAGCGGGCCCCAGGAGCCCTTGCCGTTGCGGTTGTGGGTGCGCCAGTCGCGTACCTCGTGGACGGTCAGCCCCTCGTCGCGCAACGCCTTGAGCAGGCCGGATGCGGTGAGCGGTGTCGCCATGAAACTCCCCCATGCAGTGGTGGTGGCCGTCGCCGGTCCGCGGCACCGAGGCGCGACGGCCGGTCCCGGCGTCCGGGCGTCGGCCGTACGGGTGGCCGGACGGCGCGGGCACCCGGCCCCGGGCCGGGCACTCCCCTTGTACCCAGGTGGACGGCGGGTAGTGCACCGGACCGTTGCGTGCCGTCCGCACCGGGCCGCGCCGCCCGGGGCGGGATCGCGCGCCGGGCGCCGTAAGGGCCGGCCCGTACGGGATCCGGCGCGCCGCCGTACCGGGTGGCCGGAATCGGGTGCGGATTTCGTGGTGGCGGCCGTTCGGGCGGCGACGTGAGGCGTTCCACAGTGACGCGGCCGGGGGCCGGGAAACCACCGGTCCGGGGCGTCCGTACGGGCGCTGCCTGGGCTTCTGTGACCGTAATCACCGCTCCAGTGCGAGCTGTGATTTAGGGCCGCACCGCCTGCGGCGATAACCTGCGAGACGGACATGCCGCGTATTCGGTCACCGTGTACGCCTCCCCTGTGACAGCGCCGTCACGTTGCCCTTCGCGGCACGCCCATCGCAGAGAACGACCCGCGATCACTACGGCGATTCTGAGAAGACAAGGGACGGACGCGCGTGGACCTGTTCGAGTACCAGGCGAGGGACCTCTTCGCCAAGCACGGTGTACCGGTGCTGGCCGGTGAAGTCATCGACACGCCTGAGGCAGCCCGCGAGGCGACCGAGCGTCTGGGCGGCAAGTCGGTCGTCAAGGCGCAGGTGAAGGTCGGCGGCCGCGGCAAGGCCGGTGGCGTCAAGCTGGCCGCCACCCCCGACGAGGCGGTCGAGCACGCGACCAACATCCTCGGCATGGACATCAAGGGCCACACGGTCCACAAGGTGATGATCGCGGAGACCGCTCCGGAGATCGTCGAGGAGTACTACGTCTCGTACCTCCTCGACCGCACCAACCGCACCTTCCTGGCCATGGCCTCCGTCGCCGGTGGCATGGACATCGAAGAGGTCGCGGCGACCACGCCCGAGAAGCTCGCCAAGATCCCGGTCGATGCCAACGACGGCGTCACCAAGGAGAAGGCCCGGGAGATCGTCGCCGCGGGCCAGTTCCCGGCCGAGGTCGCCGACAAGGTCGCCGACGTCCTGGTCACCCTCTGGAAGACCTTCGTTGCCGAGGACGCGCTCCTCGTCGAGGTCAACCCGCTGGCCAAGGTCGCCTCCGGTGAGGTCATCGCCCTCGACGGCAAGGTGTCCCTGGACGCCAACGCCGAGTTCCGCCAGCCGGAGCACGAGGCCCTGGAGGACAAGGCCGCGGCGAACCCGCTGGAGGCCGCCGCCAAGGCCAAGGGCCTGAACTACGTCAAGCTTGAGGGCGAGGTCGGCATCATCGGTAACGGTGCCGGTCTGGTCATGTCGACGCTGGACGTCGTCGCGTACGCCGGTGAGAACCACGGTGGCGTCAAGCCGGCCAACTTCCTCGACATCGGCGGCGGCGCGTCCGCCGAGGTCATGGCGAACGGCCTGGGGATCATCCTCGGCGACCCGGACGTCAAGTCCGTCTTCGTCAACGTCTTCGGTGGCATCACCGCCTGTGACGAGGTCGCCAACGGCATCGTCCAGGCCCTGGAGCTGCTGAAGTCCCAGGGTGAGAACGTCACCAAGCCGCTGGTCGTGCGCCTCGACGGCAACAACGCGGAGCTGGGTCGCAAGATCCTCAGCGACGCCAACCACCCGCTGGTGCAGCGCGTGGACACCATGGACGGCGCGGCCGACAAGGCCGCCGAGCTCGCGGCTGCGAAGTAAGGGACGAGGTCAGACACCACCATGGCTATCTTCCTCACCAAGGACAGCAAGGTCATCGTCCAGGGCATGACCGGTGCCACCGGCATGAAGCACACCAAGCTCATGCTCGGTGACGGCACCACCATCGTCGGCGGCGTGAACCCCCGCAAGGCCGGCGAGAAGGTCGACTTCGACGGCACCGAGGTGCCCGTCTTCGGTTCCGTCGCCGAGGCGATGGAGCAGACCGGCGCCGACGTCTCCGTCATCTTCGTGCCGCCGAAGTTCGCGAAGGCCGCCGTCGTCGAGGCGATCGACGCCGAGATCGGTCTCGCCGTCGTGATCACCGAGGGCATCGCGGTCCACGACTCCGCCGCCTTCTGGGCGCACGCCAAGACCAAGGGCAACAAGACCCGGATCATCGGTCCGAACTGCCCCGGTCTGATCACCCCCGGCCAGTCCAACGCCGGCATCATCCCGGGCGACATCACCAAGCCCGGCAAGATCGGTCTGGTGTCGAAGTCCGGCACGCTGACCTACCAGATGATGTACGAGCTGCGGGACATCGGCTTCACCTCGGCCGTCGGCATCGGTGGCGACCCGGTCATCGGCACCACCCACATCGACGCCCTGGAGGCGTTCGAGGCCGACCCGGAGACCGAGCTGATCGTCATGATCGGTGAGATCGGCGGCGACGCCGAGGAGCGTGCGGCCGACTTCATCAAGGCCAACGTCACCAAGCCGGTCGTCGGCTACGTCGCGGGCTTCACCGCGCCCGAGGGCAAGACCATGGGCCACGCCGGCGCCATCGTCTCCGGCTCCTCCGGCACCGCCCAGGCGAAGAAGGAGGCCCTGGAGGCCGCCGGCGTCAAGGTCGGCAAGACCCCGTCGGAGACCGCCCGTCTGGCCCGCGAGATCCTCGTCGGCTGACGGAAGTCCTTCCGGTAGCACCGGGCCCGTACCCCGTTGGGGGTGCGGGCCCGGTGTCGTTTTTCGTCAGTGGGTGGGTGGGGTGGTGGTGGCTG
>NZ_VKJP01000253.1 GCF_007280575.1 Streptomyces benahoarensis
GACGGCATACGATATTCAGGGGCGTCTCGTGGGCTCGGAGATGTGTATAAGAGCCAGGGCTGCGGGACGGGTGGCGGTCGACGACCTCGACGACCACGCCGGCGCCCTCCGGGCGGTCCTCGGGGGCGGTGCCGGGCGAGCGGTGGTGGCCGCGTTCCAGGCGGCAGCTGACGTCGATGTCGGTGCCCGCGTACATGACCGCGTTGGTGACGAGTTCGCTGGTCAGGAGGACGGCGTCGTCGACGAGGCCGTCGGTGACCGCCGCCGCCGCGGGCGTGCGGCCGGTAGCGCGGCCGGTGAGTGCGGCGCGGACGAAGCGGCGGGCCGCGGCGGGCGCGAGCTGGTTCGCCGGGATTCCCTTCCGGGACACGGACGCGGTCGTCCGCGCGGACAGCGGTCCCACTGCGGCCCCCTGCGTACGCCTGAGCAGAACGATTTACCTGCACTTAAACTATGGCATATGTGACTAATCGGACAGTCAGCTGACCGTGATGGGACGGTCAGCGGATTGTGGACAGCCAGCGGATCGCTTGGGGAGAGTGCGTCATGGCACACGACCCGGTCCGGCGTCGGCCCGCCACGCCCCCCTCGGGGTCCGGTCCCTCCGGCCGGCCGGCGGCGCCGGGCTCCGGAGCACACCATCCGCCGCCGGCCCCCGATGCCGCCGAGCGACCGGCCGCCCCGGACCCCGACGGGGTACCCGTACGGGAGCTGTGGCCGCTGCTCGCGGCGATGCGGGCGCTGTGCGACGGTGACTTCACGGCCCGGGTGACGGGCGAGCCGGACGGGGTGCTCGCCGAGGTCGCCGGGGTCTTCCACCAGATCGTCGCCCGCAACGCGCATCTGGCGGGCGAGCTGCAACGCGTACGCCACGAGATCATCCGGGAGGGCCGGCTCGACGAGCGGATCGCGCCGGGGCCCGGGCAGGGCGACTGGGCGGCCAACGTCGACGCCGCCAACACCGTCCTGGAGGCGCTGGTCGTGCCCGTCGCGAAGGTGTCGCGGGTGCTGGAGGCGGTGGCGGACGGCGATCTGACGCAACGCGTCGACCTGCACGACGGCAGCCGCCGGCTCCGCGGCGATCTGCGCCGCCTGGGCAGCGGCGTCAACCGCATGGTGGACCAACTCTCGCTGTTCACCGGGGAGTTGACGCGGGTCTCGCGGGAGGTCGGCACGGAGGGGCGGCTCGGCGGGCGGGCGAGTCCGCAGGGGCTGTCCGGCGACTGGCTCCAGGTGACGGAGGCGGTCAACACGATGGCGGCGCGGCTGACCGCGCAGGTGCGGGACATCGCCGTGGTGACGACGGCGGTGGCGCGCGGTGACCTGACGCAGCAGGTGACCGTCGAGGCGACCGGGGAGCTGCTGGAGCTGAAGCTGACCGTCAACACCATGGTCGACCAGCTGCGGGCCTTCGCCGACGAGGTGATCCGCGTCGCCCGCGAGGTCGGTACGGAGGGGCAGCTCGGCGGGCGGGCGCAGGTCCGGGGCGTGTCGGGGGTGTGGAAGGACCTCACCGACAACGTCAACTTCATGGCGTCGAACCTGACGTCGCAGGTCCGCAGCATCGCGCAGGTCACCACGGCAGTCGCCAACGGCGATCTGAGCCAGAAGATCGTGGTGGACGCGCAGGGCGAGATCCTGGAGCTGAAGTCCACGATCAACACCATGGTCGACCAGCTCTCCGCCTTCGCCGACGAGGTCACCCGCGTCGCCCGCGAGGTCGGCACCGAAGGGCAGCTCGGCGGGCGGGCGCAGGTCCGGGGCATCTCCGGGGTGTGGAAAGACCTGACGGAGAGCGTCAACTTCATGGCGGACAACCTGACGACGCAGGTCCGCAACATCGCCCAGGTCGCCACCGCCGTCGCCGAGGGCGACCTCGGCAAGAAGATCACCGTCGAGGCGAAGGGCGAGATCCTGGAGCTGAAGTCGACGATCAACACGATGGTCGACCAGCTCTCCGCCTTCGCCGACGAGGTCACCCGCGTGGCCCGCGAGGTCGGTACGGAGGGCAATCTCGGCGGTCAGGCGCAGGTGCGGGGCGCGTCGGGGGTGTGGAAGGACCTGACGGACAACGTCAACTCGATGGCGTTGAACCTGACATCGCAGGTCCGCAACATCGCGCAGGTCACCACCGCCGTGGCCAACGGCGATCTGTCGAAGAAGATCGATGTGGACGCGCGCGGCGAGATCCTGGAGCTGAAGGACACCGTCAACACGATGGTGCAGCAGCTGCGGGCGTTCGCCGACGAGGTGACGCGGGTGGCCCGCGAGGTCGGCACGGAGGGGCAGCTCGGCGGTCAGGCGGAGGTGCACGGCGTCTCGGGCGTGTGGAAGGGGCTCACCGACAACGTCAACTTCATGGCGTCCAACCTGACGTCGCAGGTCCGCAACATCGCCCAGGTCGCCACCGCCGTCGCCGAGGGCGATCTGTCGAAGAAGATCGACGTGGACGCGCGCGGCGAGATCCTGGAGCTGAAGACCACCATCAACACGATGGTCGACACCCTGTCGTCGTTCTCGTCCGAGGTGACGCGGGTGGCCCGCGAGGTCGGCAGCGACGGGCAGCTCGGCGGCCAGGCGCGCGTCGAGGGCGTCTACGGCACCTGGAAACAGCTGACGACCAGCGTCAACGAGCTGGCGCTGAACCTCACCACGCAGGTGCGGGCCATCGCGGAGGTCGCCTCCGCGGTCACCCAGGGCGACATGTCCGGGTCGATCTCGGTGGAGGCGCAGGGCGAGGTCGCGGCGCTGAAGAACAACGTCAACCTGATGGTCGCCAACCTCCGCGAGACGACCCGCGCCAAGGACTGGCTGGAGTCCAACCTGGCCCGCATCGCCGGGCTGATGCAGGGCCACCGCGACCTCGTCGAGGTCACCGATCTGATCCTGCGGGAGCTGACGCCGCTGGTGAACGCGCAGTTCGGGGCGTTCTTCCTGGCGGAGGCGGGCGCCGAACCGGGCGAGGGCCTGGAGTTCATCGCCGGGTACGGCACCGGGCGGGCCGAGGTCCGCCACGAACCGTCCCGGGGCGCGCCCCCCGGCGGGCTGATCAGCCAGGCGGCGACGGAGAAGAAACGCATCCTGGTGGAGTCGGTCCCGGCGGACTACATCACGATCAGCTCCGGTCTGGGCGCGGCGCCGCCGGTCAGCCTCGTCGTCCTGCCGGTGCTCTTCGAGGACCAGGTGCTCGGCGTCATCGAGCTGGCGTCGTTCAGCCGCTTCAGCGATGTGCACCTGGCCTTCATCGACCAGTTCGTGAACACCATCGGCGTCTCCGTCAACACCATCATCGCCAACGCCCGTACGGAGTCGCTGCTCTCGGAGTCGCAGCGGCTGACGGCGGAGCTGCGCCGCCGCTCCGACGAGCTCCAGCTGACCAACGCGGAGCTGGAGGAGAAGGCGGCGCTGCTGGCGACGTCCTCGCAGTACAAGTCGGAGTTCCTGGCGAACATGTCGCACGAGCTGCGCACCCCGCTGAACTCGCTGCTGGTGATGGCGCGGCTGCTGGCCGACAACCCCGAGGGGCGGCTCTCGCCGCAGGAGGTGGAGTTCGCCGCCACCATCCACCGCTCCGGCTCCGACCTGCTCCAGATGATCAACGACATCCTGGACCTGGCGAAGATCGAGGCCGGGCGGATGGACGTCCACCCCAAGGAACTGCCGCTGATCAAGCTGCTCGACTACGTCCGGGCGACGTTCCGGCCGCTCGCCCGCGACCGGCACCTGAGCTTCGACATCACGGTCGCGGACGATGTCCCGCGCACGCTGTACTCGGACGAGCAGCGCCTCCAGCAGATCCTGCGCAACCTGCTCTCCAACGCGCTGAAGTTCACTTCGTCCGGCGGCGTCGAGCTGTCCGTCACGGTCGCCGCACCGGACGCCGCCGGCACCGGGCCGCCGCCCGCGCCGGGCCCGGTCCTCGCCTTCGCCGTCAAGGACACCGGTATCGGCATCCCGGCCCACAAACTCGGCGCGGTCTTCGAGGCGTTCCAGCAGTCGGACGGCACCACCAACCGCAAGTACGGCGGCACCGGGCTCGGCCTCTCCATCAGCCGGGACATGGCGACACTGCTCGGCGGCCGGATCACCGCCGAGAGCGAACCGGGCACCGGCTCCGTCTTCACGCTGTACGTACCGGCTCACCACACCGGCCCGTCGGCGGCCCTCCAACTCCCGGCGGTGACGGGCGGGGTGGCGGAACCGGCTGCGCCGGGGACCGTACCGGAGGCGGGGTCGGTGCACGCCGGAGCGGAGGCGGAGCCGGTAGGCGACGCGGGGGCGGCGGGCACGGACCGGGGCGGCGGCTCCGGGACCGCGCCGGGTGCGCCGGGTGCGCCTTTCCGGGACGCGCCCGCCGGGCCGGAGCCGGGGTCGGTGAGCCCCGGGCCGGAGCGGGCGGAGCCCTGGGCCGCCGGCAGTCCGGAGGTCACCTGGCCGGAGACCTCCCGGCTGGGCGACTGGCTACGGGGCCGCTCGGGCCGGGTGCTGTCCGGCCGGCGGATCCTCATCGTCGACGACGACATCCGCAACGTCTTCGCCCTGACCCACGTCCTGGGCCGGGCCGGCATCCGCGTGAAGTACGCCGAGAACGGCCGCGAGGGGCTGGAGGTCCTGGACCGGACGCCCGACGTGTGCCTGGTGCTGATGGACATCATGATGCCGGAAATGGATGGTTACGAGATGATCCAGGCCCTACGGAAGGCTCCGCGCTACGCGGAGCTGCCGGTCATCGCCCTCACCGCGAAGGCCATGCCCGGCGACCGGGCACGCGCCCTGGAGACGGGCGCCGACGACTACGTCCCCAAGCCCGTCGACGTGGACCGCCTGCTGGCCGCCATCTGCCGCCTCCTGGACCCCGGCGGCGGGAACGGCGGTGGCGGCGCGGCGCCCGGGCCGGACGGCGGCGGCGAGGGGCCGGACGGCGCCGGTCCCGGGCGGGCGGAGCGGCCCTCATGAGCGGGCCCTCGGACACCGCCGCGCTCCTCATCGTCGACGACATGGAGGAGAACCTCGCCGCGCTGGAAGCCGTGCTCGGGTCGCTCGCCCGCATCGTCCGCGCGGGCTCCGGCGAGGAGGCGCTGAAGGCGATGCTCCGGCAGGAGTTCGCGGTGGTGCTGATCGACGTCGTGATGCCGGGCATGGACGGCTTCGAGACCGCCGCCAACATCAAGGGGCTCGACCAGACCAAGGACGTCCCCGTCATCCTGCTGACCGGCGCGGAGGTCGACCCGAACTACGCCTACCGCGGCTACACCGTGGGCGCCGCCGACTTCCTGGTCAAACCCTTCGACCCGTGGCTGCTGCGCACCAAGGTCAACGTCTTCCTGGAGCTGTACCGCAAGAACCGCCAACTGGCCACCCAGTCCGAGCAGTTGCGCCGTCTCCTCACCTCCGAGGGCGGCCCGGACCGGCCCGCCACCCCTACGGGAGCGACGCCCGCATCCCGTACGGAACTGCCCGCGTCCCCTACGGGTGCGGCCCCCGCGTCCCGTACGGAATCCGGCGCGGCGCCCGGGGACGAGGGCACGGCGGGGAATCCGCCCCCGGGCGGGCCACCGTCGGACCGGGCGGCGGTGGCGGCGCGGCTGGCCGAGGTCGTGGGGCAGCTCACCGAGGCGGAGGGCGCGCTGCGGGAGGGCGGGGGCGCCGAGCCGTCCGGGGTCGCCGACCGGATCGCCGAGATCGAGCGCGCCGCCGGCCGGCTGCTGGCCGACTGCGGCAAGCCGGCGGCGGACGGCGGCCCGGCCCCAGACCGCCCCTGACCGGCCCGGACGCGATCGGTACGATTCCGGCCGCGGGTGCCGTCGGCCGGTGGCCCGCGTACGCGTCGTCACACGGGGGGTTCACCACATGTTCGGGATCGTCAGGCCCTGCGCCCATCGGCTGCCCGGCGGGCTGAAGGCGGAGTGGATGGCGCACCTGTGCGGGCTGTGTCTGGCGCTCCGCGCCGACCACGGGCAGTTCGCGCGGGTCGTCACCAACTACGACGGGCTGATCGTGTCGGTGCTGACCGATGCACAGCGTGGCCCGGCCCCGGGTGGGCGCCGCACGGCCGGGCCGTGTCCGCTGCGGGGGATGCGGACGGCGTCGGTGGCCAAGGGGGAGGGGGCGCGGCTCGCGGCGTCGGTGTCGTTGGTCCTGGCGTCGGCGAAGATCCGTGATCATGTCGCGGACCGGAACGGGTTGCTGCGGCGCCGTCCGGTGGCCGCCGCGGCCCGGAAGGTCGCCGCCGGGTGGGACCGCGCGGGGGCCCGTACGGGTGCCGGGCTCGGCTTCGACACCGCCGTCCTGGTCGACGCGGTCGACCGGCAGGTCGGCATCGAGCAACTGGCCGGTCCCGGTACGCCGTTGACGGTGATCACCGAGCCGACCGAGACGGCGACGGCGGCGGCGTTCGCGCACACCGCGGTGCTCGCCGGGCGCCCGGGCAACGCCGCCCCGCTCGCCGAGGCGGGGCGCCTCTTCGGGCGGCTCGCCCATCTCCTCGACGCCGTGGAGGACCGCGCGGCCGACGCCGCCGAGGGCGCCTGGAACCCGCTCACCGCCACCGGCGCCTCCCTGCCGGAGGCCCGTCGGCTCTGCGACGACGCGCTGCACGGTATCCGGCTGGCGCTGCGCGATGTCGCCTTCACCGACGGGAAGCTGGCGCACGTTCTGCTCGTCCATGAGCTGCGACGGTCGGTGGACCGGGCGTTCGGGACGGAGTCCTGCGGGCATCGCGGCGGACCCGACGGCACCCCGCTCCTCAACCACCCGCACGGCACCCCCGGGCCCTACGGGAGCCCGGCCCCGTACGGGGACCCGAACCCGTACGGGAACCCCGCCCCCTACGGGAACCCTCAGCAGGGCGCACCCGTCGGCGGCAACCCGTACGCCACCGGGCCGCAGCACCTCAACGGCGCGCAGCGGCCGCAGCCGGGCGGCGGGGCGACGCCTCCGCACCGGTACGACGGCGGGATGGACGACGGCGGCTCGGGCGGCGGGCACGGCGGCAGCGGCTGGGGCGGCGGGCACGGCGACGGCGGGAGCCACCGTGGCGGCGATGGATCACACGGGGACGGCGGCACGTCCGTGCCCCGGCCGCCCAAGCCGCCGCGCGGGCTGCTCGCCGGGTGCATCGTCGCCGTCGGCCTGTGCTGTTCCTGTCAGGTCTGCTGCGCGGGCAGCTACGAGGGTCCCTGGTCGCGCAAGAAGCACGAGGGGTGCTGCCACTCCGCCTGCGACGGCTGCGGCGACGGGTGCTGTTGCGATGGGTGTGACGGGTGCTGCTGCGACTGCGGGTGCGACTGCTGAGCCGGGAGCGGTCGGCGGCTCGGAGGGGATGGTCGGCGGCTCGGACCGGAGGTCACCGCCCTGCTGGGGCACTTCCACAACGGCACCCGCCCATACACCTACACCCAACTCCCCTATGTCATGGCGGAGTTGCCTGCCCGGCCGACCTCACTCGAACAGCGCCGGAGCCAGCTCCTCGTCCTCGCGGAGCTTGGCCAGGGCGCGGGAGACGGCGCTCTTGACCGTGCCGACCGAGACCTCCATGACCTCGGCGGTCTGGGCCTCGCTCAGGTCCTCGTAGTAGCGGAGGACGACCATGGCGCGCTGGCGGGGCGGCAGCCGCATGATGGCGCGCCACATCGCGTCCCGCAGGCCCTGGAGTTCGGCCGGGTCGGGGGCGGGGACCGGGTCCGGCTCGGGGAGTTCGTCGCAGATGAACTCGTCGACCTTGCGCTTGCGCCACTGGGACGTGCGGGTGTTGAGCAGCGCGCGGCGGACGTAGCCGTCCAGGGCGCGGTGGTCCTCGATGCGGTCCCAGGCGACGAACGTCTTGGCCAGCGCGGTCTGGAGCAGGTCCTCGGCGTCGTTCGGGTTGGCGGTGAGCGACCGCGCCGCCCGCATCAGCACCGGGCCCCGGGCCCGTACGTACGACGAGAACGACGGGTACGACGGGCGCGTGACGGCGGGCTGCGTGGCGGAGGTGCACACTGGCGTGGTCATGCCTCCACGCTAGAAGCGGCCGACCCCTCACCGGATCGCCCCAAGGTGCCGAAGCGCCGTCCGTCTGAAGTTGTACGGGTGGGGTCTTCCCTACCTCCTTGGGGCGGAGGCCGGGTCCCCAGCCCCTACGGGGCGCCCCGGCAGGGCCCCGCCCCCGGACCGCGTACCGGCCCGTTGTGCTCCCCGTGCGCTCAGCTTCCGGCGGGACGCCCCTGACGCTCGGCTTCCGGCCGGACGGTCCGCACGGCCCGGCCCCGCGCGCCCCCTGCGCCCCTGGCTCTTATACACATCTCCGAGCCCACGAGACGCTCTTGAAACTCGTATGCCGGCTTTTGCTTGAAAAAAAAAA
>NZ_VKJP01000254.1 GCF_007280575.1 Streptomyces benahoarensis
TTCGGCTACCGCCGCCTCACCGTCCGGTACGAACGAAAGGGCAGCCACTTCCTCGCCTTCCTCGGCCTCGCCGCAGCCCTGACCTGCTACAAGAGACTTGCGAAGCTCACCACGTGAGACATCCTCTTAGTGCTGTGTGGCGATCGAGTGGCGGTGAAGTGGGTGGCGGGAAGGCGGTTCTGCCAGGTCTCACTGGGAGGCCGGAGCGCTCCTCGGGGCACGGAGCGAGGGAACCGCAGAGCGGGCATGCGTGCTCCTCCGTGATCGGGCATGGGGAAAGATCAGTAAAGTCGGGCCGCGATGTGGCTGCGCCGGAGTGGCGACGCCTTTGGGTAGGAGCGCCCCTTCTTTTGATCACGGCGCAGATGATGGAATCACCGGGAACGGCCCCCACTCGATATGGGCCGCACTCTCAGCCATCGCACCGGTGAAGTCGACTGTGCCGCCGGTGAAGTCCGCAAGGTCGAAGCTGATCAGGCCGGCGCTGAACTCCGCGCCACCGAAGAGGACCTCGCCTCCGGTGATCCGCGCGTGCTCGAAGTCAACTGTGCCCCCGGTGAACTCCGCGCTCCAGAAGAGGACCTTGCTACCGGTGAACTGTGCCTGACGGAAAAGGATCTCGCCGTCGGTGAACTGCGAGTCCTGGAAGGAGACTATGCCGCCGGTAAACGCAGCGCCCTGGAAGCTCCCGCCATCGAAGATGGCCCCGGTGAAGTCTAGATCGCGCCCGCACCACGTCGTTGGTGCTGCTGGATCTTGGAGGTGGTCGCGGATGATCCGGATGATGGTGAGCCGAACCTCTCGTTCCCCTGTCTTGAAGCCGGAATCTGAGGGGTCGGTCTTGTAGGGCATGCGTAGGTACGCGCACAGCACGTCTATGCACACCTGCCGTTGTTCCGGCCAGTCATCCGCAAGCCGCGCCATCGCGTACACACCGGCGAGGACGGCGCCGATGAGGGTGATGACGGTGACGGTGGTCTTGATGACGTCGTTGACGTCGACCGGCTTCCCCGTCTTGTTCTTCGCTATGAGTAGCGCGTCCGCACCTTGGTAGAGGGCGAAGGCGAGCACTCCCACGACTGCGAGGGTGATGGGGGCGACACGCCATACTTTCACCAGGTTTGGAGTGTGGCGGCCCTGTGGTTGTTCACGTCGTTGGCGAGTTCCACGAACCGGAACGGGACGCCGACCGCGCGTTCCACCTTCCATGACAGAAATGACGGGTCGATCGGCAGGCAGTGTCCGCCGACACCGGGGCCGGGGGCGAACCGCATGTAGCCGAAGGGCTTGGATGCGGCGGCGTCGATCGCCTCCCAGACGTTCACGCCGAGCGACTTGGCGAGCATCGCCGTCTCGTTGACCAGCGCGATGTCGACGTGCCGGAAAATGTTCTCGATCAGCTTCGTCAGCTCGGCCACCTTCGTTCCCGAGACCGGAACGGTGGTCTCCACCAAGTCGTCGTAGAAGTCCTTGACCACGCTGAGCGACACGGCGTCGATGCCGGCCACCACCTTGGGCGTCTTCTCGAACGGCCACGCCTGGTTTCCTGGGTCGATGCGCTCAGGGCTGAAGCCGACGTGGAAGTCCGCACCAGCGATCAGTCCGGACGCCTTCTCCAAGATCGGCAGCACCAGTTCCTCGGTGGTGCCGGGGTAGGTCGTGGACTCCAGGACCACGGTCGCGCCAGGACGTAGGTGCGCGCCGCGCGTGCTGGCACAGGACTCGACGTAGGTCAGGTCGGGTACTCCGTCCCGCAGTGGGGTCGGGGTGATCACTGCGATGTCGTACGAAGGCAGCGCGGCGACGTCGGCGGTTGCCCGGTAGGCCGCGGAGTCCAGCACTGTGCGTAGCCGCGCGGACGCCACGTCTTCCACGTAGGACTCGCCAGCGGCGAGCTGCCGGACGCGATGCGGGTCCACGTCGTAGCCGACGACATGGTGGCCCACCTCGGCGGCGCGCACGGCCAGCGGCAGCCCCACGTAGCCCTGACCAGCGACAACAACATGCATGGCAGCTCCTACTCGATCGCAATGCTTGAATGGACTGTCGTGCCTGGCTGAGCAAGGAGAAGCGCTGTGCCCCTGGTGTCTGTCGTGATGCCCGTGTACAACTCGGCAGCGACGCTCGACGCGGCGGTCCGGTCGGTGCTCACGCAGACCCACAGCGATCTGGAGCTGCTGGTCACCGACGACAAGTCCACCGATGGCTCCATGGACCTGCTGAGGGAGTTCGCCCGGCAGGACAAGCGCGTCCTACCGGAGTCGGCACCTGAACAGGGCGGTGCCGGGCGGGCACGCAACCTCGCCATCGAGCGGGCCCGGGGGGACTACGTGGCCTTTCTCGACAGCGACGACATGTGGCTGCCGGAGAAGACCGAGCGGCAGATCGAATTCGCTGAGGCGGGCAGCGCGCCCCTGACGTTCACCTCGTACTTCAAGATGGACGCCGACTACGACGGCGAGAGCACCGACTTCATCCCGAACGGGCGCGTAGTTCGCGCGAGGGAGCACGTGGACTACCGTCAGATGCTGGTCCGGGACCACATCGGTGCCCTGACCGCCATGTACGACCGCAACGTCTTGGGCACGAGGCTGATGCCGGAGATGCGGAAGCGGCAGGACTACGCCCTGTGGCTGTCGATCATGCGTGACGGTGCGGACGCCCGGGGCCTTTCCGAGCCGCTTGCCGTATACAGGGCCCACCAGGCGGGATCGCTGTCCTCCAACAAGCTGTCGCTTGTTCAGTACAACTGGGAGCTGTACCGGGAGCACGAGGGGCTGTCGGTTCCTCGGTCGACGCGGGCGCTGGCCGGCGCCGTGTGGCAGTCGCTGCGTAACTCACGCATCTAGAACTCACGGTGGCCCGGCCAGCGCCCGCGCCACCTACGAGGCGCCCGGTTCGGTGGCGCCCGTGCTGCGCAGGAACAGTGGGAGCAGTGGGCGGCGGTTCTCAGGCTCGACATCGTGCTGGCCGTTGGCGAGCGGTTCACGCCCGTGGACCCAGCGATGCTGGTTCACGATCAACATGTCACCGCGCTGGAGCGTGAAGGAGACCTGCCCGGCGACCATCTGGCCCGCTAGCTCCTTGGCCGCGTTGGCGTGTACCTCATCGAGTTCGGATTCGGTGAGCATCTTGGCGGTGAACCGCACAAACCCGCGGTCGTCGGGTTCGCCGTCCAGTACCGGGAACGGCTTGTACTCCTGGCCGACGTCGGCCAGGAGTACAAGCCGCCGTAGGCGTATGCCACGTCGGTCAGGAGTGCGCGGCTTGATGGCGTCAGGTGAGACACGGCCTCGCGGGCGTTGGAGACGATGCTCGCGCCCGCCCCAAGCGGGTCGGTTCGGACGCACAGCAGCGTGGTGTAGTCCGGCGGCCGGGTCGCGTTGACCAGGTCCATGTGGAACGCGTTGTACCCCGTACCGGTGGACAGGCCGGGGTTGGCGTTGAGGTTGGTCCCGCTCTCTTTCCACAGTGGCCACCGGCGGAAGGGCTGGAAGGGCCGCGCCACTTCCGCGAGGATGGCCGTTGCCAGGCGCAGGAACTGCTTCCCGGTTCCCAGCACTTCAGCGATTTTCCCCAGACGCACCACGGCGTATCCGGTGCCCGTCGTGCTGAGCATGGCGAGCAGGGATTCGATGGTCTCGGTGACCAGTGGGACCGAAGCCAGTTCGGCCTGGTACCGCTCGATCGCGGAATCCGCCAGGAACGTGCCCTCCAAGTCCCAAGAAGGGAGGGTGCTTCCGAGGTCGATGAGAGCTTTCTCAGGCTCGTTGGGCAGATTGATGAACGTGTCCTCGCCGTCATGCGCCAGAATCCCCATCACATTTCATCCCTTCTCGTGGATGTTGCTTGAGGCACTTCAACCCTCCCCGGTCGGCTAGCCCTGTCCGTTAATCGGGGGCGACTGAGGCGGGGGTGGAGCCCCGCCTCCGCGGCGATAACCATTTCCGTGGGAGAAATTAAGTGGCTAGCTTGCCGCGGAGGCGGGAGTCTGCGGACTGTTTTTCGAAACGAAGTAATTCCAGATCAGGCTTTCCAGCTCCGCAATGCAGTTCTCGCAGGCGTGGAGCGGTGCGTGCATTCCGCTGGAAACGGCGGGGCCGATCCAGATGACCGGAACGTCACTGACCGTGATGCACCCCATGGCCAGAGAGGTGCTGCGGGTACTAATGGTTATGCACCAGCGCACTTGTCCCGACCTTTTGGAAATGGCTAAGCGTACAGGGCTGGCGGATTGAATTCAATTCAAGGAAGCGGCGTCTGCGGGGCCCCGGCTCTGGTCCGTCGCACCGTATACGATGACCCGCATGGCACAGAAGATCGTCACCATTTACACCGATGACCTCACGGGCGAAGAGACATCGGAAGCAGCTACGCACGTCATCGCTCTTGACGGTGTCACGTACGAGATTGACCTCGGGCCCGACTCCTACGACCAGTTGCTGGAAGCCATGGGCCCGTTCCTCAAGGCAGGCCGCAAGACGAAGGGAAAGTCCGGCAAGCCGAGGGCGGCCTCCGTGCCGGCCCAGGACACTGCGGCGATCCGGGCCTGGGCCAGGGAGAACGGCTACAACGTCAATGACCGCGGCCGCGTCCCCGTCGAAATCCGCGAGGCGTACGCGAAGGCCGAGTGAGCTTACTTGAACAAGCCGGAGACCCCCTCATGGGATATGAGGGGGTCTCTTGGTCTCACCAGGAGTGCCGACGATCGCCCTGGGAGCGACCCTTGTCCTATGGCTGCAAGGATCATCGTCCATCCCCCCAGCCGCACGGGCGGCCGTCGTGTCAGCGCCGACGGAACCATCCTCGGCCCGGCCATGAACAGACGGGACCTGCTGGAGTTCATCCGCCGGGCCGGCCTGGACCCGGAAGCCGTCGACCTGGAGGACTCCACCGTCATCGTGTGGCGAGGCGCAGGGCCCGACATCTGGGAGTAGCAGGGCCCGATATCCGGGAGTAGGGGACGCGCTCCTGCGGAGCCTCATCCCAGGGTGCCCAGGCTGGTGAGCACCAGGGCCATCGGCGTCATGGCGACGCCGGACCCTGTACAGGCCGGTCTCGTCCGTCGGCTGGCTTGTGAAGGGTCCTGGACCTGATGGAACTCCGGGTTGGGGCCCCCTTTTTTGGTGTCTGTGGTGGCGCGCCATGACGGCCGGAGGATGGGGCTCGGCTTCGCGCGGGTGGTCGCGGGCGCCCGGGGATGGGGGTCGAGCGGAGCGCGCCCCGGAGCGGAGCGGGCCCCGCGGGGGGCGTCTCTCCCGGCGCGACGGGTGTGCGGGCTCGGGGGAAATGAACCATGGGAAACGGGTCGGCGTCCTCGGGAGTGCGCGCGGCCTGCCAGGTGGCGTGGGGGTAAAACCGCAGGTCGCGCCTATATCACAGGGCTTTGATGTGCACTACATCCAATCAGAGGTGTGGTGGGGGGAAAGCCGTTGACAGTCTGTGCCGGGGATTGCACGCGCTGTTGATCTTGGTTCGCTTCCGTACGCCCGAAGGCTCGCGGGAGCGCTGTGATCTTGCGCTTGGACGCCCGCCGCCGTCGCCGGTACGTCCTTCCGGTCCCCTCCGTGACACACGGTTCAACACTCTGTGAGTGGTGGCGCACAAGGGAGTTCAGGAATGTCTGAGCGGCTCGACCCGCATCGCGGAACGGCTCACGGCCCGGGCGCGGGCCCCGGCACACCGGCGGCCGGTGATGCCGGAAGTCTTGAGGGCTGGCTTCTGGAGTGGGTGGCCGGGACGACCGGCCGGGCGCGCGACGAGGTCCGTGCGGACCGGCGGTTCACCTCCTACGGGCTGGACTCGATGGCGCTCACCCGCCTCGTCGCCGAGGCGTCGCGCCGGCTCGGGCGTCCGCTCGCCCCCACCCTCGCGTGGAGCTGCCCGACCCCCGCGGAGCTGGCGCGGCAACTCGCCGGGCAGGGCGCGGAGCCGTCCGGGGCCGGTGCCGCGCCGGCCGTCGCCGAGTCCGCCGCGGCGGCGGTCGACGAGCCGGTCGCCGTGGTGGGGATGGCCGCGCGGTTCCCCGGGGCGCCGGACCTCGCCGCGTACTGGGACCTGCTGGCCGGCGGCCGGGACGCGGTCACCGAGACGCCGCCGGAGCGCTGGGCTGTCGACGACTGGTACGCGCCCGGCGAGCCCGGCCGGATGGCGACCCGGTGGGGCGGATTCCTGGAGGGGATAGCCGGCTTCGACCCGCTGTTCTTCGGGATCTCGCCCGCCGAGGCCCTCCACATGGACCCCCAGCAGCGGCTGGTGATGGAGCTGGTGTGGGAGGCACTGGAGGACGCCGGCATCGTGCCGGGGAGCCTGCGGGGCCGGGCGGCGGGGGTGTTCGTCGGCGCGATGTGGAGCGAGTACGCCGCGCTGACCGCCGCCGACCCGACGCGGCTGACCCCGCACTCGGCCACCGGCGGCGACCTCAGCATCATCTCCGCCCGCGTCTCCTACACCCTCGGCCTCACCGGCCCCAGCCTGACCGTGAACACCGCGTGCTCGTCGTCGCTGGTCGCGCTGCACCAGGCGCGGCGTAGCCTGCTCGCCGGGGAGTGCGACCTTGCGCTCGTGGGCGGCGTCAACCTCTTCTGCGACCCGGTGGGCACCGTGACGATGTCGCACTTCGGCGCGATGGCGCCGGACGGCCGCTGCAAGGTGTTCGACGCGCGCGCCAACGGCTACGTCCGTGGCGAGGGCGGCGGCCTGGTGGTGCTCAAGCCGCTCTCCCGGGCCCGCGCGGACGGCGACCGTATCTACTGCACCCTGCGCGGCAGCGCCGTCAACAACGACGGTTTCAGCAACGGCCTGACCGCGCCCAGCCCGCAGGCGCAGGAGGCGGTGATCCGCCGGGCCTGCGCGGACGCCGGCGTCGCCCCGGCCACCGTGCGGTACGTGGAGACCCACGGCACCGGCACCATGCTCGGCGACCCGATCGAGGCCGGGGCGCTGGGCGCCGTCTACGGCGAGGGGCGGGCCGCCGACGCGCCGCTGCTGCTCGGGGCGGTGAAGAGCAACATCGGCCACCTGGAGGCGGCCGCCGGCGTGGCCGGGTTCGTCAAGACGGCGCTGGTGCTGCACCACCGCGAGGTTCCCCGCAATCTGCACTTCGAGAGCCCCAACCCGCACATCCCCTTCGACGACCTGCGGCTGGCGGTGCCCACGGCGGCACGGCCCTGGCCGGGCGCCGCGGACGAGGAGGCGTGGGCCGGGGTGAGCGGCTTCGGCTTCGGCGGGACCAACTGCCACCTGCTGCTGTCCGCGGCGCCCCGGGAGGAGACGGCGGGCACAACGGCACCGGCCACGCCCGCACCGGCGGGCCCGGAGGCCACGCTCGCGCCCGTACCGGCGGACCCGGCCGCCCCCCGAGCGGCCGGCGACGCGACCGCCGGCCCGGTCTTCGTATTCGGCGGGCAGGGGTCGCAGTGGCCGGGCATGGGCGTGGAGTTGATGACGGAACCGGCGTTCGCCCGGGCGGTGCGCGCCTGCGACCGGGCGCTGGCGCCGCACCTCGGCGGGCGGAGCGTCAAGGATCTGCTCACCCTGCGCCGGGAGCCGCTGGACGACACCAGCTCCGTCCAGGCCGCCGTCTTCACCATGCAGGTCGCGCTCGCCGCGCTCTGGGCGGACCGGGGTGTGCGCCCGGCGGTGGTGATCGGCCAGAGCATGGGCGAGATCGCGGCGGCCCACGTCAGCGGCGCGCTCTCGCTGGACGACGCGGCGCGCCTCGTCGCCGTCCGCGCCCGGCTCGTCGACGAGCTGGCCGGCGACGGGACGATGGCGGTCGTGGGCCTGGACGCCGCACACACCCGGGCCGCCCTCGCCCGCCACGGCGCCCCGGACCTCGCGGTCGCCGTCGTCGGCGGACCGGACCGCACCGTCGTCTCCGGAGGCCGCGCCGCGATCGGGAGCCTGACCGCCGCGCTCGCCGCGCAGGACGTGACGGTACGCCCGATCGACGTGGACTACGCCTCGCACTCGGCGCACATGGACCCGCTGCTCACCCCCCTGCGCAAGGCCCTCGCGGGCCTCGCCCCCGGCCCCGGCACCGTACCGATGTGGTCCACCGTCACCGGGGAGACCGCCGCCGGGGAGGAGCTGGACGCCGATTACTGGTGCCGCAACCTGCGCGAGCCGGTGCTCTTCCGCGACGGCATCGAGGCCCTCGCGGCACGCGGCCACCGGCACTTCCTCGACCTCAACCCGCACCCGGTCACGCAGCTCGACACCGAACGGACCCTGGACGGGCGCGGGGTGGCCCTGCCGTCGATGCGCCGGGGCGAACCGGCCGCCGCGCAGCTCACGGCAACGGCCGACGCGCTCCCGCACGCCCCCGCCCCCACCG
>NZ_VKJP01000255.1 GCF_007280575.1 Streptomyces benahoarensis
ACCCCTCCCGGACACCCCGCCCCTCCCGGACACCTCGCCCACCTCACAGACGGAGAACAGCAGCATGAGTACCAGCACGGACGCCAGGGCCGATGGGCAGGCGCGCGCCCCGCACATCGCCGACAGCCACGAGATGATCCGGGTGCACGGTGCGCGCGTGAACAATCTCCAGGGCGTCGACATCGAGATTCCCAAGCGGCGGCTCACGGTGTTCACCGGGGTGTCCGGGTCGGGGAAGAGTTCGCTGGTGTTCGACACGATCGCGGCGGAGTCGCAGCGGCTGATCAACGAGACGTACAGCGCGTTCCTTCAGGGCTTCATGCCGAGTCCGGCGCGGCCCGAGGTCGATGTGCTGGACGGGCTGACCACCGTGATCAGCGTCGACCAGCAGCGGATGGGCGCCGATCCGCGGTCCACGGTCGGCACCGTCACCGACGCCAACGCGATGCTGCGGATCCTCTTCAGCCGGTTGGGGAAGCCGCACGCCGGGCCGCCCGGGGCGTTCGCGTTCAATGTGCCGTCGGTGTCGGCAGCGGGCGCGATCACGGTGGGGAACGGCAAGAAGGAGAAGGTCACCTTCCACAAGGTGGGCGGGATGTGTCCGGGCTGCGAGGGGCGCGGCACGGTCTCCGACCTCGATCCGGCGCAGCTCTACGACGACACCAAGTCGGTCAACGAGGGGGCGTTCACCATCCCCGGCTACACGGGCGGCGGCTGGAACTCGCGCCTGTACGCGGAGTCGGGCTTCTTCGACCCGGACAAGCCGATCCGGGAGTTCACCGAGAGGGAACTGCGCGATCTGCTGCACCGCGAGCCGACCCGGATGAAGATCGCGGGGATCAACATGACCTACGAGGGTCTGGTCCCGCGCATCCGGAAGTCGATGCTGGCGAAGGACAAGGAGGCGATGCAGTCGCATGTGAGGGCGTTCGTGGAGCGGGCGGTCACCTTCACGCCGTGCCCCGAGTGCGACGGCACCCGGCTCGCCGCGCACGCCCGGTCCGCGACGATCGGGGAGGTCTCGATCGCGGACGCCTGCCGGATGGAGATCCGGGACCTGGCGGACTGGGTCCGGAACGTGCAGGAACCCTCCGTGTCCCCGCTGCTCACCGCGCTCCGGCAGACCCTCGATTCCTTCGTCGAGATCGGGCTCGGGTATCTGTCCCTGGACCGGCCCGCGGGCACGCTGTCGGGCGGTGAGGCGCAGCGCGTCAAGATGATCCGCCACCTCGGGTCGTCGCTCACCGATGTCACCTACGTCTTCGACGAGCCGACCGCGGGGCTGCATCCGCACGACATCCGGCGGATGAACGAGCTGCTGCTGCGGCTGCGCGACAAGGGCAACACGGTGCTGGTCGTCGAGCACAAGCCGGAGGTCATCGAGATCGCCGATCACGTCGTCGACCTGGGGCCCGGTGCCGGTACGGGCGGCGGCACGGTCTGTTTCGAGGGGCCGGTCGACGCGCTGCGCGGCAGCGACACGGTCACGGGGCGCCACCTCGATGACCGCGCCGCGCTCAAGGGGGCGGTGCGCGAGCCGGACGGTGTGCTGGAGATCCGCGGCGCGCAGGCCAACAACCTCCGGGACGTGGACGTCGACCTTCCGCTCGGGGTGCTCACCGTGATCACCGGCGTCGCGGGCTCCGGCAAGAGTTCACTGGTGCACGGCTCGATCCCCGAGGAGCTGGGCGTCGTCTCCGTCGACCAGAGCCCGATCCGCGGGTCGCGGCGGAGCAACCCGGCGACGTACACGGGTCTGCTCGACCCGATCCGTAAGGCGTTCGCCAAGGCCAACGGGGTCAAACCGGCGCTCTTCAGCGCCAACTCCGAGGGCGCGTGCCCGACGTGCAACGGCGCCGGGGTGATCTACACCGACCTGGCGATGATGGCCGGGGTCGCCAGCACCTGCGAGGACTGCGAGGGCCGTCGCTTCGACGCCGCGGTCCTGGAGTACCACCTCGGTGGACGAGACATCGCCGAGGTGCTGGCCATGCCGGTCGCCGAAGCCCTGGCGTTCTTCGCCGAAAGGGAGGCGCGAACTCCCGCCGCGCACAAGATCCTTGAGCGGCTGGCCGACGTCGGCCTCGGCTACCTCACCCTCGGCCAGCCGCTCACCACGCTCTCCGGCGGCGAGCGCCAGCGCCTCAAGCTGGCCACGCACATGGCGGACAAGGGCGGCGTCTACGTCCTGGACGAGCCGACGACCGGCCTGCACCTGGCGGATGTCGAGCAACTCCTCGGCCTGCTCGACCGGTTGGTCGACTCCGGCAAGTCCGTGATCGTCATCGAGCACCACCAGGCGGTCATGGCGCATGCGGACTGGATCGTCGACCTGGGGCCCGGGGCGGGGCACGACGGTGGCCGGGTGGTGTTCGAGGGGACGCCGGCCGACCTGATAGCCGCACGTTCCACCGTCACCGGCGAACATCTGGCGGCGTACGTGGGGGAGTGACGGGCACGGTGCCACGGGGCCGGTCGCGCCCGCCGGAATCGTCCCGTGGCCCCCAACCCCTCGCCGCAGGTGGGAAGTGGTACGCCGTTGAGCAGGAGGAGCGCGGGCGTCAGGTAGGGAGGGGGTCGTCGCCTCTGCCCGTGGCGAATCTGCGGCGGGCAGAGAAACGGTGTCCGGGGAGCTTCCGGGGCCAAGAGTGGAGTCGACGGCGTTCCTGCCTCGACGAGGAGACCAGATGACTCCACTCACCACCCTCCCGCCCCGCGCGGAGGACGGCGACACACCGCCCAGCCGCTTCGACGACCACCTCGCGACCCAGCTGCTCGCCCAGCGGATCGTCCTCCTCGGCACCCAGGTCGACGATGTGTCGGCCAACCGGGTGTGCGCGCAGCTCCTGCTGCTGTCGGCGGACGACCCGCACACCGACATCTGCCTGTACGTCAACAGCCCCGGCGGGTCGGTCACCGCGGGCCTCGCCATCTACGACACCATGCGGCTCATCCCGAACGACGTCGCGACGCTGGCGATGGGGTTCGCCGCCAGCATGGGCCAGTTCTTGCTCACCGTGGGGGCGCCCGGCAAACGGTTCGCGCTGCCGAACGCGCGGATCATGATGCACCAGCCCTCGGCGGGCATCGGTGGCACCGCCGCGGACATCGAAATCCAGGCGGAGAACCACCAGTTCACCAAGGACACCCTCGCCCGGATCACCGCGGAGCACACCGGGCAGAGCGAGGAGACGATCGTGCGGGACAGTGACCGGGACCGCTGGTTCACGGCCGAGCAGGCCAGGGAGTACGGGATGGTCGACCGGCTGGTGGAGTCGCTCGCCGAGATCCGCCCGACCACGTCGCGCCGACGGATGGGGCTGTGACATGGGCTCGTACACCGTTCCCTACGTCATCGAGCGGACCACGCAGGGCGAGCGGTCCTCCGACGTCTTCAGCCGGCTGCTGAACGAGCGGATCATCTTCCTCGGCACCGAGATCGACGACGGGGTCGCCAATGTGGTCATCGCGCAACTCCTGCACCTGGAGTCGGCGAGCCCGGAAAGCGAGATCTCGCTCTACATCAACTCGCCCGGCGGCTCGTTCACCTCACTGATGGCGATCTACGACACGATGACGTACGTGCGGGCGCCGATCTCCACCTGTTGCGTCGGGCAGGCGGCGTCGACGGCGGCGGTGCTGCTGGCCGGCGGGGACCCCGGGCGGCGGTTCGTGCTGCGGCACGCGCGGGTGCTGCTCGGCCAGCCGGCCAGTGGCGGCAGGCAGGGGACGGTCTCCGACCTCGGCCTCGTGGCCAAGGAGATGGCCCGTATCCGCGCGCAGGCGGAGGAGGTGCTGTCCCGGCACACGCATCACGACGTGGCGACGCTCCGCGCGGACATGGACCGGGACAAGGTGCTCACCGCCGAGGAGGCCGTCGCCTACGGGCTCGCCGACGAGGTGCTGAGCCGCCGGCTCGCGCACGCCTGACCTCGCGAGGGAGGCCGGCGAGCCGACCGGTACGGCGGTGGTGCGCTGCGCCCCGCCGTACCGGCCGCCGGCCCGTCAGGCGGCGAGGTCGAGGCCGTTGTGCCGCGCCGTGGGCGAGGTGCGGCCCCGGCCCACCCGGCTGCGGACGTACCGGGCCAGCTCGTCCTGGGTGAGCGAGAGCAGCCCGGCGAGGTCGAGCCCGAGGGCCCGGGCGGCGGCCGCGAGCACCTCGGAGGAGGCTTCCTTGCGGCCGCGCTCCAGCTCCGACAGGTACGGCATGGAAATTCGTGCCACCTCCGCGACCTCCTTCAACGTGCGCTTCTGGGCCAGCCGTTCGCGCCGCAGCGCATGGCCGACGAGGTCTCGCCACAGGGGGTCCGGCGACGCGGGTGGCTGTGGGGCTCCCGCCGGCCGCTGCCGGGCGGGGGCCGCCCCGCCGGAACCGGGCGGCGAGGGCCGCGGATGCAGGGGGATGACGTGGGCTTCGTTCCGCGCATGAGTGCTCACCCGTTCAGCCTAGGGATCCGGGGCGCCGGGGGAAGGGAGCGGCGTTCCGCCCTGGGTGAAGCGGTGCGGTGGCCGCGGCGCGGTGCTCGGCGGCGGGGCGGGGCGGGGACGGCGCGGCGGACGGTGCGCCCGCCGGCGCGGCGGTCTGAGGCCGGTGCGGCGCCCCGACGGGGTGATGCCGCTGCCCGCCGGATTCCCGGTGGACAGCAGCATCGGCCGTCGGCGAGCGATCAGCGGACCGAGAAGTAGTTGTTCCACGCCTGGACGAGGGCGTCGCGGACGGCTTGCGGGGCGTGCTGGGCGGCGGTGTTGAAGGTGCCGGTGACGCCGTAGTAGTAATACTGATTGTCGTTGGTCGCCATGTGATCGTCGGCGGGATTGTCGACGTGCCGACTGAAATGGATGTTGGCGAATTGCACGAGGACGGTGCACACGTAGTACACCCAGTTTCCCGTGTTGTTCTCGCTGGAGTTACTGATTTTCCAGTCCGACATGGACACGGTGCGTCTCCCTTTCGCGGCCGGTGCGTGCGCGGTGTTGCCGGCGCGGGCGGAACGGCAGGTGGTCGGCCGGCCGTTCCGCCCGCGGGATGGGGATCAGACCGGGGAAAGGGAGATGTCGCCGGTCATGCTGACCGTCATGCGGTAATCCTGTGGGCTGTGCTCGACGTTGGCGAGGACGAACTCCCCGTTGCCGTCGTCCCACTGGCCCTTGACCTTCCAGTCGTCGTCCCACAGGATGCAGTGCCCCCGCCCCGTCTGGACGGTGAGCGGCCTGTCCTTGTGCTGCGAGATCCAGGCGTACGCGTCGCTGTACGTCCGGGGACTCACCGACGTGCTGTCTCCGGGGTGCTCCTGGTTGACGAAGGAGACGTAGGAGTTCGACTGGTTGTCGCAGCCTCTGATTCCGGTGGTCATGCAAACCCCCCTGAGTTGGTTCGTGGGGACCAGGAAACTACCGGTGGCCGGTGGGTGGAATGGCGCGTGAGAGCTTTGGCCGAGAGTGTCGAGATGGCGATCCCCGGCCTCTTGCGGAAATTCCCGGATCGCTGAGGGGAGGGGGGCGTAAGAGTGTTTTTCGCGGAGTGTCGGCGGCAGTATTCGCCTGGGTGTTCAGCGGCATCGGAATTCTTCGTACGTGTTCGGGGAGAACGCGCCGGACGGCGGCCTCGCGGAAAGTCGGTACGGGTGAGGGTTTGCCCTGGACGGATCGGTTCCGGTGCTGTTCGGGGGCGGTACGGTGGAACGGCGGAATCGGTTCTGTGAAAGAGACCGGCGGAAGCGGTCCTGACCGGCTCGAAGACGCCGGAAGGCCGAAAGTGAGCGGTGGGGGAGTGGGCCCGGTGAGCGGTGGAAACAAGGGTGGCGGACGGCGGTCCGGCGCGGTGACCATACGGCGGGCGGCGGCCCGGGACGCCCGCCGCCTCACCCGCCTGGTGCGGAACTCGCGTGCGTACGAGGGCCCGTACGCGTCGATGGTCGCCGGGTACCGCGTCGGGCCCGACTACATCGAGACGCACCGGGTCTTCGTCGCGGAGGAACCGGGCCAGGCGGACGGGGCCGGTGGGCGGGTGCTCGGGTTCTACGCGCTGGTGCTCGATCCGCCCGAGCTGGACCTGCTGTTCGTCGCCGACGAGGCACAGGGCCTGGGCATCGGGCGGCGGCTCATCGCCCACCTGCGGGAGGAGGCCCGCCGGGCCGGTCTCGCCCGGGTGCGGGTGGTCTCCCATCCGCCCGCGGAGGGGTTCTACCGGAGCGTCGGTGCCAGGTCCGTGGGCGTGGTTCCGGCCCGGCCACCGGCGGTGCCGTGGGACCGGCCGGAGTTGGTCATCGAGGTGGCGGAGCCGACGGACGGGCAGCCGACGACCTGGGGGACGACCGCCGGGGAGCCGACCGGCGAGGCGTGAGGCGGGGGCCGGTGGCCGCGAGGGCCCGGTCCCAGGGGGCCGGTGGCCCCGGGTGGGCGCGCTCTTGACACCCTCAGCGTTTCTGACGGAGAGTCAGAAACGCTGAGGGTGCAGTTCCGCGCGCCATCCACCCCCGGCGTCCGCCGTGCCCCGCCACCGTCCGCGCCCCGAAGGGGAGGCCGTCGACGTGCATCTCGCGCCCACCGCACGCCAGCAGCAGTTGCGTGCCGAACTCCGCGCGTATTTCCGGGAGTTGATGCCGGACGGGCCGCCCGACGAGGCCACCGCACAGCGGGCCGTGCTACGGCGGATCGGCGCGGACGGCATGCTGGGTCATGGCTGGCCCCGGGAGTTCGGCGGGCAGGGGCGCGGTCCCGACGAACAGTTCGTCTTCTTCGACGAGGCGTACCGGGCGGGCGCGCCGGTCTCGATGGTCACGCTCAACACCGTCGGCCCGACCTTGATGGCGTACGGCACCGAGCGGCAGCAGGCGTACTTCCTGCCGCGCATCCTCAGCGGCGAGATCGTCTTCGCGATCGGCTACACCGAACCGGAGGCGGGCACCGACCTGGCGTCGCTGCGGACCCGCGCGGTGCGCGACGGCGGCGACTGGCGGATCGACGGGTCGAAGATCTTCACCAGCAACGCCCAGCAGGCGGACTGGATCTGGCTGGCCTGCCGCACCGACCCGGACGCGCCCAAGCACCGGGGCATCTCCCTGCTGCTGGTACCGACGGACGCGCCCGGCTTCTCCTGGACGCCGATCGAGACGGTCGGCGGGCTGACGACGACCGCGACGTACTACGACGGCGTGCGGGTCCCGGCCGACCACCTCGTCGGCGCGGAGCACACCGGCTGGCGGCTGATCACCCACCAGCTCAACCACGAACGGGTCGCGCTCGCCGCCATCGGGATGCAGGCGGAGGACGTCTACGAGGCGGCGCTCGCCCATGCCCGCACGCCCGATCCGGCGACCGGGCGGCGGCCCGCCGACCGCCCGTGGGTGCGGTCCCGGCTGGCCGAGGCATACGCCCGGCTCTCCGCAACCCGGCTGCTGAACTGGCGGCTGGTCGGCGACGTCGGCGCCGGGACGCTCGCGCCGGGCGATGCCGCCGGGGTGAAGTTCGCCGGTACGGAGAGCGCGGTCGAGGTGTACCGGCTGTGCCAGGAGGCGGTGGGCGACGCCGCGCTGATCCGGGCCGGATCGCCCGGCGCCTTCGGGGACGGCCTGCTGGAGCGGATGAACCGCGCGGCGCAGATCAACACGTTCGGCGGCGGGGTGAGCGAGATCCAGCGGGAGCTGGTCGCGACCATGCGGCTGGGGATGCGGAGGGGGCGGCGGTGAACGGTGGGGACGAGGCGCGGGGCGCGCCGCAAACGGCGGGGACCAGCGGTGACGGCGAGCTGTACGCGCGGCTCAAGGAGTTCGAGGGGCGGCCCGCGGCGACCGGCGGGCGAGGCAAGGACCCGGTCAACGCGGCGATGATCCGGCACTGGTGCGAGGCGATGGGCGACACCCACCCCGCGTACCGGGGACCGGACGCCGTCGCCCCGCCGACGATGCTCCAGGCGTGGACGATGGGCGGCCTCTCCGGGCACGAGGGCCGGTCGGCCGCGTACGACGAACTGTTCGCGCTGCTGGACGGCGCCGGGTGCACCGCCGTCGTGGCCACCGACTGCGAGCAGGAGTATCTGCGTCCGCTGCGGCCCGGCGACGAGATCACCTTCGACGCGGTCATCGAGTCGGTGTCACCGCGGAAGTCCACCAAGCTGGGGAGCGGGCACTTCGTCACGACGCGGATGGATGTGCGTGCGGGGGGCGTTCCGGCGGGGACGCACCGGTTTCGGATTCTGAAGTACGCGCCGGGGGCGGGGGCCCGTAAGGGAGAGCCGGAGGCCGGGCCCGGTGCCCGTAAGGGAACCCCCGAGCC
>NZ_VKJP01000256.1 GCF_007280575.1 Streptomyces benahoarensis
TGAGCGTCTCGTGGGCTCGGAGATGTGTATAAGAGCCACCCGCTCACCGAGCCCGCGGGGCCGCTCCCGGAGGCGGTTCCGCAGGAGGAGTCGGGCGCCGTCGCGGCATCAACCCCCGCTGTTGCCGGGAACGTTGCTGCCCCGGTCGATCTGGCGGCCGGACTGAATGATGAGCAGGTGCTGGAAATACTCGGGGAACTGCCCTTGCAGCGGCTCCGTGAGGCCGGACTGCTCTCCCGGTTGCTGGAGCTTGCCGGGCATCGCTGAGTCCTGCGCTCCCCGCCATCCGCCACGTACGGCACGAGCCGCGTGGACGACACGCCTCACACGCACCACACATACGCCACGACGCCGCACCGGATCCCCGGTGCGGCGTCGTGGCGTATGCGGTGTACAGGGAGCCCACGCTTTCTGGATGTCAGGGGACTCAAGGGGGTACGGAACCGGGACCCCCGGAAAGGGGTACCGGAATTTGTGGAAGGTTTCTCGGAAATTCTCCGGAACCCCTTCTTCCGGGGACACGGACTGTAGGGGGCGATAGGGGTTTGAGGGCATCGTGTGGGGCTACCCAGCACTACGGTTCGACGGGGAGTCTTTGCCGGGCCGTTGGTGGCCGGCGAGGCATACGCGGGCGACTGCCCCGCCCACGTAAACGGCCTCGCTATTCTTCGGCCCGCGGATCGCGCGGTGGGTGCGCATCACCGGGGAGGAAGAAAGCCGTGGATTCCTTGGCCGAGGCTCTGCTCGGGGGAGCCGCACCGGAAGAACTCGAACGGCTGGAGCTGCCGAGCGAATATCTCGCCGCTCATCTCCGCGCCGAGGACGTCGGGATGTTCGGCGACGCCGAGGACAAGGAAGTCCGGAAATCCCTGCCGTCGGCCCGGTGCCGACGCCGGAGATCGCACCGGCGACCATGTCGTGGTCAGCTGCGTCCAGGTGGACGACCAGGAGCCCACCCCCGAGGAGACCATCGCACGCGGCAAGCGCCTGGGGCCATCGGCACCCACTGCTTCCACCCCGTCGCCGCCATGCCTCTCGTCGAGCCGGTCGGCCTCCATGTGGTCGCCTCGACCGCGACCGCCATGTACGAGGAGTACAAGGAGCCGTCCTACGTGCCGCCCCGCCTTCTGCTGCGGATGGTGGAGGGCGGACTGCTCGGCCGGAAGACGGGCCGTGGCTTCTACGCGTACGACTGACCCGGGGCCATGGTGACGGCCTCCCGCCCGTTCCGTGGGCGGGCCCGGAGGCCGCCGCCGGACGTCATGAACCCTTCCTTCGCGATATTTACGCGATGCTTGTCAACCGGCGGGAAATAGCTCGGGACCCCTGTTCAGGGGTGTCTTCCTAGGGGTTCGGGTGGTGAGACTGGGGTTCACGGTAGGGGTGCCGCACGGCTAAGTTGACGGAACGTTATCGAGCGGCGACGGTATGCTCGGCGGCAAAGAGTAAGGTCGGATGCGCACGTGGTGCGTCAGAACACTTGCTGCCCACCGCGTTTCCCCGCGAGAAGATTTCGAAAATGGGAATGCGAGAAGTGCGTTCCAGGTGCCCGGAGGAGTGAAATCCAGGGCGTCGGAAACCCTTTCCGCACCGCGACCGTCGGCGTGCACGGGAAATGACGGAATGTGAGCTGGAGAGCAAGGAGCCATTCGTGCGGTACGAAATTCTGGGGTCGCTGCGGGTGACCGATGATCTGGCCGTCGCGCCGGTCAGCGCACCGAAGATGCAGGTCCTGCTGGCGACGCTGCTCATCCGGGCCAACCACGTCGTCTCCCGGGACGAGTTGAGCAACGAGATCTGGGGCAGCGCCCCGCCCCGGCGCGCCACCGCCTCCCTCCATGTCCACGTCTCCCAACTGCGTAAGATCCTCACCCGCCCGGGACGCCCCGGCACCCCGATCGCCACCACCGCACCCGGCTACATCCTGCGGCTCAACCCCGGCGAACTGGACCTGCACCGTTTTCAGTGCCTGCTGAGGGACGGGCGCCGCGCCGCCCGTTCCGGGCACCACGAGCGGGCCGTCGACCTGCTCGGCGCCGCGCTGTCGCTGCACCGCGGGACGGTGCTGGACGGCGTCGCCGGAGGTCCGGTCGTCGGGGGCTGCGCACGGTGGGCGGAGGAGGCGCACATCGAATGCGCCGGACTCTTCGTGACGTCCGGCATCGCCCTGGGCCGGTACCAGGAGATGGCCGGTGTCCTGTGCTCCCTGCTCGCCCGGCACCCGCTGCACGAGGCGTTCTACCAGCAGCTGATGCTCTGCATGTCCCGCTCGGGCAGGCGCGCCGAGGCGCTGCGGATCTACCGCTGCGCCCGCGACGCCATCCGGCAGGAACTGGGCCTCGAACCGTCCCGGGA
Source organism: Streptomyces benahoarensis (assembly GCF_007280575.1). Lineage (GTDB taxonomy): Bacteria > Actinomycetota > Actinomycetes > Streptomycetales > Streptomycetaceae > Streptomyces > Streptomyces benahoarensis. The sequence goes on from NZ_VKJP01000256.1 coordinate 2,356, forward strand.
ACTGCGGGAGTTGCAGCGGATGATCCTGCTCGCCGATGACACCCCACGGGACATGCGGCTGGTCGGCTGAGGCGCCCGAAGCGGGCCGGGCGGGGCGGCCGGGCGGTCCGGCCGCCCCGCCGGTGCCCGTGCCGCCCCGCCCGGCGGTTCAACCGGTCCGGTCCCGTCCCGCCCGCACGAGACCGCACTCGTACGCGAAGATCACCGCCTGGACGCGGTCGCGCAGGTGGAGTTTGGCGAGCATCCGTCCGACGTGGGTCTTGACGGTCGCGGCCGACACCACCAGGCGTTCGGCGATCTCCGCGTTGGACAGGCCCTGGGTCACCAGGAGAAGGACCTCCCGCTCCCGGCAGGTCAGTTGTTCCAGACCGCTCGTGTCCTGCGGCATCCACCCATAGCGATGTGGCCGCAGCCGGCTGATCACCGTTGTTCTCCTTGGTCGTCGGCCATCGCGAATGAGCATGCCGAAGGGCGTGTGCGGTAAGTACCCCCAGTTGGAGGGGCGCACCGTGAGCCCCTCCGACCGGGGGGCAGGCCCGAGCGGACTGGCCGGTCAGCGCCCCGGTGATCTCCGCGGCGACGCCGGCGGCCTGCGCGTCGAGGGAGAAGTGACCGCCGGGGTACAGCGAGACGCCGAACGCGCCGGTGGTGTGCGGGCGCCAGGCGTCGGCCTCGGACACCGCGCACGCCGGGTCCGCGTCGCCGCGCAGCACGGTCAGCGGGCAGCCGACGGCCGCCCCGGGGGAGCAGTCGTACGCCTTCAAACCGTACGACGGCAAGGCCGCCCACCCCCTGGCAGCAGCCGGCCGCCGACCGAGCCTGCTGCCCCGTCGTCCACTCCCCGGAACTCGACTCCGTGCAGGTCACCTCGTACGAGGGGGTGAAGGAGGTCAACCGCAACTACGAGGCGTTCTCCTGCGCCTACAGCGCTGCCTGGCCGCTGGAGGAGCCGGTGCCCGAGGCGATGCAGGTGTTCGCCCTCGCCGACTTCGCCTCCCCGGTGAGCGAGACCCACATCACCGAACTCCTTGCACCGGCCACTGCGCGGAGACCGTCCCGGACGTCTTCCGCGTCGCGGACCGGCGGGCGCGGCTGCGGCCGGACGCCGACCTGGACGCGGGCGACCCGGGGCACCTGGCCCGCGCCGAGGCGATCTGCCCCTGGCTGGCCGTCACCTTCGAACGACAGGACCGCCCATGAGCTGTGTACTCGACCCGGCGTGGCACGCGGAACGCGCCCGGTTGCGGAACATCTCCGCGCTCTACGCCCCGGGCACCGCCGACATCTGCGACCGCCTCGGCCTCGCCCCCGGCTGGCGCTGCCTGGCCGTCGGCGCCGACCCGCTTCCTGGAACCGCTCGCCGGAGGGCCGCTGATGGTCAGCGCCTGGGGACGCCGGGCGGAGACCCCGGACGTCTGACACGCCGCGGCCCGCCCCCGGGCTTCCCGGGGGCGGGCCGTACGGCTCGGCGGACCGTCAGTGGGCCGGTGCGGCCGCCCGGTCCCGCGCCACATGCAGCAACTGCACCGTGGCGCAGCTCACCAGCCGGTTGCGGTCGTCGAAGACCTCCGCCGACCAGAGCTGCTGGGTGAAACCGCGGTGGACGGGCACCGCGCAGACGTGCAGCGTTCCGCTCACCGCCGGGCGCACATGGTGTATCTGGGTGTCCGCGCAGACCGCCGCCTCCCCCTCCCCGGTGTTGAGGGTCCCGCCCGCCGAGGCCGCGCTCTCCGTCAGCGCCGCCAGTACGCCGCCGTGCACCGTGCCCGTCGCGCCGTGTATGCGCGGGGACAGGAGCAGCGAGGCGAGCACCCGCCCCGCGGACACCTCCTCGTAGCGGATGCCGAGCAGGTCGTCGAGTGGATGCCTCTGGGTGGGCAGCAAGGGTCTGCTCCCTTCAGGTGGGCCGGTACCGCGGGCGGGCGCCGCTGCACGAGGGGTCGGCGGTCCAGGGCGTGTAGTTCCGGCCTTCGTGCGTCACAGGCTCACGAAGGCCGGAACTACACGCCCTGGCGCGTCGGCCCGGCCGCCCCGTGGTGTGCGGCGACCGGGCGGTGCGGGTCCCGCGACGGGCCCGCACCGGCGTTCAGATCCAGTCCGGCTGCTCCGGGGGGATCCGGCGGCCGTTGGCGATGAAGAACGACCGGATGACGTTGCCGCGGGCCAGCTGGCGGTTGCGCGGGCCGTCGAGCGCCGCGGAGAACTCCTTGACCCGGTCGCTGTAGAAACCGCGCTTGCGGTACTTGCGGGTCTCCTCGTTGAAGATCTCCGCGATCATCTCGTCCGGCGTCCGGCCGACGAACTCGGCGAACTCGGCGATGGTGTTGAGCCGGGCGTCGCGGTCCTTCGTGTCGAGGTCCGACAGGTGCGCCGCGTACCGCTGGACGGTGATCAGTTCGTGAAAGGCAGTGTCGGTCATGGTCTTTCCTCAGCAGGCGCCGTCGCAGGAGCCGACGCCGTCGTCATGGTTGCTGGCTGGTCGGAGCTGCCGGGGCCGGTGGGCGTTCCGGCCGCGGCGGGGGAGTCGAGGCCGTCGAGGAGGTGCCCCATCCGGGACCGCTTCGTCCGCAGATAGCGCAGGCTCTCGCCGTGCGTCGGGGCGAGCAGCGGCACCCGGTCGGCCACCCGTACGCCGTGCCGGGCGAGCGCCGCGACCTTGTCGGGGTTGTTCGTCAGCAGCCGTACGCCGGTGATCCCCAGGTCGTGGAGGATCGCCGCGCCCGCGCCGTAGTCCCGGCCGTCGACCGGCAGCCCCAGGGCCACATTGGCGTCCACCGTGTCCAGGCCGGTGTCCTGGAGCTGGTAGGCGCGCAGCTTGGCGGCGATGCCGATGCCGCGGCCCTCGTGGCCGCGGAGGTAGACCACGGCGCCGGTGCCCTCGGTCGCGACCCGCCGCAGCGCCTCGTCGAGCTGCGCGCCGCAGTCGCACCGCAGCGACCCCATGAGGTCCCCGGTGGCGCACTCGCTGTGCAGCCGCACCAGGGCGTCGGCCGCCCCGGACACCTCGCCCGCCACGAACGCCAGATGTTCCACGCCGCCCGCCGCCGCGTACGCCACGCAGCGCAGCTCGCCGTGGGCGGTGGGGATGCGGGCCTGGGCCAGGCGGCGGACTCCCGCGCAGCCGTCGGGGTGGGCCGAAGGCCGCGACGGCACCCGGGAACCGGGCGCCACCGCAGCCTCCGACATCAGCTCGGTTCTCACTCGGGGAGACCGAACATCCCCGCCAGGGCACGCAGCTCCGCCTTGCGGTGCGGCAGCGGCGCGGCGGCCTGGATCATCCCGGCGTCGGACAGTTCGGCGACGACGGACTCGTCGTTGCCGTAGCTGGTGCCCCAGGTGCCGTCGAAGTACAGGTCCTCGAAGTCGGGGCGGGGCCGCTGGCCACCGGCCTCGGTGCTCTCGGCGGAGTAGCCGACCAGCTGGATCTGGGTCGGGATGACGCTCTCGGGCATCTTCAGCAGCTCACGGATCTGCTCCCGGCGGCCGGTGACCAGACCGGTGCCCAGGCCCTCGTCCGTCGCGGCGAGCAGCGCCGAGCCGACACCGAGACCGCACTCGAAGGCGCTGAGCCACTTCGCGAACTCGACGTCACCGGCAAGCACGTTGAAGTCCGGCGTCTTCATCACGACGCTGTCGACGAACTCCTCGCTCCAGCCGTAGCTGGAGGTGAGGGAACCCGACTCGATCAGCTTGAGCAGCGTGGGACGCAGCGGCTCCCACCCGGCCATGTCGGTGCACCACACGATGGCGACCGGCGCCTGGTGGGCCTGCGGCTGGTTGTAGACCGCGTCGATCAGACCGTCGCGCACCGCGTCCGGGGTCTCGCCCTTGGTGATGACGACGGCCTTACGGACCTCCTGCGCGTTGCCGTGGTGCGACTGGAGCCGCGCGGCGTGCAGGATCTTCTGGACCTTCTCCTTCTCCACCGGGCGCCATGCCTGGTAGTAGCGGGTGGTGCGGCGCGTACCGACGGCGCGCTTGAACTCCATGGATACTCCTCATGTTGATGGATGGATATCCACCGGTGCGGGCGTCGTCAGCGCCGGCACCGGTCAGCGACCGCGAAGCAGATGCTTGCGGATCTTGCCTACCGAGGTGCGCGGCAGTCCTTCGACGACCTCCACACACCCCGGAACCTTGAACGACGCCAGCCTGGCCGCACACCACTCGATCAACTCGCCCTCGGCGAGGGGGTGTTGACCGTTGAGGACGACGAAGACCTTCACCGTCTCGTCCCGGATCGGGTCCGGGACCCCTACGACCGCCGACTCGAAGACCGCCGGGTGCGCGTTGACGACCCGCTCGATCTCGCTCGACGACACGTTCTCGCCCGCGCGCTTGATGACGTCCTTGCCGCGGTCCACGAAGTGCACGAACCCGTCGGAGTCCACTCGGACGTGGTCCCCGGTCCGCAGCCAGCCGCCGCCCATCGCCCCGGCCGTCGCCTCCGGATCGCCCAGATAACCGGCCATCAGCGTGCGCCCCGGTACGCCGCCCACCAGCAGTTCGCCGCTCTGGCCGCGGACGACGTCCCGCAGCCGTTCGTCGACCACCCGCAGCCGCGCCCCGGACACCGGGCGGCCCATGCTCTGGTTGCGGCGCCGCCCGTGCAGCGGGTTCATCAGCGGCGGCGCGACGGTCTCGGTCATGCCGTACAGCTGGAGCAGCGGCACCTGGAACCGGCCCTCGAACTCCGCCAGTTGGGCGTCGGTGACGTTCTGCGCGAACAGCACCGCCCGCAGCCGGTGCCCGGTGTCGTGCGCCGACGGCTGCTGCGCCAGGATCATCCGGATCGGCGCGGCGAACAGGCTCGCCACCGTCGCGTTGAGCCGTACCGCCTGCTCGGACCAGCGGGAGGCGCTGAACCGCGGGGTCAGCGCGAGCGACGCGCCGGTGACCAGCGCGGACATCGAGGAGTAGTACTGCGCGTTGCCGTGGAACAGCGGCAGCACGATCAGCTGCCGGTCCTCCTGCCGCAACCGCAGCTGCCGGGCCACCACCTCACCGGAGTGCAGATACGCCGCATGCGGCACGACGACGCCCTTGGGGCGGCTGGTGGTGCCGGAGGTGTACAGCACCCCGAGCGGCGCGGACGGATCGTCCACCGTCTGCGCGGGCCGCGCCGGTGCCGTGGCGAGCGCCCGCTCCAGCGACTCCGACCCGGTCACCAGCAGCTGCTCGCAGCAGGGCGAGTCGATGGCGGCGACCTGTGCGGCGGTGAGCAGTTCGGGCTGGGTCAGGCTCAGCCGGCACTCGGCGTGGGAGAGGACATAGGAGAGCTCGGCTGCGGTGGAGAGCGGGTTGGTGGGGACCATGACGGCGCCCGCCTTCGCCGCGCCGAACCACGCGTCGAAGAACTCGGGGCGATTGGTCAGATGGACGTGGAAGCGGCTGCCGGGCCCGATGCCCCGGCTGACCAGAAGGTCGGCCATCCGCTCGGCGCGGTGGTCCATCTCGCCGTAGCTGATCGTCGTGACCGCACCCGACTCGTCCAGGAAGGAGAGGAACGGCCGGTCCGGATGGCTCCGGGCACGTCGCCGCAGGACACCGTGGACGGTGTCCTGTCCTGGGCTGCTCTGCCGTAGTGGTTGCACGCGGACCAGAGTCCGGGGCGTAGATCAGTTCTGTCGTAACGAACCATCAACTCGCTGTTAACTGACGGCTGATGGGCTTCCCGCACGGTGCCCGGAACGGCAAGAAGCACCGGACGGCGAACCGTCCGGTGCTGGGGGAGAGGCGAAGGTGGAGGGGGCGGGCCCGCCTGGCTCTTATACACATCTCCGAGCCCACGAGACGCTCATGAATCTCGTATGCCGTCCTCTGCCTGAGAAGAAAAATAGTATGCGG